>CAYLLE010000052.1:10582-21985 GCA_964384485.1 uncultured Spirochaetales bacterium | reverse complement strand
GAAATTATGGCCTTTTCTTAATCACAAAAGGAGTTGACCGGGATTTGCTGTTGATTTCCGCATAAACTTGACAACCGGATAGATTCTTATAGTATGTAAGACATCATTTTAAAAACAGTAGAAAAAGGAGCTCTCATGTTAAACAAGGAAGATTTCAGCATCATAAAAGAAATCCCCGCGAAAAAAGCGGAAATTAAAGATCTGCGCGAAAAATCGGCAAGACTGGACGGCACTAAGGAATCTCTCTCCGAGGATACGTACAAACAATTAGCGGAAAAATACGGTATCGATTTAGCCCGTCTCGAAGAAGAATTAAAAGCGGCACAGCAGAAAGCTGAACAGGTATCCGTGGAAATCGGGTTTGATATTGATAAGGCCGAATCCAAACGGGAGGAAGCAGTGAAAGGCCTCTCGGAGCTGGATACCCTGGAAAGCTCAGGCGCCATAAGCGCGGAAGATGCTAAAGTTAAGCGGAAAAACCTGGAAACCCAAAAACGGCAGGCGGAACGGGAAGCTGCTAAGAACCGGAAGGACCGTGATTTGGTTCAGCAATACCGGACCGCGGAATCTCCCGAAGAGATTCAGGCTGCGGCGGCAGCAGGCGGCGGAGCCGGCGGTGATTTTATGGCAAAGCTCAAGGAAGTACCGAAAAAAGTTTATATGGCTGTGGGAGCCGGATTGGCTGGAATCGCGGTAATCATTATTCTTATCGCGGTACTTGCCGGGGGCGGCGGCAGCAGTATGCTGAACGATTTTATGGGATATCTTCCGGCCGATATAGTAGAAGATTCAAGTGTAGAATTATACTTTGTGGACATGGAAAAGATGAGTTCTTCTGCGGCAACCCGGGGTCTTTTCGAAGAGGACCCGATTGAACTCGTAAATGAGGAGGTCGTTTACCGGCTTGAGGACGACTTCTTCTACGAAGACTTTGACCCTGAATCGGTAAAATCTCTTGCGGTTTTATACACCAATCAGCTTGATGATGAAGTATGTTACGTTGTTGCCGAATACGACCGGGAAAACTTAACGAGAGAACTTGAAGACGAAGGATTTGAGAAGGAAACATACGGTGATCTTGTTTATTACACAGACAGTTATGAGGCAATAATCCTTACGAAAGACGGTTTTTGTATGTGTGATGACGATGATATTACCATTCTTCTTGAAACTGCCGCGGGTGAATCGGAGTCAATTCTTGAATCAGATTCGGACGAAAAAGATTTTATTTTCAAATATGCCGATTCATCATTAGGTTTTATGATGACCGGCGGATACTACGATAATACCGTATCCGGCGGAATTTGGCAGAACGGCAATACCTTGAGAATGAAAATGCTCACGAGATATGGGGATAAGGAGCAGGCCGATCAGTTCCTGGAAAATTTCAATACAATGATGAAAGGACAACAAGAGAATGAAATGTTCGGTAAATTTTCCGCGGAGAAAGTTGATGATAAGACACTGCGGATAGAGATTATCGGCATAACCGATCCTAATGTGATCGAGATGTTCTTTTAGGCGGGTTAGCTGGTAATTATACTGGACTTAACGGTCATCTGTACGATGGGATGTTCGGGATCCTGAATCGAACGCATCAACAGGGTCGCGGCTTCCCATCCTATGCGGTATGTCTGCTGAATAACGGAGAAAAGATTAAAGGGAAAGCTGAAGTTTTCCGTCGGCTGGAAGTCGTAGGTACCGATGACTAACTCTTTCAGAAGTTCGGGATCCTTCCCTGCAAGATATCCGTTCAGCAGTTCAAAGGATGTATGGTTCAGGCAGAAACAGGCATCGAATTCCGGAATACCGTCCATGTAGTCCCGCAATTCACGCTGAAGTATTTTACGGCTGCCGGAATTTGATATGTAATTCAAATCATTTACCGTGTAAACCATACGATTATCCAGGGGGATGCCGGCATCCCTCAACGCATCCTTATAACCGTGCCACCGCGCATCGGTACTCGAACAATCCACACCTTTAAAAAGTATGATCCGTTTTTTCCCCTGAGAAATGATGCGGTTAGTCAATTCATACGAGATCTGATAATTATCCGAAGCTACGATGGATAAATTGGTGTTTTCAATATACCGGTCCACAAAAACAATGGGCAGGTTCCTGTTACGGATGGGAGCAATAAGTTCCATATTCTTTTTCTGATAATCATCTCCGATGATGGGGGTAAATATAAAACCGTCCACACCCCGGTTCTGTACCGATTCGATAAAAGCTTTTACACTACCGGTGTCGTAGTTGCCGCTGCAGATAATGGTGTGGAGATTGTTTTCCCGCAGTTTGTCCTCTATGCCTTTCAGTATGCTCGCGGCAAAGGGTATGCTGATATCATCGATGGTAACACCGATAAGCCCAGTTTTTCGGCTTGAGTAAGGGGAAGATGCAATAAAATGTCCCTTCCTGCCGGGGCTTGTTTCCAGATAGCCTTCGGAAACAAGTTCATCCTTCGCCCTCCGTATGGTAATCCTGCTGACATCGAAGGTCTCGCAGAAATAAGATTCAGACGGAAGGCGTTCCCCCGGTCCCCAGGTTAAATCACGGATGTGGTTAATAATAATCTGTTTCAGTTCTTCGTATTTATTCATTCCTTACCATGTATTACTTTTCTTATGTATTGATATAACAATAAAAAAATAATAAAGCATATTGCTCAAAAATCCAAGTCATATTATTGAAATTTGTATTAATCATGCGAAATAACTTGACAATATGGTAATCTGAGTTTAATCTGATTAAGAAAATGATATAGCAAAAGTTATATATTGTTATATCAATAATCAGGAGCAGGCCTTGAATGAAGTGACTTCCCGGGAGCGGATCAGGCTGAGTTTAAATCATCAGGAACCCGACATGGTGCCGATTGATTTCGGGGCCATGCGCTCCACAGGTATAAATGCCGTTGCCTACAATGAGCTCAAGAGGTATCTCGGTATCGGTTACGGGGAAACCCGGGTATATGATATATTTCAGCAGTTAGCGGAACCGGAAGCGTGTATAGCCGATCTGTTTGGAGCTGATGTTGTCCAGCTCCATCGTTATGAACCAGCCTTCGGTATAAATATTTCCCGCTGGAAAGACGGAAAACTTAATGACGGCAGCTCCTGTCTGGTACCTGAAGGATACACTCCCGTAGAAAACGAAAAAGGCGAAAAAGAAATCCGGACGGGTTCCACTGTTATAGCTAGGATGCCGGCGGCGGGTCTTTATTACGATTTAGTCTATCATCCATATGCTGACGCAAAAACCATGCAGGATGTCGATTCGGTACCCCTTGCCTCCATTACAGACACGGAACTTGATTTTCTTAAGGTCAATGCTGAAAAACTTCATAAAACGACCGATAAGGCGGTACTTGCCAGTTTTGGAGGAAACATCCTGGAAGCCGCACAGGCTGATTGGGGGTATGAAACAAGTTTTATCAATATGGCAGCCGACCCGGAGTTGATGCATTATTATTTTGACCGGATCACACAGCAATATATAGAAGATTTAGGAAAATACCTTGGTGCAGTAGCGCCGTACATCGACATAATACAGATGGGTGATGATTTAGGAACTCAGGAAAGCCTCCAGATTTCGGTTAAAATGTACCGTGACCTAATTAAACCATACCATACCCGGATCTACCGGTATGTCCGTGATAATTATCCCGGTATCAAGGTGTTCCTTCACTCCTGCGGCGCTGTCAGCGAACTTATTGGTGATCTCATTGAGGCAGGAATAGATATATTGAATCCGGTTCAGCTTTCCGCTAAAGGGATGGATCCTGTCAATCTGAAAAAAAATTACGGAAAACATATCACTTTCTGGGGCGGAGGAGTGGACACTCAGACAACGCTTACCAACGGAAGTATCGGAGACATAAAGCGGGAAGTCAAAGAGATGATGGAAATATTTTCTCCCGGGGGCGGTTATGTGTTTACACAGGTACACAATATTCAGCCGAATATCTCTCCGGAAAAAATTACCGCGGTGTATAAAACAGCACAAAAGTATAGAAATTATTAGGCGGGTAAAATGGTTGCTGGAAGAAGAAAGAGAACAATAACAAGGCATATTATTACTCATATCGTTTTAATCGGGCTTGGAATAATATTCCTGCTGCCGTTTATCTGGATGCTGTCTACATCCCTTAAGCCGGATGAAGAAGTATTTGATCTGCCTCCTAAATGGATTCCCGAACCGGTTATGTGGAGTAATTATCCTGATGCTCTGGGAACCATATCTTTCATGCGGTACGCTTTTAATACAGTCTTTATCACGGTAATGTGTGTATTAGGAACATTGATATCTACCTCTCTGGTTGGATACAGTTTCGCCCGTTTAAAGTGGCGGGGGAGGAGTTTCTTTTTTGCCGTGATGCTTGCAACAATGATGCTTCCGAACCAAGTCACCCTCATACCGCTCTTTGTGATGTATAAACATTTCGGTTGGCTCGATAGTTTTAAGCCTCTGATTGTACCTTACTTCTTCGGAGCAACCGGTGCTTTTTATATTTTTCTTCTCAGACAGTTCTTCCGAGGCATTCCGAATGAACTGGCTGAATCGGCGAAAATGGACGGTGCTTCGCACCTGACAATTTTCGGCCGGATTGTCCTGCCCCTATCAAAACCTGCTCTTGCCACGGTGGGGATGTTCACCTTTATGGCTGTTTGGAATGACTTTTTAGGACCTCTGATTTTCCTTAACGACAGAGCAAAACTCACCTTAGCTCTCGGACTTCGGGTTTTTCAGCAGCAGTATACCTCCCAATGGAATTTGATGATGGCTGCTTCTATCGTGGTGATTCTTCCGACATTGATAATTTTCTTTGTAGGGCAGCGGTATTTCATTGAGGGTATTACTTTCGCGGGTATAAAGGGGTAATACAAGGTAATGAAAAGATGCGGAGCGCGGCTCCGGAAACATACATCTTTTAAAAAATAATCTGATAAGGAGGATTATTATGAAAAAAATCGGTTTGATGCTCATTCTGATTATGATTTTGCTTTCCGCCCAGGGGCTTTGGGCCAAAGGAACCAGCGAAGAAGTTCCTGAGAAAACGGGACAGGAGCCCGCGGTAGAAATCAGTTTTTGGCATATATTTCCCGAAGGAGATCCGACATTCGATATGTTCGATACCATGGTGAAGAATTTTAACGCTTCCCAGTCCGAAGTAAAGGTTGAACATATGGGAATATCCTTTTGGGACTATTGGACCAAATTAACCACCAGCATCGCGGGCGGAACGGGTCCGGACATCTATCTAAACACTGCTGAAAATGTTCAGGCAAGAATAGACGCAAAAACAATTGTGAATCTTACCCCGTATTTTCAAAGGGACGGAATATCAATGGACCGGTATATTCAAAATCAGATAGAGTATATGTCCGATAATAATGGAAACTTGTACGCCTTTCCTTACGGTACACCGGTGCGGGTTCTATACTACGATAAAGACATGTTCAGAAAAGCCGGATTGGATCCGGAAAAACCTCCAAAAGACTGGGAAGAACTGGAAGAATACGCGGAAAAACTCACAGTCTTCAAAGATAGAGAAAAGAACCTGATCGATACTATTGGATTTGATCCTGCCATGGGAAATTATTACTTCTGGACTATTGCTTGGACGAACGGCGGACGTTTCTTTGACGATGATTTGAACCCCACCATTAACAGCCCGGAAAACCTTGAGGCTCTGGAATGGATGGTCAATATGCACCGGAAGTACGGTACAAAAGCCATGCAGGCTTTTGAATCACAGACTTCGGCTTTAAAGGTAGATCCGTTTATAGCCGGAAAAGCAGCCATGGAGGTACATAACGAAAGTCTCTACGCGCAGGTCAAACAGTTCGCTCCGGAAAAAAACATCGGTGTAAGCGCCATACCGTATCCTGAAGAAAGAGCCAACTGGTCAAGCGGATTCACCCTCGAAATAGCGGATAAGGGAAGTACTAAACAGGCAGATGGGGCATGGGAATTCTTCTGGACCCTTATTAGTCCGGAGGGAGAAAAAGCCTTCTTTGAAAATACAGGCTGGATCATGTCCGACAAGTCACTTTTAGAAGATCCCGCAGTGAAGAGCGATCCCATTTTCGCTGCCATTTTAGCTGAAGTTCCTTATGCCCGAAACCGGGTATATGTGAAGGAAGCGCAGAATTGGCATGAGCTGATCACACCTTCTATAGAAGCGGCATTGATCGGAAACATTTCTCCGAAAGACGCGCTGGATCAGGCACAGAAAGCTGTGGAAGACGCGATAACCAATTATAAGAAGACCAATAAATAATAAGCGATATTACCGGCGGGGATTTTTCCCCCGCCGGTTTTCATAGAGGAACAGCATGAAGTTGAGAACCGTAAGAAAGCTTAGCAGGATGCAGCGGAAGGAAGAGTGGGCCGGCATATTATTCGCGTCCCCTTGGCTTATTGGGTTTCTTCTTTTTATGGCGTTTCCGATTTTCGCGTCCCTCTATATGAGTTTCACTACCTATGACATGATCACGGTGCCGGATTGGATCGGCATCGCAAACTACGAAGTACTTTTAACTTCCGATCCTGTATTCTGGCAAAGCTTATGGAATACAATTTATTATGTACTCTTTACCGTACCGCTGAACTTGGTTATCGGCATTCTTATAGCCATGCTCATGAATCAAAAAGTTATGGGTATAAGGTTTTACCGGACTGTATTTTATCTGCCCAATGTGGTCTCGATTGTAGCGGTAGCCCTGTTGTGGTCGTGGATCCTAGATCCAACTTTCGGACTGATAAATCTCTTTCTTGAAAAAATCGGCATCGAAGGTCCCGGGTGGCTTTATGACCCGAAATGGTCTAAACCGGCGATTATTCTGATGGGTATGTGGAATGTGGGCGGCGCAATGGTCATATATTTGGCGGCACTGCAGGATATTCCAAATTATCTTTACGAATCCGCTTCTATTGACGGCGCAGGAGTTTTTAGAAAATTTTTCCGGATAACCCTTCCTCTGCTGACTCCGTCCATTTTCTTTAACGTTGTTATCGGTGTGATTTTATCCTTCCAGGTTTTTACCCAGGCCTTTATTATGACCGACGGAGGACCTATCCGATCATCATATTTTTTTGCTTATTATCTATATGATAAAGCCTTCAAGGATTCAGCCATGGGGATGGCCTCATCCATGGCATGGGTTTTACTCGTCATTACTTTACTCTTAACGCTGCTAATACTCCGGAGCAGTAACCGCTGGGTATATTACCAGAGCGGGAATGAAGATAAAGGAGAAAAATAATGAGGACATATCCGCAGCCTCGGGATTACAAGCCCGGGATGATATTACCGGCCGATGCTTCGTCTCCGTTCAGCATGGAAGGATTTCTTCCGGTTAATATCGTAAACGATTACGGCTTTGGAGCGGAGGACGACCGGACGCATGACAATGATGCCGGAGGAAAGTCCATGTGGCTTGGGACCTGTGAAGCCGGGTGCAAACCGTATGTGCAGTTTCAATTTCCTGTGCCTGTACCGCTCGGAACCATGGAGGTTTGGAACTATAATCAAAAGGAAAAGACCCAAAACGGCATCCGGGAAGCTGCAGTTTTATACTCTGTTGACTGTAGACACTGGTATACCCTGGGCGGGGCTGATCACACTTGTGTATTCGCGAAAGCCCATGGAAGAACCGGACTTTATCCGACCAACTTAGCCGAACCGGCCGGTAAACCTGTGGAATTTGCAGGAATCACGGCAAAATATGTCCGCATCTGTCCGTTGCCGCATATAAGCAGGGGTAATTGGGGCGGGGTCAATGAAAAAGGCGGAATGCTGTTCGGTTTGAGCGAGGTACGGTTTTATGTTGGAGAAGGATACGTGGTCTTTCCGGATGAGGAATGGACCCGGCTTTTTCAGCGGTACGAAGGATGGACCGGCGCGGATGGTATTTTTTCTATTCCCTTTTCCGGAAATGAACAGCCGTCTGCTGAGAAAGATGGGGAGAATCATACATTATTTCTTTTTAGTGATACCTTTGTAGGAAAGGTTGATCCGGAAACATATAACAGAACCTGCTCCATGCTTAACAACACAATTGCCGTTCTTAAGGGAAATCAGCCCGATAAGCGGAACATAAATTTTCAGTACAGGATAAACAGCAGCGGAAAACCCGGAACGGTATTTGACCCGCTTGGAGAAGATCATTTTTCACTCAATTATAACCACTATTACTGGCTTCAGGACGGGATCATAAGAAATAATACCCTCTATTTAACAGCGCTGAATGTATATCACGCGCCGGAGAAACCGGAAGGGATGCGGTTCAGGATCGGCACAGTTTCGTTTATTACCGCGCCATTGAACTCCCGGCCTCCCTATGTGGATGACTATAATATAAACGACGATGTTCCTTTGGCATACGATTACCCGGACGGAAGCAGAGGATTTGTCGGATGCGGAATACTGCCCAACACGGAAGATGCCGGAAGTCCCGGGCCGGACGGCTTTATATATCTTTACGGATATAAAAATAAATCCGGCCACAGTCATATGATTGCCGGCCGGGTGAAAGAAGATGTCTTTCCGGACATTACAATGATAGAATATTTTGCTGACGGTGAATGGTCCCGGGATATCGGCGCGGCGGAAATTATAGCCGAAGACGTGAGTCATGAACTTAGCGTTTCACCTATATATACGGGTCCTGATAAAGGCAAATATATTCTGGTGTATCAGAAGGAGATAGCGGGACATCTTACATCATACAGGATTGGTGAAACACCCTACGGTCCATTCAGCGAAGCCGCGGATTTCTATCACACCGATGAGTGGTTATCGGGTTCAGGAATCACTACCTATAACGCAAAGGCTCATCCTCATCTTTCCAAACCCGGGGAACTGCTCATCAGCTATAATGTCAATACGACCAGCGATGCTGCCCATTTAAGGAACGGCGATATCTATCGCCCCCGGTTTATCGTTGCCAAGCGTCTTTGGAGGTGATGTATTTGTTAAGAAATACCTGGCTGATATTCATCGGGTCCGTTTTATTTCTGGCAAGCTGTACCCGAAATACAAAAACTGAAGTTTCCGCTGTCCCGCCGGATACGCACGTGATGAAACCGGGCAGTGCGGTTCCGGTTTCGGTAACAGCAAGCAGTACCGATTATAGTCTTTTCAAAGTGTGCAATATAGGAAACGGTTCCGGACTTTCTCTGAATGCGGACGGAGAACTTTCCCACGGAACCGATATCGAAGAAACTATGTGGCGGACACCCCGGGGTGTCACCGGAAATATTTCACTGCTGTTTGATTTAGGTACATCCCTGCCTGTCGGTCAAATGGAGGTATGGAACTACAATCCCCCGGATGGTGATACCGAAGACACAGGGGCAGGAATCAAGAATATAAGGATTTACCATTCTTTAGACGGTATTTCATGGAAAGAACTGAAAGGCCGCGGATATCCGTACCGGTTAGAAAAAGCTTCCGGAAAAAATAACCTCACGGCGACCAATCTTGTTGGAACAAATGAACCCATTGATTTTAATAATATCAATGCGCGATATACAAAACTTGTTGTTTCCACCGAACCGGGGGCGGGGAATTGGGGAGGAGACGAAACGAATGAACGCGTATTCGGTCTAAGTGAAGTCCGGTTCTCCTTAGGAGAAGGCTTTGCGGTTTTTCCGGCTGATGAGTGGACCGGCCTTTTTAAACGGTATAACGGCTGGGTCGGTGCGGACGGAATTTTTTCCATACCTTTAAGCGGCCGGAGAGAATTTCTTCCGGAAACCGAAAAGATAACCCTTTTTCTCTTCAGCGATACCTTCATCGGTCAAGTGAATCCCGCTCTGGATACCAGACAGGGAAACCACATGGTAAACAACACCTTGGCGTTTCTAGAGGATGAGACACCTCTTCCCGGGAATATCGATTTTGTTTGGGGACAAGCAGGCGATTACACTCTGGAATCAGTCTTTTCCCCCCGAATACCTAAAGAAAATTCTCCGGTGGGTTCATCCGCGGTTAACCTTTCAAACAACTCTGGTATGTCCGGCAGATTTGCGAAAACAGATACTCACGAAAACGATTCGTCCGAATCTATGTGGCTTTCCGCGCTGAATCCGGAGAAAGATATCTCCCTGGAATTTGATTTCGGCGGCTCATACCATTTGGGTGAAATGTGGGTCTGGAATTATAACGAGCACCAGAAGTACCGGAAGGGACTACACCGCTGGGGTCTTAAAAATATAAAGGTTTTTTATAGAGGGAAGGGCGGTAAATGGACGGAGCTTACGGGCAGCGGGTATCCATATCAACTGGCCGAAGCTGACGGGAGCGATGAACTTCCGGCTACGAATTTAAATGATGGAAATAACAGCCCGATATCGTTCGGAGGGATAAAAACCCGGACTGTCAAAATTACTTTTTCCAATGAACCCGGCGCGGGTAATTGGGGCGGAGTTCCGGGTCAAGAAAACCGCTACGGTTTGAGTGAAGTCCGGTTCTATACCGCTGAAGGAAGAAATCTTTTTTCCCAAACCACCGCCGGCAGTACTGATCATAGCCTGAGCAGACGGGCTGGGAGTTCACGTTATTGGCTTCAGGACGGTGCCGTAATAGACAATATACTCTACTTGTTTCCCCTGCTCGTTCAGGACGGTAATGCGGAAGCTGGAGGAATGGGATTTGCGGTCCAGGACGTCCATATGATTCAAGTGCCGGTTTCCGGCGGAGAATTAATGCTGAATGAATCAAAACGATATGACACACCCCTGTCGTTTACCGACGAATCGACTGGAAAAGAGTTTTTCTTCGGCTGCGGCATTATGGACAACCGGCGGGGCAGCGGGGGATTCGACCCGGATGGATACATCTACATATACGGCTACACGAATCAGGGTGCCCATAAAAATCTTATCGTCGCAAGGACACTGCCGGAAAAAATAGCCGATTTTAATACCTGGAATTTCTGGAACGGATCAGATTGGACTCTGCAAATGGAGGAAGCTGAAGCGATCGCGGCGGGGGTCTCCGCGGAATTGAGTGTGGCTCCTCATAAAGACGGATTGTTTGAAGATAGGTACCTTCTTATCTATATGAAAGACACCATCAGCGGTGTAATCTGTTACCGCACCGCACCCAGTCCGGAGGGACCGTTCAGTGAACCCGCGGAAATCTACTTTGCGCCGGAATCATTACAGGGAACAACCGTCTTTACCTATAACGCAAAGGCTCATCCCCATCTTTCAAAGAAGGGAGAATTGCTGGTTAGTTATAATGTTAACTCTACCGATACAGCGGCTTTTTATGACGCCGATATATACCGGCCCCGGTTTATCCGGCTTATCGATACATCACTGCAATAATATAGGAGCTGCGGCATATGGCTACGGTTAAATATGATTTTGATGATTTGACTCCCGATA
>CAYLLE010000052.1:0-10482 GCA_964384485.1 uncultured Spirochaetales bacterium | reverse complement strand
AAGGAACTTTCAATGGAAAGAACATCTGAGATAACCGGTTTCCTGAATAATTTTATTAAAGATGTCAGTACTTACCGGGATTTGCTTGATTGGGAATTATCACGGTCTTGTTCATCTGAATCAGAGCTGGAGAGACAGTTTGAGCCGGTAAAGCTTCCTTTCCAATTTCCTGAAAGGGGAGAATATTGGTTCCGTGCTTTTTTCAAGGTTCCGGAAACCATCCGCCGGATATCCGTAACCGGATCGGCCTTTCGTCTTCGCTGTTTCATGACACTGCCCACCCGGGTTTTTATTGACGGTCAAAAAATATTTGATGAAAAATACTGGACCGATTTTCAAATGCCCGAGGTAACAGTAACAGAGGCGGCTGCTCCGGAAAAACCGAACGAGATACTTGTTTGCGTCATTTGCAACGACTCCCTGGAAGCTACCGGGGAAAAGATGGAGATAACACTTTACTCTGAGGCTATAGAAAGATCAATTTTTGAGCTGGAAGCATTTTTGGCTGAATTAGACTTCGTAAATAGTCTTCCTGAGTTACGTGAAGAAAAAGCACGTATAGAATCGTTTCTTCTAGAGAAGCTTTATGACGGCATTTTATATGAAGATCTGTTAGCCCTTGTGAAACAGGCACGCGCCCTTCTGGAGACGGGACGAGATATTACAAAAACTTTTTCCGCGCATCTCATCGGGCACGCCCATATGGATATCAATTGGCTTTGGCCTCAGGAAGAGACTAACAGGATGGTAGAGCGTGATTTCTCTACAATCGATCTTTTAATGGACAGATATCCCGACTTTAATATCACCCAAAGTCAGACAGAGCTTTTAGAGATCGCCCGGGAAAAATATCCCCGTCTTTTCGAAAGAATTAAAAAAAGGGTAGAAGAAAACCGGATTGAACTTGCCGATTCAGCTTGGGTGGAAGGCGATCTAAATATGGCGGATGGAGAAACTTTGGCCCGCCATATTAAGTATAGCCGCGGCTTCAACACAAACCATTTCGGGAAGACAAGCTGTCTCCTCTGGGAACCAGATACATTCGGTCATCCTGCCTCCATTCCTGAATTAATGAAAAAAAGCGGTCTGCAATATTATTACCATTACCGGCTTGGTCCCCAAACCCCGCTTTACCGGTGGGTAAGAGGAGCAAGCGGAGTTACCGCGTTTTCCAGCATATACATAAACCCTGTGGACCCTCAAAAAATTGTCCATTCAGCTGTAAAAATTCACTCCGACACCGGAAGCAGAGAGAGTGTTTTTGTTTTCGGAGTAGGAGATCACGGGGGCGGACCAACTGCCAGAGAAATTGAACGGGCTAGGTATCTTGATTCGCTTCCCGGAATGCCGAAAATTATATTCAGCCGAATGGCCGATTTTTTTAAAGCCGCTGAAGAGTCTGCCCGGTCGCTTCCACGGGTAAGGGGTGAACATAATCCGATTTTTTCCGGTTGTTATACTACTCATGCCCGGACTAAACAGCTGAACCGACGTGCCGAAAACCTGATTCAGCTGCTGGAACACGCGTTTGTATTACGGAGCGGTGATAATATTAATGAAGAAGCGGATTCCCTCCTTTTTGACCATTGGCGTAAGGTAATGGTAAATCAGTTCCACGATATAATCTGCGGCTGCGGTATCGCCGAAACATATCACCAAGCCGATCAGGAACTGATGGATGTATGCCGCCAAACCCGGGGTGCCCTTGTTTCACTACTGGGAAACGATCCTGCCGGTAATGGAGAACCCCTCGTTTATAACCTGGACGGATTTTTCCGAAAGGAAACAGTTTCTGTTGATTGTTCTTCCGGATATGCAGGGTTATCCGGACAGTCGTATGAAGGAAGCATTTATTTTTACTGCGAAACTCCGCCGTTTTCAGCCGTCTGTGTGGGACAAATGAGGAGCGAT
Source organism: uncultured Spirochaetales bacterium (assembly GCA_964384485.1). Classification (GTDB taxonomy): domain Bacteria; phylum Spirochaetota; class Spirochaetia; order CAYLLE01; family CAYLLE01; genus CAYLLE01. The sequence continues at coordinate 8,571 of CAYLLE010000052.1, read as the reverse complement.
GAAGAAAACGGCACGCGGCTGGAAGAAAAACAGAATCATATCGAGGTAACATCGAAGTATTTTAAGATGAGGGTGAATAGGGAATCAGGTATCATCCAGGAACTCATCGGACTCACTGACGGTGTTTCCTATATCGAGCCCGTTCTCTGGCGGGATATACGCTACAATATGATGAACAACTGTTTCCAAATCGACTATGAAACCCCTCACCCAATGTCCGCCTGGGTAATCGGTCCAGTTGAATCTACCGATTATCTTATCAGTGGAGCTGATGTTAAGATCGTGAGCACCGGACCAATTATGACCGTGGTGGAGATCAAACACACTTTCCTCGATTCATCAATCCGGGAGGAAATCTTTTTTTATAATGATCTGCCCTGGATCGATTTCAACATTCATGTGGACTGGTGTGAAATGGGAGGCCCCCATACACGGTCACCTATGCTCCGTTTGAATTTTATGCCGGAATTATCAGGTAAAGCATCCGGTACCTGGGAGATACCCTATGGGTGGATTGTCCGGAGGACGGACGGTACCGATTTTCCCGCTCTCCGATGGATCGACATAAGTGATCATGAGAAAGGGTTTACCCTGGTGAACAACGGAACATACGGGTACAACATCCAGGGGAACACTATCCGGGCGAATCTTATCCGAAGCAGTTACGGACCCGATCCTGATCCGGACCGGGGGAAACACAGCTTCGGTTTTCGTCTTATACCCCATACCGGACCTCTTGATCCTGCGGCCGCGTACCGGCATGGAATAGCTTTTAACCGTCCATTAATGCCGGTTGAATCAACCCGGAGTAACGGGGATGATCACAAGCCGATCGCGGCAATTAATAACGACGGGATGGTTTTGAGCAGCCTTCATCCCGATGAAGCAGTCAACGGTGCCGCTGTTTTCCGTCTCGTTGAATACCGGGGAGAGCATCAGGATTTTACGGTTTCCTTCGGCAGAAAAGCAGACGCCGTCTTTGAAATATCTGTCGGAGAAGATATCGTTTTCCGCGAAGTATCGGGAGAATGTTCTTTATTTCAAGATACCGCGGGGCCGTTTGAAATTAAAACATACCGGGTTATATGGAAGAACCAATCCTAACCGAACTCCGGTCCGGCGATGAGCCATTCCGGCTCTCCCGGACCTATCCGTTCGGGATCACCTAAAAGCATCCGGGTGAATTCCCGGGTTCTTTGAAAGCCGATTTCACGGACGGCATCTTCCCATGGCCCGTGTCCCTCCGGTACATCCAGAACAATACGCCCCGCCGGTAATGCAGCGAGCATTGATGAGAGAATGATCAGCGCTGTCTCTTCATTCGGCGCGTTAAGCGGACCGATCTGCCAATAGGTCGTTCCCGGTCGGGCGAAGCAGAAAGCGGTAATTAACCCTGAATCATTCTCGCATATCAAAGGTTTACCAGGCGCCAGTGTGTACCAGGCCTTGAGCAGGGGGAGACGATTATACCCGAAACCAGACAGGTCCAGCGGAGCAAGCCGTTCCATGTCTTCCGGAAGCATCGGACGGATCCGGGTTCCGTCTCTTGTGGGTACGGGGTCCTTCCGGTTCCGGAGGATCTCCCCCGTTAATTCCATCCGGTTTATTTTCCCCCGGGCGATAAATCCGAGCTTTTCATAAAGCGGAGCTCCCTGCAGAGTGGCATCCAGACCGACAGCCGGAAAATCTTTGAGCCGGTAAAGAGAATTCTCAAGAAGGCGGGTTGCTATTCCCCGCCTCCGGTGTTCCGGATCGACCAGTACCATCCCGATCCACGCGAGGGTGTTTCCGTATTCAACCGCGGTGATCGTTCCCACCGTTCCGCCGTTGTACACGGCGGCATCGGCAACCCTGGGAGATAAATCGATAAGTATCCGCCAATCCCGGTGAGTCTGATTCCAGCCGGCGGCATTTTTCAGCTCCATACACCGATCAATATCGGACGGCTGAAGTCTCCGGATGGTAACGCCTCCGGCTCCCTGGTAAAACGGCTGTTTCCGCAGCATCCCGAGCCGTTCCCGGAGCCAGGGCAGGAACCCGCCGGTGATTTCCTTTTCCAAGTCCCTTCCCAGTTCCCGGGCAGCTTTTTCCGGGAATCCTGCGGCTCCTTTATCCGCGATAGTACCAATACCGAACGTGTTCAAATCTTCCCGGGTGATTTGGTTCTCCAGCCATCTTTCGTTGTCAACGTTGTGCCGCTCAGCCCTCACAAGTTCCGGGAAAAGATAGGCCATCAGGGATGTTTCAATTTCACCGGCATGAAGCTCTCCCGGTTTACGGCCGCAGAAGGTGTATGGCGCGGCGATGATAATTTTCAACGGACGATTTAGAGAATTTATTTCCCGGCTCACCGGACCCAGGATAAAATTTCCTCCGTGATAGTTGACGATGATTAACCGGGAAAAATTCTGCCGTTCCGCGTCATCCGCGATATCCCGTATAATACCGGTTACCGTTTCGGGCCGGAAGGAGAAGGAGCCTCTGAAGCCCCGGTGTTCATAACTGGTGCAGACGCTGAGCGGCGGAAGCAGAGCCGCTTCGAGTTCTTCTGCCGCTTTCCGGGCGAAATGCTCTGCCAGGAACGTGTCGGTTCCGACAGGCAGGTGGTACGAGTGCTGTTCCAGCGATCCCACAGGCTGTATCAGTATTCCTGAGGTGTTTTGGTTCCATTCCGGAAATGTGGATTTACTGTCCACATATCCGGAGTAATCATTTATCATTTTTCTCCTGGTCAAATACTACCGCACCCGAGTTTATCTGTGCAATAAGAAAAAAAGTAACCTTAACCTACCGGACTGTCCAGGAAAAACCTCAAGGCTCTTCTGGCGGATCACCCGCTATTATTGTACAATCAGATCAGAGTATAGCGAGGAAAAAATGTACGGATATAACGGAAAAATACTCTTCATCGATCTAACGGCGTCAGTATATTCTGAAAGACAGATGGATGAAAACTGGTGGAGGATTTACGGCGGGGGAGGGGCGTTAGGCGCGTACTTCCTGTTACGGGACACTCCGAAGGGGATTGATCCGTTCGATGAAAGAAACCTGCTGATTTACGCCTCCAGTGTAATTGCCGGACAGCCTGGACCGGGGCTGGCGAAATTCAGCGTGATCACCAAATCACCCCTTTCCGGCGGTATTGCCGAATCACGGTGTGAAGGTCCATGGGGGAGCTTCCTGAAAGGTTCAGGATATGACGGGCTGATAATATCCGGCAAAGCGGAGCATCCGGTGTATCTTCTTTTGGAAAACAAAAAGGTTCAATTCCTGGATGCCCGGGATTTGTGGGGGAAAGATACCCGGGAAACAACCCGCACAATAGAAGGAAAACACGGGAAAAACGATTCAGCCGCGGCAGTAATCGGACAGGCGGGGGAGAATCTGGTCCGTTTTGGAAGTATCATTACCAGTTACTCGATACAGGTCCCCAGAATGGGATGCGGCGCGGTGATGGGATCAAAAAACCTGAAAGCTGTTGTGCTTAAAGGGAAAAATCTTCCGAACGTTTACGACCGCAAGGCCTTTGATGAACTTTCATCCCGGTTTGCTTCGGGAATGGAAAAAAATGAACTCAGTATGTGGCAGAAAAATCCGCCGGGTTTCTCCGCTTCCGCCGATCTCTCCGATTATGAAACGGCCTATATCGGGAGCAATAATTACCTTGGTAATCTCGATGTGGCAAACTCGAATTACCGGCGGGAGAATTATCTCCCCTATTATTCAGGGCACATCGAATGTCCCGGCTGTCCGAATGACTGTATCAAGATAATTGATCCGGAAACCGGCAATTCCGAATCGGCCGGTATTCACCAGGAAGTTACCGGGGCCTTTGGCCCGAATATCGGGAATAATAATCTGGAACTCATGCTTCAAGCGAATGTACTCTGCAATCTTTACGGAATTGATCCTGTTTCGATGGGATTTACCCTGAGTTTCGCCATGGAATGTTTCGAGAAGGGGATCATCTCCCGGGACCGCACAGGCGGAATAGATTTAAAATTCGGTTCAGAAGAGTCCGTTTTAAAAATGATTGAGATGACCGCTTTCCGGCAGGGGATCGGCGCTATTTTAGCCGAAGGATCTAAGCGGGCTGCTCCGCGATTTTCCGGAAAAGCCCGGGATTTCGCGCTTCATGTTAAAGGGATAGAGATGGTTTCGTTTGAACCGAGAACGCAGACTAATCTCGCCCTGGGCTATGCCGCCGCTCCCATAGGTCCGCGCTACGATATTTGCGAACACGATTGGGATTTCGATACCGAGAGCGGATGGGAGCATACTCTAGAGTTTTCCCGGGGCCTTGGTATCCTTGAGCGGATTCCCATGGAATATACGGGGCCGGAAAAGGTTAAAAATTATAAAGTATTGAGTGATCTCTGGAGTGCATGCGACACGCTGAATCTCTGCATTTTCGCCAGTGCTCCTACCAGGGTCTTAAGTTTAGAGATGATCGTCCGGCTGATACAGGCTGTCACAGGCTGGAAAACTTCGTCATATGAGTTTATCCGATGGGGAATCCGCCGCTTTCATCTGATGAAATTGTACAATTTGAGAGAAGGAATTGGTCCTGAACAGGATACGCTTCCGGAACGGTTTTTTAAACTTCCCATACAAGACGGAAGGCTCAAGGGAACGGTTATAGATGAGGAACGTTTCCAAAAAATGATCAGTCTGTATTATGAGATGATGGGCTGGGACGGTAACGGTATTCCTACTCCGGCCGCCCTCTATGAAGCGGATCTATCCTGGTCTGTACCTATTGCCGAAGATATCAGGAAAGAATACGGCAACGCATGAAAAAGATCGTCTGTGCCGCCCTGCTCCAGGAGAGCAACACCTTTAGTCCCAGGCCTACCGGATATGAGGATTTCACGGTATTCCGGGGGGAGGAAATGCTCGAAAAAATACAGGTGTCCCGTATGTTCAAAGAGTCCGGGTTTCTCCCGGTTCCGACTATCTACGCGTACGCTGTTCCCGGAGGATCCCTGGACGCGGAAAGTTATCTTCAGTTTCAGCGGGAAATACTCAACGGATTTCCCGAGACTGAAGAGATCGCCGGTGTCTGGCTCTACCTCCACGGCGCGCTGGAAGTGAGCGGCATAGGGAGCGGCGAAGCCGCTCTGGTAACGGAAATACGGAAGAAAATCGGGACTCATATACCGGTAGCCGCGGCCCTGGATTTTCACGCGAATAACACTGAAACCCTGATCCGCTCGGTAAACATCATCCGCGGTTATAAAACCGCTCCTCATGTGGACACGGAAGAAACTCAGCGGCACGCGGCGGAGCTCCTGCTCAAGTGCATCCGGAAAAACCTTCTGCCGCAGCCGGTTATGGTATCCATCCCCATGCTCCTCCCCGGAGAAATGGTCACCACACCGGCGGAGCCGGCGAAATCACTCATGGAGGAAGTCCGGAGGATTGAGAAATCAGGCCGCATTCTGTGCGCTTCCTTTTTCTGCGGCATGGCCTGGGTAGACGCTCCGAACAGCCGGGCAAGTGTTGTTGTCTGCGGTGAGGATACTTCAGAAGCGGCAGCAGCCGCTGAAAAATTGGCGGAACTGTTCTGGAAACACCGTGCCGATTTTACCTTTGAAGAAGAAACCGCGCAGCCGGAGGAAGCGTTAAACCGGGCTTTTTCAAATCCCGTGGGTCCCGTATTTATTACCGATACCGGGGACAACCTGACTGCCGGAGCCCCCGGAGACAGCATCTGGTATCTGCGGGTCATCCTTGCGGGAGCCTATTCCGGAATCCTGGTTGCCGGCATCACCGAACCCGAGGGTGTAGAACGGTGCCGGCGGCAGGGACCCGGCGGCAGCATCAGCCTTGATATCGGCGGAAAATTGACCGGGTCTGATCAGCTTAATGTAACCGGTACGGTTCAATGGACCGGTAATATCCTTGATAACACCGGAAACAGAACAGTTCCCGCCGCGGTAATCCGGTCCGGCGGCGCGGACATTATTCTTACGGCCCGGCGCTGCTCCTTTACCTCACCGGACATAATCGAGTCCGCGGGTGTCTCCATCGCTCGCTACAAAGTAATTGTCGTCAAACTCGGCTACCTCTTCGATGAATTGCGGAGAATATCGGAACGTTCCATACTCGCGCTGACCCCCGGGAGCGGATGCCTTGATTTCCGGCAGTTCGAATACAAACGGGTCAAACGGCCGGTGTTTCCGAAAGACGAAGCAGTCTCCTGGAAACCCGCAGCATTGTATGGTTCCAACTGACACACCCCATTACCGGTATTCCGTGCACCGTATTCCGCGCCGTGGAGCTTCAGAATCCGGGCGGTAATGGCTAATTTCAGTCCGGTTCCTCCCTGTTGCCGGTACGGCGGCTGAATAATTGCTACATTTCTTCCCGGAACAGCTGTTTTCGGTACTCTCTTGGATTTACTCCGTACGTTTTCCGGAACATACGGCTAAAATAGGCAGGATCGCGGAATCCCGATTTTTCGGCGATCCTTCCGATTGAAATATCGGTTGTCCTCATATAGTAGATGCTTTCCCGGAGCCGGCGTTCATTCAGCAGGGGAGAAAACCCTTTACCGGCAATTTCTTTAAGGAGATGGGCTGTCCGGGATCGGGAAAGGTTAAGGAAATTACTCAGGTCGGTTAATGATATATCATTTTTGAAATTCCGGTCGATATAAGTAATTATCGTGTTGTACCTGTCTCCGGATAAAGCGGTGTTGTTGGTATGAAGCCGGCTGAACAGCCGTTCAACTTGTAACGCGGTGCCCCGGAGAAGAACTAGGAGTTTAGCGGAAGGTGAATCAAAGCTTCCTTTACGACCGGCGAAAAGTACGCCCACAACCTGGTTCTCTATGAAAAAAGGAATCTGAAGCTCGACAAGCGAAAAGGGACAGGTAACGCTCCTCCCTTCGGGAAATTGATGAATTTCCCTGCTTGTCTTATATTGACAGAAATCCCGGCACAATTCGGAATTCTTGCTCTTGTGTTCCAGGCATGGCCGGGTTACATGGGTCCGCCATTCCGGAGGCAGTTCGGCCGTACAATGCCAATCATGAACGCAGAGTTTAACAGCAAGGAGGTCGGACACAGAAGAGAGCAGACAGATAATTTTGGCTCGAATCTTTTCTTTATTACGCATTTGCACAATATACAGCATTAAAGTCCAAAAAGACAGCATGGAGCTGCTACTATCACCTATCCGTGAATTTTATTATGCGGTGAAGGAGGGTGTTGTGAAGAAAGAATTTCGGAAAATGATCGAGTTGGATGATTCCTGGGATGTGGTTGTGGCCGGCGGAGGACCGGCAGGCTGCGCCGCCGCGATCAGCGCGGCAGATGCCGGGTGCAGAACATTGCTGCTGGAAAGTACGGGAATCCTCGGCGGAATGGGAACAAGCGGACTAGTGCCCGGATGGGCACCGTATTACCGTGACGGCGGCACTTCTATCTACGGCGGTCTGAGCTGGAAGATTTTTGACGAAAGCCGAAAGGGACAGGCTCATGTTAAAAATGATGACTATGATTGGGTCTCTATTGATCATGAGAAACTGAAGGTGATATACGATACCCGGGTGGCGGGTTCGGGGGCAAAAATACTTTTTAACACCTTTGTAACCGACGCGGTTGCTGTAAACAAGGAATCAGCATCCGGTATGATTACGGTTGATTATATTATCATTTCAAATAAAAACGGCATCCGCGGTATCAAAGGAAAAGTGTTTGTTGATGCCACAGGTGATGGAGATTTAGCGGTGTGGGCTGGAGCGCCGTTCGAAAAAGGCGGCCTAAAGAATGATCTTCAACCCGCAACTCATTGTTTTATCCTAAGTAATGTCGATACGTTTGCCTATCAGACAGGGGATGAACCGAATCATACAAACATACATGGCCGGGTTTACCGGATAGCGAAAGATCCAAAGTACCCTTTGGCAAAGGACGGACATTTCTGTAATAATCTTTTGGGTCCGGGATCGGTAGGTTTCAACGCAGGACACATTTGGGGTGTCGATAATACCGATCCGGAAAGTGTTTCAGACGCGCTTCGGCAGGGAAGACTGATCGCGCGTGAGCTGACCGAAGCGTTAAAGGACTATTATCCAAAAGCTTTCGGAAACTCTTTTCTTTCAGCTACGGCACCCATGTTGGGAGTCAGGGAAACCAGGCGAATAACCGGTGATTATATAATTACTATTAATGACTTTCTGGAACGGAAGAAATTTAACGATGATATCGGAAGAAACGCCTATCCGGTTGATATTCATACCGCGGCGGATGAAATAGATGAAAACATTAAGGGAAAGGTTCAGGGCATTTTCCGGTATGAGCATTATAGCCCCGGTGAAACCCACGGGATACCCTACCGCTCCCTTGTTCCCAAAAATCTCTCCAATGTACTTACCGCCGGACGGTGTATTTCTACAGACCGGGACGTGAACGGGTCGGTAAGAGTAATGCCTGTTGCTCTGGTTACCGGAGAAGCCGCGGGGAACGCCGCGGCAATGGCGGCGGAAGGTACCGGTGCTGTCCGAAGTATCAATGTTGGAGATTTACAGGAGAAGCTGAGGAAAGCGGGAGCATATCTGCCGGA
>CAYLLE010000051.1:19712-22361 GCA_964384485.1 uncultured Spirochaetales bacterium | reverse complement strand
GTACGAACTACCTGATTCCGGCAGATGCCGATATTCCCGACGAATTGCGTGTTCGGACCAGGGCTCTGGATCTCGAAGAGGTAATGATTTCTATGAATAACTCAGGAAGTGAAACAAACATCGTGATTTTAGATTCCTGCCGGAACAATCCGCTTCCCGGGGTCGGCCGAGGCGGTGTCCGGGGATTAACTGTTATCGGACTTAAGCCGAAAAATTCAATCATCGTCTATTCCGCGGAAGCGGGAACTGTGGCATACGACGGAGTATTTACCCCTTCATTGCTCGAGCATATTGAAACGCCGGGATTGAGTTTTTCTGATGTTATTAAGCGGACCCGGAGAATGGTCTTTAATAAAACAAACGGAAACCAGATACCGGGTACCTATGAACAGCTCTTTGATTCGATTTACCTTGCCGGTACTGACTCTGCATACAGGGAGCAGTTTTGTATTGGTTAAAGCAGGGACTTTTACAATGGGTTCTCCTCAGGACGAGTTCACTCGGGATGGAAATGAGAATCGGCATTCGGTAACCATAACGAAGGATTTCTATATCAGCAGATATGAGGTGACTCAGGGGGAATATAGAAGCGTAATGGGCGATACTCCTTCTAAGCAAAAAATTGGAATAGGTGATAAGTACCCGGTCAACAATATCAGCTGGCATGAAGCATTGTTGTACTGCAACAAGCTGAGTGAACAGGACGGATTTACTCCCGCCTATACTATTACTGGTACTGAAGTGATTTGGCATCGGAACGCGGACGGCTACCGCCTGCCGACCAGGTTCCTTCCATGTGGTTCGCGGGGGCGGTTACATGAACGATCCGCTTACCTGCCGGATAGCCAACCGTCCCTGGGATGCTCCGACGGTTTATAGTCCTCAAGGAATTCGTTTGGTGCGCAGCCGTCCTTAAATGCCGGTATTATTAATGAGTCACTCGCCTGGTACTGCGGGTATAGGAAGTATCCGCTTTCACCGAGATGAATGCTTGGATATGTACTCTATTGCTGCATGTGCCAAAAATCCTGATCTGGTTTCTCCTTCCATGTTTGCAAAGGTGTCTATCTTTGAAAGTAGTTTCGCTCTGAGGTACTCTCTACCGCGGAAGCAAAGGATTCGAGCCGCGCTGTCCGGTACCAGCCGAAAAAATTCATACAAATAAAATTAAACGCGAAAAAAATCCGGTAATACCTAGTATGGAAACCGATCCTGTTGTGGAAACGGCACAAAACCGGTTTGGCATCACCTATCTCTTTCCGTATCAGCGGATGGTGATCGCGAACATCCTTGAATCAAGCGGACTCCCGGAGTTTACCCCCTGGGAGGAGAGTGACCTCCCTACAGATACGGTAAACCAGATCGTGATCCTGCCCACCGGGGCGGGCAAATCCCTCTGCTTCCAGCTTCCGGCGTGTCTCCTTCCCGGACTCACCGTGGTGATTTATCCGCTTCTCTCGTTAATGTCCGATCAGGAGCGGCGGATGAAGGGGGCGGGAATGGAAACAGCTCTCCTCAGGGGTGGACAGGATCGGGAAGAACGGCTGAGGATTACCGGACGGATCAAAGCGGGGAAGGTGAGTCTGCTCATCACCAACCCGGAGACCCTGCAGACCCCTCCGGTACTGGAACTCCTCGAGGAAACTGAAGTCTCCCATCTGGTTCTGGACGAAGCCCACTGTGTGTCCGAGTGGGGCGACTCCTTCCGGCCTTCCTACCTGGGTGTGGGAGACGCCGCCGGTAAGATCAACCCCGGCATGGTTACCGCTTTTACCGCCACGGCCTCACCGGAGGTACTCGGGAAAATCCGGCGGTATCTTTTTACCGGCTCTCCGGTGAGTATAATCCAGGGAAATCCGGACCGGCCCAATATCGCCTATTCCGCCGTTCCTTCGCTGTGTAAAGACCGTACGCTTCGGCTTCTACTGGGACCGGACGGTCTGCCCCGTCCGGCCATCGTGTTCTGCCGGAGCAGGTTCGGGGCCGAGGTTACCGCGCGGAATTTACGGGAATCCCTGCGGGATCGGGAGATCCGGTTTTATCATGCCGGACTTTCCAAGGAGGAAAAAACTGAAATTGAGGAGTGGTTTTTTGAATCGAAAACCGGGATTCTCGCCGCCACGTGCGCGTACGGAATGGGTGTGGACAAATCGGACATCCGTACGGTAATCCACCGGGAGCCGTCCCCGTCGGTGGAAGCATATCTTCAGGAAGCGGGGAGGGGAGGCCGGGACCGGGGAAAATCATCGGCGGTGCTGCTGTACGGTCCGGAAGATATTTCATCCCTCGGCAAGGTGGGCGGGGAAGTGGCCCGGAGCCGGGCAGGGTGGTTTTTAGGCTATCTCCGAGGCACGGAATGCCGGAGGAAGGTTCTTCTGGAACTGTTAGGCGCGGAGTACGAAGTGTGTTTTGACTGCGATGTCTGTAACGGTGACGCTGCTGCTGAACCTCCAGGAAAGGCGGAGATACTCCGGCTGATCAGGACAAATCCCCGCTCATACCGTCCCGGCGATGCAGCGGGAATACTTTCCGGTGAACCGGGAAATCTAAGCCGGCGGAACGGCTGGTACCGGCACCGGCAGTTCGGCCGGATGGGAGACTGGGCGTCCGACGAAGTCCGGGAAGCGGTTGAGGGGCTGCTTGCCGCGG
>CAYLLE010000051.1:0-19612 GCA_964384485.1 uncultured Spirochaetales bacterium | reverse complement strand
ATTGTTTGCTCAGTCCGGCGGCATGGATAAGCCGGTTCATCATCATGATAAACTCATCAATTTTTTGACGGCGTTTATAGAGGGATATAGAAGCCAATATCGTATCCTCGGGGAATGGCTGGACAGACTTGATCTCTTTCTATCATACCGGAGGATTCTGCTGTTCACGGCGATGTATGAAAGTATTAAGCGAAACGGAAAGAATCATGAATCCTGGAAAAAAATGATCCTGTCCGGGGAAAGGGTGATCGGGAAATTGTCCGGCCTTCTCGGTTGATTGGGTTCAGGGTACAAGCCTTCACGAGGGTTTGCCGTACCACGCGTGAGAATAGGCGCTTTCGTACAGGGCCAGAATGTTTTCGGTCGGGACTTCAGGAAGGAAACTCTGGCTCGGGGCGAAAACGTAGCCGCCCCCGGGCGCTGCTGTTTTAAGCGTGGACTCGGCCGCTTCCGCGACTTCAGCGGGAGTGCCGAAGGGGAGGAGCTCCTGGGTGTCAATCCCGCCGTTAAAGGCTATTTTGCCGCCGAACCGGGATTTCAGCGTTTCCAGATCCATGCCTTTGGCTGAAACCTGGACCGGGTTCAGTATCTGAACCCCCAGTTCGATAAAATCGGGAATAAGCGGGGCAACGCAGCCGCACGAATGGAATTGAATCATGTAGCCTTCGTTTCTGGCGAGATCGATTATCCGCTTAATCCGGGGTTTGATATGACTGCGCCAGAACTCGAGACTTGTTAAGAGATTTTCCTGGGTGCCGTAATCATCACCCATAAAAAAGATCTGCATTTTATCCTTCAGCCGGCTGAAGATCCGTTTGTTCACTTCCAGGGCGATATCGGTAATCTTGTCGAGCAGGAAATCCAGAAGGTCCGGGTCCTCATAGAAGAGGATCATGTACCGGTCCATTCCCACCAGGTTTTGGGCGATGTAGGTGATGGGAGACCAGTAACCGCCGTAAACGCAGTATCCCCCGCAGCTTTCCGCGAGATTATGCATGCCGGCATAATCCACTTTGTCGGGATCGAGGAAGGTGTACGAGTCGATCTGATCAAAGCGCACCGCTGCTCCCAAGGGGTGCTCCACCGCCGTCCCGTACCGGGCGTGATAGGGGACCCCCCACGCGGTCATGACCCGGTCGTTGTCCATCGGTTCGGGAGGTATTCCAGCGGAAGTAAACACCACGGTATTCCGTAAATCGATGTTGAGGTGCCGTAATACTTCCTCATTTGTGCCGGTCCCCAGCGTTTTTTTTAGACGGGAAAAAAGTTCTTCCGAAGGGGAAACATCAAAATCGATGGGTACCCGGTCGGCCTCCTGATGATGAACCGCTTTATAGACCCGTTCTTTCGGTGTCAGTGTTTCTGTCCGGTTTTTTTTCATGATTCCCCTGTAAAAATAACGCCTTCCGGCTTTTAAAACCGGAAGGCTTTCTCTTTAGGCTGTATATTCCGCCTAGTTCTGAAACTTCTCTTTGTAAACCTGCCGGGCTTCTTCTAAGACTTCTTTACCTCCGGCATCCATCCATTCCTGGACGAAATCATCAAATTCAGAGATTGGCCGTTTTCCGGTAATAAAACCGATGTAGGCTTTTTCTTCAATCGTGTCCAGGTTAACCTTGTACTTGGTCCAGGATTCCAGAGGATAACCTCCGATCGCGTCCATGGGTCCGATTGCTTTTGCACGTTCCTTTTTTATATGTTCCCCGTCTTTTGTGGCGGTATCATAGATCTCGTAGTTGGGGAACCATGAAAAATAGTTCATGCCGTATTCTTCACGTTTTTCCCATACATCGTATGGGGGAATCCATTCCAGGGTTCCTTCTTCGGTTCTCCGGTAGGTAACACCTTCGTCACCATGATAGACGAAAACCTGCCACTTTTCGGTATTAAGAAGTTCATCCCAGATGTTGAAAAACTTCCGGACCTTGGTCAGGTCGTTTTCCAGATGTTTTCCGAAGACGATCATGGGGATAACTTCCATAACTACCCGCTGACGCATTCCCTGATCACCGTCCGGTCCTACCGGGGGCGGGATTGTGGTCGGTTTTGCTTCAGGATTGGCAGCTATAACCGGATCGTACAGAGCGCCGGAATAGTATTTTTCCGAAGGACCAGCGGTCCACCACCAAGTATCAGGTATTAAGCCGAATTTACCGCTGATCCATTTCTCCTGGAATACGGTGTAGTCATCCACAAAGAAGGAGGGATCGATAATTTCATCTTCATACCATTTGTTCAGGGTGGTTAACGCTTCTTTCGCCTCGGGAATAATGGAACCCCATACCAGCTCTCCGTCTTTTACCTGGAAAATCTGCGGATGGGCCCCGTAGGCGCCGTAGATCGGGGCAAAAGCCTGAATGTTGCCGGGATTCTTGTAGAAACTTACCCCGTATGTATCTTTTCGCCCGTTACCGTCGGGGTCATCATTGCGGAACGCGTACAGTGCTTTCTCCAGATCGTTGAGGGTTTCCGGAATCTCCATGCCTAAGTTTTCCAGCCAGTCAACCCGGATGCTCATCGTTCTTGAGTGATCACCTAGGGGCCATGCTGTCGGAAAACCGTAGTTTTTACCGTTTACGTTGGTAAACGCCCAGGCTCCCGGGAAAATTCCCATCAGGTAGTCGTACATCCGCGGGGCTTCTTCTTCAATTAAATCCACCGGAACTTCCGCGATGACTCCCTGTTCGGCAAACTTTTTCAGCATGCTGTAATCATACGCGATAAAGGCGTCGATTTTTTGCCCCGAGGTAACCATCAGCTGCAGCTTCTGTTTATTTTCCGCGGTACTCGTGGCTTTATTGCTCAGACAATTAAGCTTAACGTTGAATGCTTCTTCAATAGCGAGTTTGATTGGAGCATTCTCCGGCATAGCGTAATCATAGAGAACGGTCAATTCCATTTTTTCACCGTCCCCTGTACCGGTACTTTCCTGGTCGCCTTTCGCGAACAGCAGAGCGCCGGTTCCGAGAAGCAGAACTAATAAAACAAGCACTTTCTTGTTTTTCATAAAAACCTCCTAATATTTTTTCCCGGCTCAGCCTTTGACTGAACCGAGCATTATCCCTTTGACAAAATACCGCTGCAGGAACGGATAGAGCATCATCATGGGGAGAATCGAAATGATTATCACCGCTGCTCTTAACTGTACCAGCTGGAAATCAATGCTCTGATTCTTCCGTACATCAGAGAGCATATCCCCGGTATTGTTTATGAGAATTTCCCGTAAAATGATCTGTATTACCTGCTTATCCTGATTCGTGATGTAGAGCATCGCGTCGAACCAGTTGTTCCAGTGCCAAATGGCTACCCATAAACCCACCGTAGCCATTACCGGTTTCGAGAGAGGCAGGATTATTCTGAAAAAGATCGTAATATCTCCGGCGCCCTCGATTTTCGCTGATTCTTCCAGCGATTCCGGGATTGATTTATAGAAATTTCTGATGATGATGATGTTAAACGCGCTCACTACTCCTTGAAAAATCAGCGCCAGCCGGGTATTCATGAGCCCCAGCTTCCGGATCAGGATGTAGTTCGGTATTACTCCGCCGTCAAACAGCATGGTGAACACGAAGAGAAAGGTAAAAATCTTGACCCCCGGAAAATTCGGCTTAGAGAGAGCGTACGCGGAAAGTCCGTAAACCAGCAGAGCCAGGAGGGTTCCGGCGACTACCCGGATTACGGAGTTCCCGAATCCGATCCAGATGTTCCTGGAACGGAAGACCACCCGGTACGGGTCGATGGTCATTTCGCCCGGTTTGGGAAATAGATGCAGGCCCGGGCTGTACGCCTCCTTTGTGGTACTCAGAGAAAGGGTCAGCTGATTCAGGAACGGATACAGTGTGGTAAATACCAGGAGGGAAAGGATAATAACATTGATAATATCAAAGGGTGAATATTTTCGGTGAATTCTCATGATGATCTCCCTACCACAGTCCGTTTTCTTTTCCGCCGAATATGACCGCTATCCTGTTCGTAAAATAGATGAGCACAAGACCCACAACCGATTTAAAAAATCCCACCGCCGCTCCGTAGCTGTAGTTGAATTCAACGATACCTTTCTTGTAGACGTATGTGTCGATGATTTCTCCGATATCCAGAACCATGGGGTTGTAGAGATTGTATATCTGATCAAACCCCGCGTTAAGAATAAATCCGATGTTTAGGATAAGCAGGATGATGGCCACCGGCATAAGGGACGGAAGGGTTATGTGAACCGCCTGCTGAAAACGGTTCGCGCCGTCCATATCGGCTGACTCATACAGCTGAGGATCAATATTCGCGAGGGCGGCCAGATAAATCACCGCGCTCCATCCCATCTCACGCCAGATATGGGTTCCCACGACGATAGTAAGGAACGCGCCTGGTTCTGCGAAATAGAGCACCGGCGCTTTGCCGAATAATCCCCGGACAAAGTTGATGGGGCCTTCGGGAGAGAATATCCGGAGGAATATACCGGCCAGGACAACCCATGAGATAAAATAGGGAAAGTAGGTAAAGGTCTGCATCACTTTTTTTACAAAATTATTTCTGAGTTCGTTCAGCAATAAGGCTATGAGGATGGGCACCGGAAATCCGATAAAGAGCTTTAACCCGCTGATCACAAAGGTATTCCGGAGGGTGTTCAGAAAAAAATCATCCTGGAATGCTTCTTTGAAGTATTTTAATCCGGCCCAGGGACTTCGGAGGATCCCCTGCATGATATTGTAATCTTTAAAAGCGATGGACAGTCCGTAGATCGGAACATATTTAAAAATGGCCAGCAGTATGAGTCCAGGAAGAATCAGCAGATACATCTGTTTATAGTACCTGAGCCGGGTCCGGAGCTCCGGCTTTATTATAACGGCTGAATTATTTCGTTTCATTTTCCGCCTCTAAGACAATAATCTGATGGATTTTTACCTGGGGTAACACGACTTCTATTATATCATTATCATGTCTCTTTACCGCGAGTTCCGATTTCTCCGGATAAAAAAGGGACGCCCTTTTAATACCCAGAGATACACGCGCTTTCAGAACACCCGGATTGAGTTCGGGTGTGTCCCCTGACGCGATCCGGCTGGTGTCGGAGATGATATGCACGATAATTTGGTTTCTTCTATAGTAAGACGCAATATTGATAAGATGGGGGATTTCTGTTTCCAAGGTAATTTCGGGTGTGTACTGCTGCTGCTCCAAAAGGGTCTTCAAAAAGGCGGCGGGCCATTCCATGCCCTGGGCAGCGACTCCGAACAGGTCGAACCCGGCATACCAGAATGATCCGCTGCCGGATTCGGAGCTGACGATAAGCGGTTCCCGTGTTTCATCTTTCGGCGGCGGATAACCCCAGTTTACCCAGCTGGTTTCAGTCAGTACTGTGGCAGGGGCGGTAAACTGACCCCAGGTGCGGAAATCTCCGGCGATCTCATACGAGGTTTCCGAAATCGGCGGAGTGGTCCGGTTGAGCCGTTCCGAAAACGGACCGTCACAGAACGATATATAGCCGCCCCAGACATTCGGTTTGTACTTTTCACGGATTCCTGTAAAATTGATGCCGGTGAAACCGGAGAATGAAAACCCCGGACGCTGTTCCCCGTTTCTTTCGTAAAGACCGGTTCCCCCTGTGGCAGCCGCTGTGCCTCCCTGTTTGACAAAGTTTTCAATGATCCGAACGGTTTCGCCGGGTAAAACGAATACCTCCGGGAGGATGAGTATTTTTATTGACGCCGGGATGCCGGCGGAAAGGTCATCTATCGGAATAATGGTCCAGGGAAGTTTAAGCTGATCACAGATCTGCATTGCCCCCAGGACCGCCTGTTTATGCCGGTTCACCGCTTTTGCCCGGGGTATCGCGTTGGCGGGGAACAGATCGGCGTAGCCCAGGTTAACCGAATCATCACTTTGAACAATTCCTATTTCAGCGATTATTTCTCTGCCGGAGAGGAGCTCTTCGTACTTCCCGACTTCTTCCATTGCGGCGCCGACAAGTTCAGCTTCCCGCTCTTCCAGGGAGCCGTCAGGAAGCTGCGGCTCCGAATAGAGGAAAACACGGCAGCCCTGAGCGGTGATATCCGCGGCCGCTTGAACATAAACCGACTCATTGTGGTAATCAAAAATCTTGGAAACATCTCCCGGACCGAGCTGCGGGTATCTCCCGGTGGCTCTGGCGTACGCCGCGGAAAGGCGGTTGCCGGCCCACGGTTCGGTGAAATGATAATCCAGTTTATCCCGTATCCGCTTTGGATAATGGGAGGAAAAATTGATGGTCACCGCCAGCTCGGGATCGATATTTTTTACCGAAGCGAGTACTTCATCCAGAAAATCTTCCGCCAGGTCATCCAGAAAATCCAGGATTTCCGGAGTCCGTTTTACAATTTCTTCTTTACTTTCGGGGAGCGGGGTTCCTGTTTTTTTTCTAAATTCCGCGAGGCATTCAGGACAATAGCAGAGGGACTTCCCGAAAATATCCAGAAAAAGACTGTCCGGCGTATATGCCGTTACGATTTCCTTCAATTGATTCAGCGCGTATTGCCGGTATCCCCTGAGGTAACAGGGTATGCCCCACTTCGCGTTCCGTCCTTCACACTTGAGCCGGGATCCGTCCTGCTTGAGTACGGCCCATTCCGGATGCTGTTCCACCGATATTGTATCATATTCGATACAGTAATAGGCATTGAACTCTATGTCTTCTTCTTTAAGCACACCGGAGATTTCGCCGACCCAATCGGTTTTTATTCCCGGATGTTTCGTGCCTACGGCAGTATCGTAATAGGAATACCCCCAATGATCCTTACAGTAGAGCATTAAACTGTTGATCCCGGCGGTCCGGTAAAACTGCCGATGTTCCTCTTTGCTGATGTTTTCGTAGGTAACCACCGGCGGTGCCGGTGCGTGGTGATCAATGAGGTATCCTCTGAAGCATTTTTTATAGAGCTCAGCCATGTATTCCCCTTTTGCGCATTATGCATTATGATAACGGCAGGAAACATGGATTTTTATTTCAAACCCATGTATTTTTATACCAATATTAAATGAAGTTAACTGAATCATCCTTCTTTCAAACAACAATCAATTCGATGAAACTCAGCATTCTGGAACACGGAAGGCTGCAGTCCGGGAAAGAATGGCGGTACCGGGGGATCAACTCTCCGTTCAACCGGCTGTATTTCTGCCGTTCCGGAGACGGTACCATTATAAACGGGAACAATTCCTGCCGAATAATGCCGGGATGCATATACCTCGTACCGCTCAATGTAACGTATGAATATATGTGTACGAGTCTTGAACTGTTCTACCTGCATTTCAACCTTGATCTCCTCCCGGGTAAGGACCTGTTTGATGAAACAAATGAGTGTATGAGTGAAATATTTCCACAAAAAAAGATAGAAGAAATTTACAAGACCTTTACCTCCCGGCGTGTCGATTCCGTCCTGGTCTGTGAATCGATTATACTGCACGCCCTTTCGCGGTTTGCCCGGCATGTACGGTTAAGATACCGGGACAGTACCTCGGACAGGAAGATTATTCCTATTTTGGAATTCGTGCAGGATAATTTGAACGCGAAACTGCGGGTAGCGGATCTTGTTGAGCAGGTCGGATATTCGGAGTCAAGTTTGGTCCGGATTTTTAAAAATATCACAAATCAGACACCGAAATCCTTTATCAATAATCAGCTCCTAACCAGGGCAAAAAAACATCTCGTCTTAAGCAATATGACGGTTAAGGAAATCGCTTATGAACTTGGATTTCATGACCAGTTTTACTTTTCCCGTTTTTTTAAAAAGATGACCGGCACTCCACCTTCCCGGTACCGGGATGATCAGCTGAGCCGCCTCTATAAAAACCGCGTAACCGCGGTCTGATTTTGTTTGATCACTTTCCCTCGGCGTGGTAAATTTATTCCGGAGGTTACTATGGAACTGTACGAAGCAATTGAAACACGGAAAAGCGTCCGCTCCTATCTGGATAAACCGGTGGAGGAGGAGAAGTTCAGCCGAATCATGGAGGCTGCCAGGATTGCTCCCTCCGCCCGGAATGATCAGGAATGGCGGATTGTCGCCGTCACCGGAGTAGAGACGAGAAAAAAGCTGGCCGAAGCATGCAATAATCAGATGTTCGTCGCTCAAGCTCCTTTTGTTTTGGTTATCTGCGCGGAAACGGACAAACGGCTCATGAGCTGCGGGCAGCCGGCGTACGCGGTGGACGCGGCAATTATCACTGACCATATTACCTTAGCCGCCGCGGCTGAGGGGCTCGGAACGTGCTGGATCGGGGCATTTGATCCGGAAAAGGTTAAGACCATCCTAGGAATTCCGGAAAAAATTGAAGTGGTGGCGGTGCTGCCCCTGGGGTATCCTTCAGATCCGGAAAAAAAGGAAAAGAGCCGGAAGCCTATGGAGGAAATCCTTTCCCGGGAAAAGTGGGATTTTTAGGATAAACGTTAGAAGGTGATCTGTTCCCTAAACTCTGCGTACTCTTCCGGTTCACAGAGCCGTTCAAGCACTTCCAGTTTTGTATTTATGTCCCTGCGGATTTCCTGATCCCGGTTCACCATGTTCTTAGTGTAGGAATCATCAAGATGCAGCAGATAAAGGAGCAGAACAGACACAATACCGGATATCGAGTGACGGACTGTTTTACCGGAGCAGACCGGATTATCCAGGATGATGCTGTAGGCAAAGGGAATCGAAAAATTGTCTTTTTCCAGATAAACAGGATCAACCGGTGTTGAAAGCTGCCGGTCCGTGTCGGATTTGTCGCGCCGGATGATTTCAGCCAGTTTTTCCATCAGTTCCCGGTAGATAAGGATACATTCGTCGATGAGCTGGAGGATTTCAACCTCCACTGTAATTGCTTCGCTCCGGTCCTTTCTAACCTGGATATACCTTTTCTTGGGGAAGACCGGAGATTTAAACGCCAGCTGCTCAATTTTTTCGGCTGTTCTGATAAGCCGGTCCAATTCCCGGTTAAAAAACACTTCCTTGAAAATTCTAACCAGCCCTATATTTTCGGTGTTTATCTTTCCCGCCAATAGATTCCCGAAAACGGCGGTAAACGCGTAATTAAACCGGGGAACGAAATGGAGGATCTTGTCTTTGTCCTGTTCAAAATGATGATCCGTTCCGCCGCCGCCCTCATAGATCCGCTTGAGGGGGGTAAAATCGAGCATCTTGTCACTGCCCATTGGGACAAAAGATTTTAACTCTTTAACCTCCCGCTCCTTCCTGTAAAGAAGAAGTACCTCATGCTTTATATCGTTTATCATTGAATTGATTTTTGCCTGGATAGAACGGGAACAGTCGAACCGGGTGGAATCGACGACTTTTCCGGCTTTGGTATTGATAAGATCTTTCACGGTGATGAATTTTCTGAACTTGATCATGTTCAGAATCAGCAGGAAATTGGTTAACGAGGGGAGAGTGATGTCGGGAAATAGAATCCGTCTAACCTGCATTCCCCCTTCTTCTGCTTTTGCCATACCTTCGGATAAATTACCGATCACATCTTCCAGAGAATCAATTACCCGCCGGGGATAATCGTCACGGTAATAGAGACAGATAAATAGATTCTCCAGTTCCATAAAACGGTCTAAAAGGTTCCGGCTTCTGGCCTGCCGGTAGGAATTGAATGATGCGGATGATACTTTTTCGGTGAGCTCTTTCATTAGAACTATCAGGTTGTAGTTTGTTTTCGTCAAAAACTTCCATCCCTCATCAATACATCTGTTCAGGAGAGGAAGGAGTTCCCGGGAGGTCGGTTTCAGTGATTTCGTTAAAAGAACACCGGCATTCCGGTTTATTTTAAGTTTTCCGGGAATAATGGAAGAAGTTAAAAGCCGGTGCCGGACGCCGAATTCCTTGATCTTTCTAAAATCCGAGAAAAGATACTGAAAAAATCCGTTGTAGGAGGGAAGCTGCTTTACAGAATGCCGGTTTCTGATAATAAGCTTTCGCTTGATTATTTTATTTTCAGTTTTTTCTCTCGAACCGAACCGGTTTATCTTCTGCTCTTCCCGCGGTTTATTCTCCTGGACGGCTTCTTCATCCAAGCGGTGAATTTCAGCTATCTTTTCATCCGTGTGCCGTTTACTGTGGATGATTTTTTCGATCTGGGCCTGTTTTTCCGCAGACCGTTTTCTTTTTAGGAGTCTGCCCAATTCGATTAGTGATTGGGCTTCATTCTGTATACTGGCGGTATCTTCTTTCTTTCTCATCCACCACAATTATAATGCAGGAGACCCGGGAAAAACAAATCCGGAGGCACTATATACTTTTCCGGGGTTCCCATTTAAGCTTATGTTTATGAAAGTCACATTCCTAGGAACCGGTACATCCCACGGTGTACCCGTAATCGGCTGCCGGTGCGGGGTCTGTACGTCCCGGGATCCCCGGGACCGCCGGACCCGTTCATCAGTCTATATAGAAACGGGTCAGGCGGACATACTTATCGATATTACGCCGGAATTCCGGATTCAGACTATCCGCGCCGGAATCGATTCCGCTGATGCCCTGCTCCTGACCCACGCTCATAGCGATCATGTGGGCGGATTCGATGATATAAGACCATTCTGCCGGGAACATGCCGTTCCCGTATACGGTAACGGTATTACTATTGATGAACTAAGGCGGAGATTTGATTATATTTTCCGGACAACCCAGGAAGGGGGAGGAAAACCGAGGGTGTCTCTGGAAGTGATCGACCGGAAGCCGTTTTTCGTGAAGGAGCTGCGGGTTCAGCCGATCCCGGTGCTCCACGGCGGACTGAGTATTTCAGGATACCGGATCGGCGCTTTCGGGTATGTTACCGATTGCTCCCGGCTGCCCGGCGAAAGTCTCCGGCTTCTTTCCGGGTGCAGCACCCTGGTTATTAATGGTCTCCGTCACCGGCCCCATCCCACCCATCTAACCATAAAAGGAGCCCTGGATTACATTGCTAAAATCGGACCGGAAAGGGCATACATTACCCACCTGTGTCATGACCTTCTTCATGAAGAACTTTCGGCGGAGCTGCCGGAGGGAGTGTATCCTGCTTATGATGGTTTGGTATTTGAAATTGATTAGATGGAAGCGGTATTCACCATCCCGGTATTTGGATCCCCGGGACGGTATAAGGAGAATCGGTTAAACCGCGGCTATTCTAAATTTGCAATTAGAATAGCCTTTTTATCCGTGTAAAGTCTGGAATTCTTGTTTTATTCAAATATTTACGGCTTTTCTTGAGAATCACACCTCTTTCTGCTGCCTAAAGGTATAAAATGAGAATTTTAAACGACTTTTACAACCTTGTTGGACCGGAGGCATCGGGTGCAGACTTTGATCGTTTTACGGGAGCCGTTAATTTCGGTTTTTACCTTAACCAGATTCGGTTTGAACGTCCGTTTGGATTTAACCCCTATGTGCTGACCGGCTCCTCCCTTCTTTTTAGGAAGACCCTTTCTCGGTACACTGTGTCCTGATGTTGTTCCTTTACCGCAAATATCGCATTTTCTTGCCATAGTATTTACCTCTGTCAAATTATAGAACCCCTCGGGGAATGTAAAACCTATCAAATAACCGCGTGAATGTAAAGCCCCTCAGGAACATCCGGTTGTTGAACCGCAGGTCTCGCACTTCAGGCATGTTCCGTTCCGTACCAGAGTCAGGTGTCCGCAGCCGGGACAGGGATCGCCTTCGTATCCCCGCTCGCGCGCCTCCATAATCCGCCGGTCCTCATCTCCCGGAGCGCCCTCGGAATCCCGCCGGTCCGTTTCCGTGGGACGTAAATCATCCGGAGAAACCTGTACCAGGTCGGTTCTGTCCAGATAGGTCAAGGCCAGGTCCCGGAAGATAAAATCCAGCACCGATGTCGCCATTTTAATGTTGGCGTGGCCGCGGACCATGCCGTTCGGTTCGAACCGGGTAAAGGTAAAGGCGTCAACATATTCTTCCAGGGGGACACCGTACTGAAGACCCAGCGAAACCGCTATAGCGAAACTGTTCAGGAGGGACCGGAACGCGGCGCCCTCTTTGTGCATATCGAGGAATATTTCTCCCAGGCTCCCGTCGCCGTATTCACCGGTCCGGAGAAAGAGGCTGTGGGTTCCGATCTTCGCTTTCTGGGTGTATCCCGCTCTCCGGGCGGGCAGGGGGAGTCTGGATCCGGGAGACGCCTTCCGGCTGTCGGAGCCGGTCCGGGAAGGTTCTTCCCGGGAGATCCGGAGGGCCCGGATCAGCGGGTCATCCGGATCTCCGTACGCGGATAAGGGTTGACTCAGTTTTGATCCGTCCCGGTATATTGCTACCGCTTTAAGCATCCCCTTCCATGCCGAATAATAGGCTTCCTTTACCGTATCAAGGCGGGCGGATGCCGGCATATTGACGGTCTTGGAAATAGCCCCGGAGATAAAGGGCTGGACGGCAGCCATCATGCCGATGTGGGCTTTCCAGGAAATCGCCCGTCCGTCGGACCGCCCGGCGGTGCTGGCCGTGTCGAAAACGGGAATATCTCCCCCGCGAATCCCCGGCGCACCCTGGATGGAGGACTTTTCCGCAATGTACTCCGTGATAGCTTCTATTTCATCCGGTGCGTATCCCAGTTTCTTGAGAGCTGGAGGTATAGACTGATTGATAATCCGGAAATGCCCTCCCCCGGCGAGGGATTTATATTTGACCAGAGCGTAATCCGGTTCTATCCCGGTGGTGTCGCAGTCCATGAGGAGTCCGATGGTCCCGGTAGGCGCCACCGCCGAAACCTGGGCATTCCGGAAACCATGGATGTTCCCCTTTTCCAGGACCTGATCCCAGAGGCTCCGGGAAGCATCGGTCAGCCCGGCTGGACATAGTTCTTCCTGAAACGGCCGGGGAAATACCGAAAGACCTTCATATTCGGAAGGTTCACGGTTCAGCGCGGCCCTGCGGTGATTCCGGATTACCCGGAGCATGGCATCGGTATTGTTTTTGTACTCCTCAAAGGGACCTAAGTCCCGGGCCATTTCCGTGGAGGCAAGATACGCGCCGGCGGTCATAATTGAGGAGAGGACGGCCGCGGTACTCCGGCCGGCGTCCGAATCATACGGAAGTCCCATTGTCATAAGGAGGGCCCCCAGATTCGCGAAACCCAGTCCCAGGGTTCGGTAGCGGTAGCTCTTCAACGCTATTTCGGGGCTCGGAAACTGTGCCATGGCGACCGATATCTCCAGGACCATGGTCCAGATTTTAACCGCGTGGAGAAAATCTTCCAGATGAAATTCTCCGGAATCCGCATCATAAAAGGCTTTCAGGTTAAGGGAGGCCAGATTGCACGCGGTATTATCCAGGAACATGTATTCCGAACACGGATTGGATCCCCGGATTTCCCCACCGGCAGGACAGGTGTGCCATTCATTGATGGTCGAATGGAACTGGACGCCCGGGTCGGCACACCGCCAAGCGGCATCACAGAGCTGGTTCCAGAGATCCCGGACCGGAATAGTCTTTCGGGATTCTCCTGTTGTTCTGTCGATGAGTGGCCATGGTCTGTTTTCGGCGATTCCCTCCATAAACTCCCGGGGAAGCCGGATTGAGTTGTTTGAAGTTTGGCCGCTGACGGTATTGTAGGATTCACCCTGCCAATCGGTATCCAGCTCGATGAAGTCGGAGATATCTTCCCCTTCCGCTAAACGTTTCAATAACTGGTACAGAAACGATTCGGGGATTCCGGCTTGTATGCATTCGTAAAGAGCCTTACCGAGCCTTTTGTTCTTATCGGGATCCAGCCGGTCTTCCGCGCCTCCCGGATATTCCGATACAGCTTGTTCTATTATACGGGAATATTTTCGAATAATAGAACTCCCCGCGGACATGGCCGCGACTTTCTGCTCCTCCCGTACCTTCCAGTCAATATATTCCTGAATATCCGGATGATCAGCGTCAAGGGTAACCATCTTGGCCGCCCTGCGGGTGGTCCCGCCGCTCTTGATGGCTCCGGCTGACCGGTCGGCTACTTTGAGGAAAGAGAGAAGACCGGATGACCGGCCGCCGCCGCTTAAGGACTCGTTTTTCCCCCTGATCCTGGAAAAATTGCTTCCCGTTCCCGACCCGTATTTGAAGAGCCTTGCCTCCCGGTTTACCAGATCCATGATACCGTTCTTGTTCACCAGATCATCTTCAACATCGAGGATGAAACACGCGTGCGGCTGGGGCCGTTGATACGCGCTTTCCGATTCCTCTACCTCTTTTGTGTCGGGGTTGTAAAAATAGTGACCCTGGGGAGGTCCGGTTATCCCGTAGCTTTCAAACAGCCCGGTGTTGAACCACTGGGGGGAATTGGGAGCTCCCATTTGTCGGGCCAGCATAAACCGGATTTCATCATAAAAGGCCTCCGCGTCATCATCGCTGTCGAACATTTTTTCGCGGATTCCCCAGGTTTTCCATGTGTGGGCAAGACGGTGAAAAACCTGGCGGGCATCATTTTCCCCTCCTATCTTACCGTCTTTCCCGGGCACACCGGCTTTCCGGAAATATTTCTGAGCCAGGATATCCGAAGCAATGGTTGACCACGAATCGGGAACCACCACGTTCTCCTGCCGGAAAATAGTTTCACCCCGGGCGTTCACTATTTCGGATGTCCGGTTTTCCCACGTTATTCCCCTGTACGGATCCTTTCCGGAAAATCGCCGTTCTACTTTCATAATCTCCCTTCCCTTATGTAGTGCGGTGATGTATAAAATACCACTACATATGGGGTAGGTAAAGGGATATTTTAAAAAAGATTATAAAAATGATTTACCTTTCATTCTGATGCCGGTCTAAGTGTGTTGAATCTTCCGGGAAGAATGCCGGTGTAATCGTACATCACCCGGGCCAGTTTTATTGCGGTTTCCTCGAGATATCCGGGATTTTTCGTCAAAAAATTATCAAGCTCTTTTCCTAAACCTGGTGTCCGGGGCAGGATCTTGCCGCGGATAAGGGCGCTGAAATATCCCGGTATTTGAGCCGGAGGAAATTGGAGGAGGTACGCCTGGTATTCGTTTACCATCAGGTATTCCCAATCCGGTGAGTAGGACAGCCAGGAGAGGAGATTTCTCCAGAATTTTTTTGTTTCAGCGCCGAAGGTGTTCCATAAAGAGAAACAGTACTCTCGGAAGGGGGTGTTTGAATAAAACAAGGCATGCTGTCCCTCGTGGTTCATAAACTGCTGTCGAAGTACTTCCGGAGATTCTTGAGAGACAGAGATAATTCCCCCTTTGCCGGCAATATATTTTCCGTCCCCGCCTTCCTGTATTACTCCGTTCGCGATGAGCAGTTCCCGGAGATGCTCCTCAGAGGCATTTAAGGGAAATCCGGAAGCGTCGACTTGGGTAAAGAAATCGGCCAATCCCCGGGCTCCGTAATTATGCGCGTTCCATCCGTGGATACCTTCCAATTCGGAGTCGGTGAGCAGGCGGCCCCGGTATCCCCTTTTTTCCCGGTAAAAGGCGAGGCGTTTAAAAAAGGCTGATTGTATCCGGTAATTCCGGGTGTCCATAATCAGGATTGCCGGATCACCGTCCCAGCTGAATAGTTCGTAGTTTTCACCTCGCCAGTATTCAGGCTGAAAATTCAGTACGGCTCCGGCATCGGCAGGTATGGGAGAAAAACTTCCCCCGTCCGGCGGCGGATATATTTCAATGGACAAAATCTTAAAGTCTCCGGGGGGAATATTGAACAGAACCCTTTTGACTGGGAATCCGGCTGTTCCCTCCGGTATAATGATCCGGTGATTCCCCCCTTTCGGAAGAATACTGACCTCTGACTGCCGGTTTTTTGTACCGAGAAATATAACCGATACAGGATCCGTACCGGTCAGACCCTTCTTCCTGGAGGCGTACGATACGGCAAGGGAGGAACCGGGTTCCCACGGTGAAGACAATTCAAAGACCAGGGCATCCGGAGCGGCGGAAAAGGTAACGTCAGCGGACCGGTAGTAGCCGGCTTCCCGTTCAATGTACCCCTGAACCGGTTTCCCCAGGGTGATCCTTTCCACTTCCGGAGCCGGCTCCGCGGGATTAAAGCTGAACCCGGAGAGGGTAATATCGGCCAGGGAAATGCCCAGGCTCCGCGCGCCCGAGAAGGCATGGGAGACCGTATCTCCCTGCTGCCGTTCAAGCCGGATTTCCCCCGAAAAGGGACTCTTTAGGAACACGGTCATGCCGTCAGTTCCGTCCTCGAAAGACAGAGGTTCGCTGAACTTGTATGTTCCGGTATTATTATTTCTCAGGAGAGTGATCCCCCCGGATACTTGCGTGATTTCAGTGTAGGGAGAGCAGGTTCCGAAAAATACGGGAATCAGTAAGAGGCATACGAGAGATAGGATGATTTTCTGTTTCATTTGTTTCCGTTTACAGTCCGAGAATACTTTTGGCCAAGAGTTCAGCGATTTCACTCCGTCGCTCAATATCGATACCCCCGTCGTTCCGGAGGAAACTGTCGAACCGCCCTTTGAACTGTTCCGGAAGGACCGGAAGTTCCAGGGTTTCTTTCATTAACATTCGGGCCGACGGTTCGAACCGCTGATTTCTGGCAAAAAGGACGCTGCACACGCTTCTAATGTAAGCCGAAGAAGAAACAAGGTAAAAGAGGTTATCTCTCTGGATTGACGCGGCTAACAAATCGCTTAAAGCATGCTCCATCCGGGTCTGAAAGATATTACGAATTTCCTGCCAGAATTCGGGTGAAATCTCTGATAGTTTTTTCCGGTAATCATTGAGCCATTCACTCCGTTTTAAGAGTATCTCGGATTCAAGCACCCGGTAAAAAATATAGGTTCCCGTATCCCGGAAGGCGGGGGTGAACCCGCTGGAGCCGTCGATAATTTGATTAAACCGGCTGATGTTCTTGTATTCCACTCTAAAGGGAATATCATCCACAAAAAACCGGTCCTTAGGGCTTATTTCTGAAGCTTCAAAAGCCCCCGCGTATTCACCGAACCGGTCGATTCTTTCCTCGAGATCCGGAATAGGATTCTGATAATAAACATCCAGACTAAGAAAGAAATAAGGTTCAAACAGGTCCTTTCCCATCCGTATCAGTGTGATTGTGTCTATGGACTCCCATGTAGACAGGGTGTCTTTTACTTTCTGTATTGCTGATTCTATCTTTCTGCTCATCTTCTTCCCTTTCTTTGTATTTATTTTATCATATAATAGAACACATGATAAAGACGATCTTTCTTACCGGTCTGTTCCTTCCTTCAAATTTGGACACAGAGATGTGGGAGGTCAAGAAACATTTCTTCAGGGAATACGGGATTTCCCCGGTTTTAGCCCTTCCTCCGGTAATTCCTCTTAGGTGGTCTGTGAAGGAACCGGCGTATAATGAAATTCTCGCGATAAGGAGATATGGACTTCCCCCTATCGCAGTTACGGAATGCCGGATATCCGGGGGGTTAATATTGGCAGGTCTGAACCGACCCCAAGCGGTGAAAGCTGTACCGATAATAAATTCGGAACAGGGACTTTTTCCTGCCGGTCCGTCGGTTTTTCTGGGATGCGCAGGACGCGGTATAAATCATCTTTCCATTAAGCCGGAAGATTTACCGGTAACCTGGGGCAGGGGGTACACCGGATTTACCGCCGGCTGCCTAAAGATCGTTTATTCCGGGGAGGGATCATTTTGGCGGGAAGGTGTTCAATGGGAACGCCGGAAAGAGGGGAGGATAAAAAAAATTATTTCCGGTCAAGATGGGCCCTGATCACCCGGTTCCGTCCCCGCCCTTTTGCTTCGTAGAGAGCCTTATCCGCGGCTTCACTTATAGCGGTTACGTCTCTAAACTCGGGGTACGTGGCGATGCCGCAGCTGAAGGTAACATAAAATTCCTTGTCCCCGAACCTGTGGCTGATTTTCCCGAAGCTGTCCCGGATACTGTTAAGCAGTTTCGCGGCATTATCCACATCGGTGTTGAACAAAATGACCCCGAATTCTTCTCCCCCGTATCTCCCGATAATGTCGGTTTTACGCAGCCTTTCCTGGAGCATCCGTGAGAGACTCTTTAAAACCTGATCTCCGGTAAGGTGGCCGTATGTATCATTGATCGTTTTAAAGTGATCCAGGTCGATCATGGCAAAGCACAAAGTGTTGCCGATCCTTCCGGCCCGCTGTATTTCTTTTGCGAGACTTTCCACAAGGTTGGTGTGATTCAGGAGACCGGTGAGAGAATCCCGCTCCATAAAAAACCTGATGTGCCGGGTGCGTTCCGCCCGGATTGTGATGGAGCTTATTAAATGTTCCCGTTTGATCGGCTTTGTAAGGAAATCGTCACCGCCGTGACTTACGGCAATCAGCTGTTTATCAAGATCATCTTCTTCGGATAAAAAAACGATCGGCACTCCGACAAACGCCTCCTGCTGCCGGATAAGAGCCGCTAACTCAATTCCGCTGCATCCGTCCATATACATGTCCATTAGAATCAGTTCGGGTTTTGATTCAACCAAAACCTGGAACACATTTTTTGGATTGGGAACGACGGAAGTGATCATTCCGGCCTGCTGCAGAATAAGGGCGTGATACGAAACCTGTTCGAGATCATCGTCAACTATGAGAATATGATACGGCTCATGGTTAATTTTCGTGTAGAGATTATCAATCTTATCGATAAGACGGGTTATTTCTATCGGCTGGGAGAAAAACGCGTCACCACCGGTACGCACAGCCAAAAGCCTGGTATCGAAATCATCGCGCCGGGAAAGAAAAATAAAATTCAGTTTTCGGGGATGCTTTTTCCTTAATTCCAGCAGCGTGTTCTTGTCGGACAAAGAATCAATTTCTTTTGCGTCCATAAGAAGCACAACCTGATTCCGCTGCTTAATAAACTCCGGAAGTTCGCTGAATTCTTCTATTATGTGGATTGGAAATCCGAAATATCCGAGCTGATTGTCAATTCCCTCCGCTATCTCCGGAACTTTTTTATAAAAACAAATAAGTCGCGATCTGTCGACTGTAAACGATGACTTCTCCATTTGTACTTTCCATTTTTTCGGCGGCTGGTTTTCATATGTCTGAAGCTTACCGATCATTTCCTTCATTTCAGCTACAGTTTCTTTTCTTGGAAGCCGTCCATTTTTAATAATTTTTACAATATATTCTTGAAGGCCTGAAACTATTGATGTAACCGGTTCATATCCAGCCGCTGAACTATTTGCGTGCAGTTTCTGCAGCTGATCGGAAACTAAACTAAGGCCGTCAACCCCCTCCCCTGATTCCAACACAGAGCGCATATTTATTTCAATTACAGCAACCCTCTGGGGAAGCTGTTCAATGAAACTTCTTAATAAAGCATTTTTCCTTTCGTTGACTTTTTTTGATAATTTATCCACAAATGATTATCCCGAAGAATCCACACAGCAGAGTAATAATATACCCATAAGTCCGGTAAATAGCAAAGCGTTCTCTGCCGGATAAGAATTCTCTTTTTTTTAAACTTGATATCGTCGATAGAAACAGCTCTGAAGAATAGCTTGTACATTTTCTTAATAACACAGTCTTTACACTATATAGCAGGTCAAATTGTTATGCAATATGATTTTTAAACTCATTTGGAACTACATTTTTATTACTTTTGCCGGTACCCCCGCTGCGGTTGCACCCGACGGCAGCAATTCCCGGTGATCACATTCGCATTAAAATTTATAAATTGTTTTATT
>CAYLLE010000050.1:0-22609 GCA_964384485.1 uncultured Spirochaetales bacterium | reverse complement strand
GTCAACCCGATCTAAATTTATATATTATATGAAATTATGGCCTTTTCTTAATCAAAGAAGGAGTTGACCGGGATTTGCTGCGGCTTACTGTCTTTCAGCCCGGGAATTGCTGTATCTGCTCAGAAAATAAAAGCTGATAATGATATCAAGATTAAGAGCCGCCGGGTCTCCCGAGTTCTCGTACTGTATTTTAGTATTCTCCATAAACCACCACCACAGCCCGAGCTTCGGATCCAGAAAAGCAATCGATTCGATTATCGGTTCGTCCGCAGTGTCCGGGAGGAAATGACGAAGGAATTTTTCTCTGAATTCGAGAAGAATGTAAAATGCTCCCTTATAGTTTTCATCCAGAAAGTTGCGTTCGGCTGTTTTTATGAGGGCCAGGAGAGCGTTTAATTCTTTCTTGCCCAGCGTTACTCTTCCCTTTGCCAAATTACTGATATTCTTAGATGAGTCTTGGATCATTTTTTTTAATTTCTGATCCTGCTGCAGAAGACTGCCTGTCAGATACTGATATATCTCCCCGGGGTTTCCAAGGAGATTTCCCAGAGCTATGGCAAGCTGGGTCCGCAGGACAGGATTCCTGGTTTTATGCATTCTCGGTATTATTTCCCACGCTGCTTCAAAAACACCCATGGCGGCGGCCGCTTCGGCACCGGATGTAAAGATTCGGTCCGAGAGATTATTCTTAAATATTTTAAGCAGCGTTTTTACCGACTGATCTCCGCCTATCTTTCCCAGAGATTGAATACAGGCTTCCTGCAGTTCCTCCGACGATGTGTTTATTGCGTCAAGTAAAGCCGGGATTGCCTTCGGGTGTCCTATTTTTCCAAGAGCCTGGGCCGCCTGAATTCGTATTGTGGAATGGGTATCCTCCAGCCGGGCTGTCAGAACGTCTACCGCTTCTTCAGAACCGATCCGGCCTAAAGCTTTCGCGGCTTCTTCCCGGACCTCCGGATTCGGATCGTCGAGTCTGGCAATAACTTCTTCCAACGCAAGATCGCCGCGGAGCCCGTCTATGGAACGGAGAGCCTTTAAGGCCCGGTCTAAACTTCCGGTTTTCGAGATAACTTCCATATTTAAAAAGGTGCGGAATATACCGGGGTTTGTAATCCGGGAAAACACGAATCCGACTTCTTTGACCTGTCCTTCAGTTATCCTGGACAGCAGTAAGGCACTTCCCAAGATAAGCAGAATTCCCACCGCCAGTACGATTTTAAATCCGCCGATCTCGATGAATCCGGCTGTAACAGATACCGTTTTTAATGAATCATTTAGAATCCCGCCGAGCAGGGAACCGCCGGAAGAAACGATTCCCACCAGTGCCCAGAACCACGCGACAAAAGTGATTCTGTTGTTTTTCGGTGTCAGGGTGAGCATCATCTGGGAAAGTCCGTCGTAAAAGGCCGGTGAAAGCATACCGCCCGCAAGGGCAATTATTGGAAGTACATATATGAAGTTGCCTGAATTGATAAAAAAGTACCCTATCCACGATAATGGAAACAGTGTTCCGATAATTACGATCGGCTTTCTGCCGTATCTGTCCATCAGTATCCCTGTTGGACGGGAAACAACTATCCAGGTGAGCTGGGAAATAACGAACATTATTCCGAGCCATGTCAGGGGAGCCCCTAATCCATCCGGCGAAGTAATATACGGCGGGATGAATGGAGCCGCAATGTTGATGGAAAATATTGCTATACCGATGGATATGGAATATGTGCGGAAGTTTCTGTCTTTTAACGGCGCCAGGAATCCGCTGCCGGCAACTTCCGGTATTTCCGGCGGTGTAATTTTTTCGGGGATAAACAGGTGCAGGAGAATATCAATCATCCCACCTACGCCGCCAATGGTGAAAAACACCGCGTATAGATAAAATATTTTT
This sequence comes from uncultured Spirochaetales bacterium, assembly GCA_964384485.1. Lineage (GTDB taxonomy): Bacteria > Spirochaetota > Spirochaetia > CAYLLE01 > CAYLLE01 > CAYLLE01. The sequence continues at coordinate 20,724 of CAYLLE010000050.1, read as the reverse complement.
CCCGATGAATATGAATCGAGCAGAACAGTAATGGTAAAAAAGCTTACGATGTTAACGGTGTTTGCAACAGCCGATCGCCTGCCGAAAAATGCGGCGCGCATCTTTTCCGGAATCAGTTCGGCAATCCAGCTCCACCACCCGGACGCGCTTATGTTCATGAGCATCCAGCTCAGGGCCATTGCCCATACAATTACAAATATTCCCGCGGCTGTGTTCCCTCCCCTTGCAGCTGTAAGGGCAACCCCTGCCAGAATAAAACCGTTTAACCGGTGCAACAAATGGCATATAAGCCAGAACTTTTTTTTCTGTTTTAGCTTCTTGTAAATGGGAATTGATAACAAATTGAAGACCGCGGAAAGCTGTATTACGGTCATCATAAGACCGAGAAGACTGGATGATGCTCCTAAGCGGTTTTGAAAAAAAACAATAAAGATAGGCTGAGGTGTACACATTATAAGCCAAAGGGTTCCCGAAGCTCCGCTCATGAGGCTGAGATTCATGGTGGTATTTAATCGGGATCTTGATATATCCGGTTCTTCTTTTTCCACTTGATCTCCGGTTCCTATGAAGGTAAAAGCATATCCGAAAGAAAGCGGTACATATTCCCTCCCATTATCTTCCCGGTTTCTTCTTCGGAAAGCCCTGCCTCCAGAAGGGCCTGACTGAGCGCGGGGAGCTTGGCTGGAGTCTCGAGACCGGAAACCGCGCCGTCAAAACCGTCCCAGTCGGCACCTAAACCGATGTGATCTATCCCGGCAATTTTTATTCCGTGAAGGATATTCTTAACTACATCAGATATTTCAGCCTTGCCCTCCTGCATGATTCCCGGCTTAAGCTGGTCCGGAACAAAACTAATGCATATCACTCCGCCTGTATCGGCAACGGCCCGTACCTGGTCGTCCGTCAGATTTCTCGGAAAATCACGGATAGCCCTAAGACCGGTGTGTGAATCTATAACCGGTTTCCGGACCTTTCTAATTACCTCCCAGAACATTTCCTCGTTGGAATGGGCTAAATCAATCCCAATACTCATGGTTTCCATTTCCCGGATCAAATCCTTTCCGAAAGGAGTAAGCCCCCGGTCTTTTCCTTCCGCTAAACAGCCGCGGGCGGCTTCATTGTCGAAATTATGGGTTAATGTGATTCCCCGGATGCCTAATTCATAAAAAATCGGCAGATTGTCTATATTCCCGGCCAGAGGGGTAGCTCCTTCCATAAAGAGGAGGAATCCCGAGTTCCCGGGGAGGCAAACCTGTTCCAGATTGTTCCGGTTAAGCACTTTTTTATACGGTGATCCCAGGGATCGGTTTTCCCTGCTTTCGACAGTTTTATAGTAGGCGGAGATTACGTCCAAGGCAAATTGTAATCCTCGGAGTCCCTTATAATTCTCCGGTGTGAAAACGGCCATTATTTGGAGGTTCTGACCGGCATTTTGGAGATCTGTATGCTCAAGGTGCAGTTTATTCCTGCCGCTGAAAAAATCCAGCGGAGTTTCACGGTGCTGGAAAAAGGTATCAGCGTGGCCGTCGATGATTTTCCATTTTTGATGCAGAGATTTTAGATCCATAGTTACCTCCCCGGCAGAATCTGCTAAAAACGGGCTAGTGAACCGGCAATTTCCGGTGATCACATTCGCATAAAAATTTATATATTGTTTTATTGCAAGCAATTACGTATATCGGGATCACCGGAAATTGCCGTTTTTCCGCGAAAAAAATATGCGGCAAATCCCGGTCAACCCGATCTAAATTTATATATATATGAAATTATGGCCTCTTCTCAATCACAGAAGGAGTTGACCGGGATTTGCTGCCAGTGAACCCATTGGATCCCAGGCCGGCAGATGTATAGGAGGCTGTTTATAAGCCTCTAAAATTTCCGCGGACAGGTACCGTTTATGCGCGGCGATTTCAAACATGTGTTCATCGAACCACGGATCATTGAGTACAAAATATCCCTTCTTTCCCGGATCTTCTCCCCAGCTGTTTTCCACGCGCCACCTTCGCGGTTTTCCGTCTACTATATCCACACCGGTAAAGAGCATGGCGTGATTCATTGCTGTTTGGTGATATTCGAGGCGTGATGCTTTGTCCAGTGTAAAATCAGTATCGTAGATCTCCCGGTATTCAAACAGGTTCAGGTCCATAATACCCAGTTTCCGGTCCATCATCTTTCCGACATCACAGCCGAACCAGACGGGAGTTCCTTCCTGGATTATCCGGGATGCTGTATCTTTTAATACATCAATCGGAACATTCAAATACTTGACTTCCTCTCCGTCAATTATATTTCCGAGGAATTCAACGGTGTATGTTTTCATCGGAGGATGATAGGGTCTCGGGTCGTGGACCAGGCAGATATAATCTTCCACCCTTGTATCGAGATACCGGTCGGCAAACTCCAGCGGAGTCATTTCCTCCACACGGTGGAATTTCCGGTCTTTGTCCATCCATTGCCACACAAATGATTCGGGCGGTGTTCCCAAATGCATGGCTAAAATTCGATATATAGTATTCAGGAATTCTTTTTGAGTGCCGGTAATATCATCCTCTTCGGCTCCGCTTGAAACCATTTCACGCAGAATCTTTGCTCCCTGCTGCATTTTCAAGAGCAGGATCATGTTCAGCTGTCTGGTATTTGAGGAGCTGTAGGTCTCAGGCATGAAATTTTTAGGCACGAGTCCGTATTTTTTTATGACACCAGCCAGCATATCCCACTGCCCGCCGTCGGATATCGCGTTTGATAAAATGTGGGCAATGCTTCTGTCATCCACATCCCGGTTTGCTGTGGATACAATGTTTTCAAAGAAAAAATTCGCTCGTTCCATCTTGTCCCAGAATAAAACAAAATTCTGGCTGAACTCAAACTCCTTAATATTCAGTTTTTTCATTATTCCCGGTCTCAGCATATTCAGTCCGGCAAATATCCAGCATCTTCCCGATGACTTCTGATTGGTTACCGGCCAATCATCTATATGATGAGAGAAAGAGTGATCCGTGCTGAAAATAACCTCACGGTTAAGGGCGATATCATTTACGGCGTTCTGAGTAAGGGCGTTCTGAAGAACCCGGTATTTACTGTTTTTCGTGATATTTTTCCTAAATTCATCAAGCAGTTTTTTATTTATTCCACCCATTTTTGTTCCATTCCTTTTTTGTTTTAACCTATTGTAACCGGAATTGGTAAGTTCGACCAATCATCATTGTGATTTTTTTACTGATTTTTTTCGCCTTGCCGCTCTTGACATTAAGCTGCCATCTTGAAGAGTATGATACCATGAAAAGATTTTTTCCAATTATGATTGCTTTACCGTTTTTTCTGCTGTTCGGCTGTAAATCCGTGCAGCTGGATGCCGACCCGCCGGCAGCAGTCCAGGATTCAGAAGAAACACAATCAACCCCTGATCGGCCGGTCCGGCAGAAGGAAGTGGCCGAACCTCCCACAGAGTGGCACTATGTTGTGGAAACCACAAATCCGGGGACCAGAAGTGAAGGGAAGATCGGTCACCTGTTTTTCAGGGAATTAGAGATCCCCGGGGTGTTTGATGAGATAATAGTACGAAATACACTCTATCAGTATTACCAGAGAAGCCATCTTTGGGATTTTGCCGGATATGTTATCGAAAAAGATTTTAGCGATAAGGTAGCTTACGGAGAAGACAGCATAAATGATTCTGAAAGGCGAACCGGCTGGTATTACGGAAGACGCTCCCAGAAAAAACAAGACACACCGGCAAACTGGGTTTGGGTCAGGAGAGAGGGTGTGCAGGCTTTTCTAAACCCTGAGCATATTGTTGAATTTGTTAAGAAGTACCGATTATCCCTGCGGGGCATAAATCTGCTTAAAATAGATCCGGTTTGGGAAAAATAGTCATACAGAGCCGGACGGCATCACCGGAAATCACTGTTCTCGGACAATCCAATACATTTTTTTGCTTTTTTTCCTAAAACTTTTTAAGCTAAGTATAACAGGAGGGAAACATGGCTAAAAGTCTGGAAATGTATATCGACGCCGCGGGTGATGAAATCGTAGCAGCTATTCATAAAAAGGTCCGTAAATTATACGGAAAACACAATGTACAGATAAATTCCACCTTTCTCGGCGGCGGGGTCGCTGAAATTTTATCTTCGACAATACCGCTGCTGAATTACGCAGGATTAGACACCGGATGGCGTACTGTTAATGGAAATCAGAATTTTTACGAGATAACTAAAAAGATTCACAATGCAATGCAGGGCAATCCCGAAGGTCTGTCGGATTTTGAACAGCGGTTCTACCTCGATGTAAATAAAGATTTTTCGATCTATTCTCATTTTGATCATGACTTTATCATCATTCATGATCCTCAGCCTCTTCCGCTGATCCGGTATTTTAAAAAGACCCAGCCCTGGATCTGGAGGTGTCATATCGATATCACCGCTCCGAACAAAACCGTGTGGAGCTTTCTTAAACGGTATATGCTCCGGTATGATGTCATTGTTGTTTCCAGTAAGAAGTATTTAAAGCCGGATCTTCCGGTGGAACAGCGTATAATCCATCCCGCTATAGATCCGCTTTCGATGAAAAATAAAGAGCTGAGCAGGAGTGAAATATTTAAATATATCAAAGCGGAACAAATTCCCACGGATAAACCAATTATTACCCAAGTGTCCCGGATGGATCCCTGGAAAGACCCTGAAGGCGTTCTTGAGGTTTTTGAACAGGTTAAAAAGAAAGTGGATTGCCGTCTGTTATTCTGTTACAACCTCGCGTCCGATGATCCTGAAGGGATGCAGGTTTTTGAGCGGGTTTATGAGAAGGCAAAGGAGCACCATGAAAATGGTGATGTCATATTCGTGGTTGGAAATAACGCCCTTTTGGTTAACGCCATTCAGCGGCATTCAGCAGTTATTATACAAAAATCCTTAAAGGAAGGATTTTGTTTAACCGTGACGGAAGCTATGTGGAAAGGCAAACCGGTCGTAGCGTCTACGGCGGGGGGAATCCCTGAACAGATAACCTCCGGTGATAACGGTTACCTGGTAGAACCTGAGGACATTACGGGATGCGCGGACCGGGTTGTTGAGCTTCTGAAAAATCCGGGGCTTCAAGAGGAAATGGGTACTAAGGCGAAAGAGACCGTTAGAAAAAAATTCTTAACTACACGCCTGATGCTGGATTATATCGATCTGATGGTGGAACTGAAATAATAAGTGGGTCTTACGCCTCCGGCTGCTTTTCACAGCTCAATACCCCTTATTACCGTCGTACTCTATGTTCTGAGCCGCTGTTTCGGAAACATACACGGTAGTCGCCAGAGTCTGTAGTATTGATTCCGGAACCAGGGGGGTTACTGGACCGTGCAGAACCAGCCGTGTTATGAGCCGCTGCCAGGAGGTGGCGGTCCCGTGAACACATAAAGCGTGAACATCAATCCGGTATTTAGCGGCAATTACTTCGGCGGGACCGATGGTGGCCGCTTTGGGAGGCACCGCGGCGATATCGCCGCTTTTGCCGAAAAAGCCGTGCAGAGAATTTTGTGCCAACGTGAAGGGGCTCAAGGTTACTATCCGCGAACTCATTTTCTTCCATTCTTCAAGGGTGGCAGCTTTGAATTCCGGAGCATCCGGTTCAATAAATGCCAGATGTCCGGTCCAGCCGGGACCGCTGTGACAGTAATCCGCTCCTCCCATATCAGCAATCATTTTTCCATAAAAATCGATATTTTCCGTTGTTGGTCCTTGTATTTGCTCCTCCTTGGGGCGGAGGTCTTCTCTCAGTTCATTATAAAAATACTTTTTAAACGAGTACATAAAACTGTTTTTCCAGGTTTCCGGGGCTACATTCCCGTCCTGGTCGGCATATTCATCCATATTGAACGTGTAGAGGGTGCTGCAGTCTACATTGAAAGTGTTAAGCATGTGGGCCAGTTTTTTGTATCCGGGATTTGGATTCGGCATGATCATTACGTAGCGCCTGCCTGCTTCCATTGCCTCTTTGATCCGTTTGAATGTTTCAACGGTTGTGCGGAGAACTACCTCATCATCTGGAACCACATTAATTTTGAATTCGGGATTCGGGTGCTTATCGATATCTTCCCGTTTAATATTTCTTATTCTATCGAGTACGTCTTTATCTCTAAAAGGCACATAGAGTGAAGCTTCATATTTGAATTCGGACATAGTCACCTCTCATAAATAGATATAACATTATAATCTATTATCGATGAAAATGAAAAGCATCCTCATCAAATATAGAGCAATTTTCGGTGATCCCGATTTAAATTCATATATTGTATGAAATTATGGCCTCTTCTTAATCACCCAAGGAGTTGACCGGGATTTACTGATCAAATATATCAATTCCCGGTGGAAAACCGGTTTGTCCCTTATTACAGCCTCGGCAAAATATTGGTTATTTCTCTGAAAAATTTCCAATAGACGTGTTATATTATCTGAATAGGAGCTTATTTATGACAGCAGCGGGATTCAGCTGCTTTATTTCTGCTAAAACACTCATTGTAAGAGGTAACCAAATATTATGAATAAACGGATGTTCTATATTACTGTCTCCATTTTATTAACTGCGGTAACCCCGATATTTTCTCAGTCTATAACTTTTACTGATACCGAATATCTCTATTCACCGTCATTCCTTTCGGGAGGTATAACAGCGTCAGGCATGGAGTCTCCCCAATCGGATGTACTGAATCCGGCAGTATCGGGGGGTAAACAGCGGCTGACACTTGATCTCAGCTATATAAACATCTACGGATTCGGAACAGATACCGGTATGGGACATGTCATTAATGCCGGGGTTACGGTACCAACCCGGGCCGGTGTTTTCAGCGGCAGCGGCAGGTTTCTTGATTCGCCGTTTGTTTTTCTTCCATACGGCACATTCGGAATGGTGAATGTAAGCTTCGGGAAAGACCTTTTTCCTCAATTCTACGTAGGCGCCGGAATGGATTTTGTTTTCGGATCTGACTGGGGATTGGGATTGAATTTAGGCTTTCTCCATCTTCCGGGGGATCTGGGATTCCTTAAGGATTTCCGGTGGGGATTTGCGATGCGGGGTATGGGAAAGGGATATGACGCCCCCGGCGGAAGGATTCCCTCGATTTTTACCCCTGTATTGGATACATCGTTTAACCTGGTAAAGACCGATCCTTTCAGTCTTGGAATTAATGCCTTGGCGGCATTCCCTACTTTTCAGGATGTGCATCTGAACCTTGGAGTTTCGGCGCTGCTATTCAATACCGTCAGCCTGAAAGGTGCCTACACATTTGATCTGCAGGATACTCTCACAGGAACGGAGCGTTTTCCTCTTTCTTTCGGAATATCGGTTAGTTTGAAAACCGGTTCTAAGACGGAGGATGATGAGGAAATTGATGTATGGCGGCGCAGTGAAATTACGACCACAACTGCCGCTGCACCGTTGGTGAACGGAATATGGGCTATGGGAATCGGCGCAAATCTTCCGCTCGGTGTTATCGACCGGAATCCGCCGGATATCCGGATAGGTCCTGATGAGATTACCTATTTTTCTCCCGATTATGACGGTGTAAAGGATAACTTGGTAATCCCCTTAGCGGTTGAGGACGAACGGTACGTGAAGGGCTACCGTCTGATTATCAAAAACGGGTCCGGAGACACCGTTCGGACTATAAAAAACAAAGACGAACGGCCGGAGAATGAGGGCTTTCGTAATATCATTGACCGGCTGGTGTATGTAAAAGCCGGCATCACCGTACCCGAATCCCTTCGGTGGGACGGGAACGATGATAACGGGTCATTGGTGCCGGATGGAACATATACCTACCATGTGGAAGCCTGGGATGATAACGGGAATACCGGACGTACCGAATCGAGGAGTGTGGTGGTGGATACCCTGGATCCGGAAGTGACTGTTGAATTACCCTATACAATTTTTTCACCCAACGGCGACGGCAATAAAGATACCCTAATGGTTGACCAGTTCGGTTCCTCAGAGGATTCCTGGAGCGCTGCAGTGTATAACGCGGCAGACGAAAAAGTGGCCGGATTCAGCTGGTCCGGCAAACCGGAAGCTTTTCAATGGGACGGAAAAAATGATGAAGGGATCCTGGTTCCCGACGGCGTGTACCGGTATGTCATTTCATCAACGGATAAAGCCGGTAATTCAGTTGTTAACCGGACAGATAATATCGTTATCAATACTGAAGAAACACCGATAAATTTATCTGTTTCGGACGCAAACTTTTCACCCGACGGAAACGGAATAAAGGACACCGTTGTTTTCACGGCAGAGGCTCCATCCGCCACTCAAATTGACGAATGGGAGCTGCGGATAACCAACGAAGAGGATGAGACTGTCCGGACATTTTCCGGTGAAGGGGAGCTGCCGGATTCTATAACCTTCAACGGTAAGGATGACAGCGGCAACAGACTTCCTGAATCTACTTACACGGCAAAACTGAATCTCCTTTATGTGAATGGAAATAACCCTTCTGATGATTCACCCCCGTTCAACCTGGATTTAACCCCCCCAACGGTACAGACAAAAGCACAGTGGGATGTTTTTTCGCCCAACGGAGACGGAAGAAAGGATTTTTTAATTATTTTTCAGGAAACCAGCCGGGAAGAATCATGGGTGGGAACTGTAACCGATTCAGAAGGGAACGAACGGTATTCAGTAACCTGGAAGGGCAATGCCGAATCCAAATACTCATGGAACGGAAGAAATGAAGAGGGAGAACTGCTGGAAGACGGGCAATATTTTTATCAGCTCTCCTCGACCGATTTGGCAGGAAACAGTGTCCGGTCTAATATTGTTGATTTTGAAATTGATACCCGGGAAACTCCGGTACAGCTCTCCTTTGAAAGTTCTCATTTCTCACCGAACGGGGACGGGCGGAAAGACACTCAGACGTTTTCACCGGAATTGGGAATCACCGATTCTGTCGACAGTTATGAAATCGCTGTCCTCGATACCGGCGGCAGAAAAATCAAAAGATTCACCGGTGAGGGAGTACCACCGAGTACGGTAGTGTGGGATGGTAAATCCGACGAGGGAAACCTGGTACGGGATGGAGAATACAGGGCGTCTTTTACTGTGGAATATAAGCACGGAAACAAACCTTCCGCGGTTACTTCCCTGTTCACTGTAGATACTCTTTTTCCTGAAATAACGGTTAAAACTCCTACCCGCCTTTTTTCGCCGGACGGCGACGGAAATAAAGACCAGATTACTATTACGCAAAGTTCCAGCCCGGAGGATTTGTGGGAAGGAGTAATCCTGGACAGCGAGGGTGATGAAGTTGACTCCTGGTTTTGGTCGGGCGAAACGGAAGACCTGGTATGGGACGGGACAGATAACGCAGGCAACACCGTCTCCGACGGTATCTATTCTTACCGGGTCAGCAGTGAAGACAAGGCCGGTAATAAAACGGTAGAATTAATACAGAACATCCAGGTTGATACGAAACCAACGCCGGTAAATGTAACAGTATCCACCGGCTTTTTCTCTCCTAACGGTGACGGGAATAAAGACAGCATCGAGTTTAAACCGGTTTTAGAACAGAGTGAAGGCATTAAATCCTGGAACTTAACCGTGGTTGATTCAGCAGAAAGAGATACGGCTGAATTCAGCGGTACCGGAGCCGTACCTGCATCAATAGAATGGGACGGCAGGGGAAAAGACAGGAAAGCCGGTGAAGGTGAATATCAAGCCAGACTGAAAGTAGAGTATCAGAAAGGTAACGTTGAGCAGGCGGTCTCGTCTCTCTTTATTTTGGATATTACTCCCCCCGCGGCGTCCGCTTCCGGAAAGTATTCAGTTTTTTCACCGAACGGTGATGGAAGCAAAGATGAAATTTTGTTCTCCCAGGAAACTTCGAAAGAGCAGCTTTGGGAAGGCATAATAACGGACCGGAGCGGGAGCAATGTCAAAACATATACATGGCGCGGTACGGCGGATGAAGAGTTTTCCTGGGACGGCCGGAACTCGCAGGGGAAAACGGTTCCTGACGGCAATTATACGTATACCCTTAAAGCAGTCGACAGGGCGGGAAACGCGGGAAGCGCGAATCCTGTTGTTTTCTCGGTTGATACCACCCGGACTCCCATTCTCGTCACCACTGATATCAGTCATTTTTCTCCAAACGGTGACGGCGTTAAAGAAACTGTTTCGTTCCTCCCGAACATACCGGTAACCCGGGGTATAGAATCGTATACGCTGAATGTATTGAATGATTCCGGTTCAAACATAAGAACATTTTCGGGGCGTTCCGTTCCCTTATCAATTTCCTGGAACGGGAAGAACACATCCGGTGATGACGTTTCAGATGGAACCTATTATGGAGAGCTCAATGTGGTATATATGAACGGAAATAAACCGGTAACCCGGACAAATCCAATTGTTCTTGATACGGAATATCCTGAAATTACCCTTACGGCGGATAACACCTTGTTCTCCCCGGAGGGAGATGGAAATCTTGATTCCATTACAATAGAACAGGAATCTTCCTCAGAAGATCTATGGGAAGGTGAAATAACCGATACATCCGGAAAGGCAATCCGTACCTTTTACTGGCAGGGAAAAGCAAAAGATTTCCAATGGAACGGAAAGGATATGAACGGAAACACTATACCTGACGGAACTTACACATACACCGTATCTTCCGTTGATAAAGCAGGGAATAAAAAGACGGCGGAGCTGGAGAACATCACCATTGATACCCGGACTACCACAATATTTACCACAGTCTCATCCCGCGGCTTTTCGCCGAACGGGGACGGGCAGGATGATTCTATTACGTTCCGACTTTACACCGGACTCAAAGAAGGTATTAAACGGTGGTCCCTGAAAATGGAACATGAAAGCGCTGGTAATGAAAGGACCTTCTCCGGTACATCGATTCCCCCGGAATCAGTGACGTGGAACGGGAAAAAAGGCACATCAGATGCAGCAGAGGGAAATTATCATGCGCTCTTTACCGTAGAATACGAGAAGGGTAACCGTCCGGAAACTCGATCGTCTCAGTTTTTACTTGATACATCACCGCCTGAATCCAACATTGAACTGTCTCCTGAATTATTTTCACCGGATGATGACGGTTTTAACGATGAGCTTACAATCAGGCTGAATGCCCGGGATGAAAGCTCAATCGACTCCTGGAATCTGACAATATACGATCCCGTTGGGAAACCGTTCAAAACGTTCTCGGGTACGGGTAATCCGGCAGAAAAAATTATCTGGGACGGATTATCGGATGAAGGAGAACTGGTTCAGGCCGCTGAAGATTATCGTACAATACTGGAAATGACCGACAGGTACGGGAACTCATCCACGGTTAAAGATACCATACCTATTGATGTCCTGGTGATCAGGGAGGGCGATAAGCTGAAGATAAGAATTTCCAGTATCACTTTCGCTCCGAATACCGCGGATTTTAAAAATGTGGAAGATGAAAAGGCGGACAGAAACGCCAGAACTCTGCAGCGGCTGGCCGAGATATTTAAAAAATATTCAAACTACCGGATCCGGATTGAAGGACACGCGGTAATGGTACATTATGATGATCCGGAAAAGGGTAAAAAAGAACAGGAGCAGGAATTGATTCCCCTTTCTAAATCCAGGGCGGAAGCGGTTAAATCTGCTCTGGTTGACTTCGGGATGGATCCGAAACGTATTACCACGGAAGGTCTCGGGGGGGCACAGCCCATTGTGCCGTTCAGCGATCTTGAAAACCGTTGGAAAAACAGAAGAGTGGAATTTATCCTGATAAGATGACAATGAAGCGGAAGGAGCGGGGGCTACTGGATCACCCTGTTCCTTCCCTTGTCTTTTGCCTTGTACATATTCTGATCCGCCTTAAGCACCAGGTCTTCGGGGGTTTCCGTCTCGGGACCCCTGGAGCTGATTCCGGCGCTTATGGTTATTTTTAGCTCTGGCGAGATTTCTTCCCAGTTGTATTGTTCCACCGATTTTCGCATTTTTTCACACGCTTTCGCGGCACCAGTTATAACGGTATCGGTAAAAATTATGAGAAACTCTTCACCGCCGTAACGGCCGATAATATCACTGGCACGGATCTTCTGTTGAAGGAGACATGATATTGATTTGAGGACCACATCTCCGATCTGATGATTGAAGTTATCGTTAACCCGTTTGAAATAATCGACGTCGATTATTGCGACGCTTAAAGGATGACCGTACCTCAGGGATCTCTGCCATTCCCGTTCTAAGACGGTATCTAAGTGTCTCCGGTTATACAGATCGGTTAGAAAATCAATTCTTGCCATACTGCGGTATTTTTCCGCTCTGCACCTTATTTTTTCATTGGACTGTTTTAGTTTCCGGTTTATTTGTATAAGTTCATTATTTCTGACCCGGTAAAGTTCATTTTCATCCGAAACCGGATTTGATTTAATTGCCATAATTGATTGTATAATCGATTCTTTTTCACGGAGCTCCATCTGGGTGCTTTTCTTGTAATAATGCAGGGTTTTCTTGTATTCATCTTTTCCTTCGTAATATTGGGAAAAAGCCTGATAGATTTCTTTTTCTAAAACCTTGTTCTCCAGACGTATGGCTAGAGTCAGGGCTGTTTCTAGTCCGGAAAGGACGGGGAGAGTTGAACCGGTCCTCTGCCGCAATAATGATCTATGCAGATTAATGGCTGCTATTCTGTATCTGTCCCGGTTCTCTTCCGCGATCTCCAGGGCTTCTTTCAGCAGGTCTTCCGCTTTATCATATTCACCCATGGATTCATATATTTCTGCTGTGTTAAGCGTAACATTTGCGGTGCTGTTTCCAGACCGTTCGTACAAGATTTTTGCGCTGCCGAAAGTTTCCAAAGCTCGGATGTATTCTCCTTTTTTGCCGTAAATTAATGCTATATTATTTAATTCATCGGCAATACTGTTCACATCCCCAATATCTTCATAGAATTCTTTTGATTTTGTGAAATATTCAATGGATTTTTCCAGATTACCCATGGATTGATACGATATTCCCAGCCGGTTGTATGTCCGGGCTATTCCGATTCTGTCGTCCAATTCGGAATACCTGTCGAGACTCTTGAGCAGACATTTAAGCGCTTTAAGATGATCTCCGGTTTTCGTGTACACAATAGCTAAGGAGAGATGGGCATCGGCTGTCCCCTTTTTATATTGCGCCTTTTTTGCCTTTATAAGAGCCTGCTTCGCGTTTTCCCGGGAACTCCGGATATCATTGGTAGCGGTCGCATTGATAAAAGCGATATGGTTAAGAGCATCAATATTATTTTTTTCATCTCCAAATTTTTCAGAAAGGTCTTTGGCTTTTACCGCGTAGTCCAAAGCTTTTTCCGGAAATTTCGTCCTGCAGTAGGAAGAAAGATTGTTGAGGATTGAAATCTTGTAGTTGTCACTTGCCGACCAAAGCTGTTGTTCCAGTTTGGTTAGTTTTGCTTCTTCCATGTCCCGTGCTAAAAAAATTATACTCCATGTTTCAGCTGCTGTATACAGTTTTCCTTCACCGCTTAAGTACACCTTTCCGCAGGTGTCTTATTCTGCCCTTAGAAACAACACCCAGAATGTTCCTCAGGTACCTTATATCCTCTTCCGGATTACCTTCGAGGATGATCAGGTCCGCGGCATTCCCCTCCCGGATGGAGCCGGTGTTTTCTAATCCGAGCAGTTCGGCAGAACGGGAGGTGGCTGAACGGAATGCCTGACGGGAAGTCATTCCGCCCAGTCCGGTCATTGTTTCCAATGCCTGGTGAAGCCCTTTGAAATCGGTCACTTCCATCCCCGCGTCGGTACCGGCTATCAGATTAATACCGTCGGAAACCATTCTTCTGAACGGTTCATACACCGTCCATCCGGGATGTTCTTCCCCGAGCTCTTCAATCGCCCACCTTTCTGAGCCCTGAATGGTTCTGCATACAACCATTCCCTGTTTATTCATCTTTTCGGCAATCCGAGGATCATAATGTATACCTTCGCCGGTAGATGATATCCAGGAACAGTGTTCAATACCGTCAAAACCGGCTGATACTACTCTTCGTATTCCCTCAATCCCGTGAGCGTGGGCTGTTATTTTTCTCTGCAGTCTGTGTGCGTCTGACGCCATGGCTTCAAATTCTTCCTGGGTAAACTGGCTTTGCCGAATATTGGTTCCGGGAGTTGAGCCGCCGCCCGTAGCCATCACTTTTATAAAATCCACTCCCCTTTTGCACAGGGAGCGGACCGCCTTCAGCACTTCGGTTTTACCCTCCGCTTCTATCCCGATATAGTGGAAATGTCCGCCGGTTGTAGTTACAGGTTCACCGCTTATAATAATAGAAGGGCCTTCCACCAGTCCCGAGGATACACCCTCTTTCAATGGAAAAAGTACGTCCGAACGCCCTCCGCAGTCCCGGACGGTGGTTATTCCCGCCTGAAGTGCTTCTCTGAGGTTCGCGGTGCCTCGTACTACAAGCTGACCGGCTGAAAAGTCGGTATGTATGCCCATGATATGTACATGAGCATCTATTAAACCCGGACATATAAAATTATTACCAAAATCGAGATGATACGCCTTTTCCGTCCGGGGATCCGCTGATAAATTACCCATGACAGTAATTGTATCTTCTTCAATTAAAAGCTGCGGGTTCTGAATCACAGTATCAGAGATTCCGTCTACCATTTTTCCTGCGGTGATGTATAAAGTTCCCATGATTGCACCTTCTCCATAATAAGATGTATTTATACTCGGCCGCTGTCCAGTGGGTTTTGGTAAAAATATATAATTCGGGAGGATTATTTATATCGTAAAAAATATGAGCCTATCTCCATCTCCATTACTTGACCGTTCATATACGGACGGTACCAGTAGTAATGGAAATCATCTTCCCAAAAAGGCACCAAGTCGGGCCAGTAGGAATCTCCATCTATTGGCACCGGCTTTTCAATATTTCCGGACCCTATTTCCTGACCGTCTACCACCGTAATCCAGTCTGCTGTATGGATGATGCTGTTTTTATTTTCAGGATCCATCCTGCTCCGTATTTCTATCTCAAAACGGACCTTCCGGTCGATTCTTTTTTTTCCGTCGTAGGTAAAGTAATCGACCGTTTTTGATTCATTCACCACAGCTTCTTCCCGGCCGTCCAGTTCCATGCGTACTTCCAGACCCGGAAGCTGATAATAATCGTAATACGGTTCGATTATGTTTTCTCCCCGCTTTATTTCTACGCGGCTGTAGTAGCGGACTAAAGGACTTACATCGTAGTGCAGAACATGCTCTCCGGGAGGAATAGCAGTTACAGAAGCCCTAAGTTCCTGACCTTGTTCACCATCAAAATATATCCGTTCTTCATGGTCGACATACAGCTCCTGTGGATGAAAATTGGCAAAAATTACTTCCGTTTTTTTAAACATCCGGATACCGAAAATGATACCCAAAGTAAGCAGCACCCCGGCGGCAACCAATATAGCTGCTGCCGCGGCACCGGGGAGATTCTTTTTCTTTTTCGCTTTTTGAGGCGGTTTTAATTCACCGTATTCAGGATCGGCGATTTCGAAAATTTCTACCGGATCCGGTATTCCCTTGAGAAAATAACTGCCGTGCTTTTTCCAGGTGTAGCTGTTTTGACCGCTCAGCCATCCGCGGGCAGAATCGAATACACTGTAGCTCATGTATATCTGTCCGCCGTCCGCGAGATTTTCGATTCTCGATGCCCTGTTTACATGACGGCCGAAAATATCGGTTGAAATTTCACCCTCTACAGCCACCTGACCGAGGTGCAGGCCAATTCGGACTTTGATGTCGTCTAAGTCCGGGTTTTCGTTATTGAAAAATGATATCCGCCGCTGGATTATTAAGGCTTTCTTTACTGCCGCGGTGGGTTCTGAAAAGACCGCCATAACCGCGTCGCCGATATGCTTTACAATGAGCCCGTCCCCGTCTTCCTGTATCACTTCAGTGAGAATTTTGTCGTGGGCCTGCCGGATATCCTGGGCATACTTGTCACCCTTGTCCTCGGTTAAGGAGGTGTACCCTTTTATATCGGTGAACATGATGGTTAAAACCGCGGTATCTCGGCTCTTCCGGTACTGATCGACACTTTTAAGATCTTCATTACTTATGAGGAGATTTTTCTCTTCGTTTTCATTTTTCATACCGGTATTTTACGCTATTAATCGAGCGAAAACAATAAATAATTGAAAGCAGCAATTCTCTGTGATCACATTCGCATTAAAATTTATAATTTGTTTTATTACAAGCAATTACATAAATCGGGATCACCGAGAATTGCCGTTTTTCCGCGAAAAAAATATGCGGCAATTCCCGGTCAACCCGATCTAAATTTATATATTATATGAAATTATGGCCGCTTCTCAATCACAATAGGAGTTGACCGGGATTTGCTGAATTGAAAGACCCGGAAACAGGATATCCTTATCTGATATTACCGCTACACGAAATCAGCCGCGATCAGGCCGTACCATTCCAGCTTGGACGGCGGGAAGGTGATTTTAAGATATCCTTTTTCACGGGAAAAACCGTTTATATTCATCGGCTCCTTTTCGGGAACGAGTAATCTTATGGATTCTGCTTTCTTTTTCCTCAGTTTATGGGGAATCTTCACCTTTATTTGCCATGGTTCAGCTTTTTCGGGAAATCCGGTAAATGGAACCGGATCCTCATGACTACCGGTTTCTCCTTCGGCCGGCGGCAATGCTCCCTGTGTGTTGGTAAGCTGTATCATAAGGGCGCGGCTGGTATAGTAAACCATGCTTTGCAGAGATCCGGGGGCAAGTGTTTCAATGACCGCCGGATCTTCCTTTAGGAAAGAGCGCAGAAGAAGCACAATTTGGTTCTGACTATCCCATTCCTTCCGACTCCATCCGGGGACGGGCACTCTGTTAGTCTTTGTTCTGAATCTGTCTGTCTGGATGTGTGTCCAGAACGGTCCGAGACCTATATCACCAGGTATAAAGAAAACTTTACCTTTTCCAACAGGATGTTCTAAAAAGATACTTCCGTCTTCGGGAATACCGGGGGCGTCTTCTCCCCATAATTGCTGAACATAGTTCACCTCCCGTTCCGTAAAATCTTCTCCGCGTAAAGCGCCGGTTCGGCCGGTCCAGATGAGCTTTCCTCCCGCCGCGACATAATCTTTTAACGCGGTAATTTCGCCGTCAGTGATGATAGCTGTTTCGTTGAGTATTATTATTTCATAATTTTTGAACCGTTCCTTATCCTCTGCCTGTACAATATCGACAGGTATATTCCGGAATAGGAGCGCCTGCATCCAGGTTTTCATCTGCGGCAAACTTCTGGATTCGGCGTGTTCATATATCTGCCTGTTCATTCGTGAATCATAAAACGCGATTGCTGATGCTATCTCTGTATCTTTGAGGTAGGAGCCGTATCCGGTTTCAAATTTCCGCAGAGGTTTTTCGAAGTGGTCCGCTGAACCGCCTTCTGGAGTTGCCAGATACATCTGTCCCCAGGTTTTAGACAAAGCCCAGGTGAACAGAACGGTATCCTCCCTGTCCGGGTAAAATAAGGACATGGAGGGTATACCTCTCCGTCTTCCCACGGCGAAACGGTGTCTTGCTTCAACCATCCAGTTAGGCCAAGAGTAACGGATTATATGGGAAAAGCAGTTTTCCTGAAAGATCCAGTCAAGATCGGGAACAGTTTCCAGACAGTAGGCAGTGGGATTTCTGACTAATACATTGGATTGGTAATTCGGACGGAGAGGGCGCAGGTTTAATGATTCATAATGCTCTTTTACCAAAACATGAAAATCCCGTGTCGATTTTGTCTTGAAATGGAGAAAGGCGGGAAATGAAGGATCGGCGTAATTGCCGTACCAGTTATTCCATTCCTCCCCCGGACGGGGCAGGGAATATCCTGTTTCCTGCAGGAATTTTGCCCGGCAGTACGGGCAGGCGCAAGCGTGACTTTGACGCTGGTCATCCATTCCAAAATACTGAACATCATCGGTCATGATACCGTCTACACCGGTTTCATACACGGTCTGCAAATAACGGAGGTAATACCTGCGGTATACGGGATTGTTGAAGCAGAAGCCCCACCCGTGGTAATTACTCCTCGCCCAGTTTCCGGTTCTGCCGTCTATCTGACGCAGGGAAGAGAGGGGAACACCGTCAATGAGCGGATCGGCGTAGCAGTCTTCCAGAAGAAGGGGCCAAGACCCAAGAGAAGAATTTCTCTTGTTCAAAACCCGTTCCATATATTGAATATCAGCTTTATCTATTGGATTAAATGTAAGGTGGCTCGAGTGATGTTCCGTAACCGCGATACCGTGCTTATGACATGCTTCCACGACCATGGATAAAACATCATTTAACAGATGCCAGTAGCGCCGGAATGACCATCTGAAATGGGTGGAACTGAAGGTGATAACATGGTTTATGCCGTTTTCCTTATGCGATTCTGCTTGGGCATCTAAATCTTTCTGACTGGACCTGAAGATTTCGTCATCGTTGTACCAATAAAAACCAAAATAAGTATCCCAGGGATCCGGGTATTTCATTTGTATCTCCTTCTCTATTCCATCGTCCGGTCTTTCATAAAATTTGTGTATGTCATGTCATCACCGGTAAAGTCTCTGTTGAAATTACTGATGCACTCGTCCTGCTGCTTCAGCCGTTTTATTTTATCCCTGAATATGTCAGGCAGTCTCTGCCATCTCCCCTGGAGGTGAAAAATCAGCTCCGAAAATTCTTTCGGCGGTGAATCTGAAAATAGAACGCAGGCTACGGTTTCGTGTATCCCCAGTTCATGAATAGTAATCATCCCTTTTTTTACGGGCCCGGTTTTCCCCGTACGGACAGTTTCGTAGGAGTTTCCCCTGATCAGCCATCCATTGAGTTCTTCCGGTAGCCCGGTAAGGCTTAGATCAATCCGGACCGTACCGCCCACCGATGGGGAGGTCCTGCTTTTTTCTCCGCTTCCGTTTGATAAAATCAGCAGGGCCTCCCTCTGTGTATCCGTTACGTAGAGGGAATATGCAATATCGGGATTATCTACGGAAACAGCCTGTTTTGTAAGATAATTATAAAAACGGCTTTTTTGTACGGGAAAGGCGCGGAGCATCTGCCATAAAGGCAGAACGTCCTTATGATAGGCGGGGTCCAGAGTCGCCAGGATGGAAGTACCTATAATTCCCTGACCAACATGAGGAACAGTTCCCTCCCGAACCATCTTGGGAACTGCCGACGGACCGCGGAAAGACTCTTCTTTCCTCCGATGCATGGCCCAAAGAGTTGACGGTAAGCCGTAATGAATTTTAAGGGAATGAGCCTCGATTGCACCCTGAGCCTCACCTGTCAGACATCCGTCAAAGCCTTCAATAAAATCACTTGAAACGGATATACTGCCGGCGTGTCCAATCATAATCCTGTCGCCGAGGAATTTTCTCCAGCTTCGGATGAGTTTTAGGTAGTCGTAAAAATTATACAGCCCAGGCTTGTGCCCATGAGAAGGATCATTACAGATCCCTATCGGGGGCCAGGCGCCGTCGACATAGAAACCGTCGGCGTTGTACCTTCGGAGAAAATTTACAGGACTGTTATACATGAAATTATATGCCTGACTGCACCGGAGGCAGACTTCATCGCAGTCGTACGATTCCTGGAGCGCGTAAAAAACGATTTTGGTATTTTTCATGCTGTTCCAGGCATCAAGATTTTCTGTCCGGCATGCGGAAAGTTCAGAGTGATATGGTGCGGTTTTTGACAGAAGATAAGGCTGGCAGTAGAACAGGATCTTAATAGCTGATTCGTGCGCTTTCCGGATAACCCGTACCATCTCCACCGGGTCAGCCGGTTCATTTCCGGTTATATGTCTGAAAGAGGGCATATGAAGAACAAGATATGTACAGCCGTATTCAGCCATTTCAGTGATATGATCATCTGAAGGAAAAGGGGGATAATGTCCGTACCAATGATATATCCGCTGTCCCCGGACCGGATTGGGATTTCCATTAACCCCGGTAACGGTAAGGGCCCACCTGTTGCTGTATTTAAAGCCGTTACCGGCAGTGAACGTTTTCCTGCTTAGTTCCCATCCCAGGGTCCTGTGTCCGTTCTCCTGTGAAAGTTCTTTCCTGCAGGGAAGCGACCGGACATCGAGATAGGGATATTCTAAAAGAAGATTCACGCTGTTGGTTACCGGCCGCTCGTCCGTACTAAAATCAATACTCAATGCTCTGGGAAAGGACCTGTCCTGAAAATCCTGGGTAATATTTAAGGTTTGATACTGATGCATGAAAACCGGATCATCTTTTAACGGTAATTGGATTTTTGCCGGAGGAAGTATGGAATGATCCCGCAGCGCGTCCAAGGTAAAGGTACAGATGATATATCCGCGGGAAAAAACTTCATATTTTTTTTCCAAACGCCAGTGGTCATTTTTCGCGACAACATCTATTACCAGTTCTTTTCCGTTCTTGTCCTGGAAATCAACCGTATGAACCGGCAATTCAACCGATAAACCGGCGTGCTTACCGTCGGGCAGCAAATCGTACCAATTTTTATCATCATAGCAGGAAATCTGGGTGAATGAACCTGAAATTTTACTAAAACGGAAACGGCTGCTGGTGCACGTTATAATTATTTCTGATCCCTTTTCCTGCAGTATCATTCCATAAATATATCATGCCGCCCTTTATAAAGTGAAGGTTTATTCCGGCGGAACAGCAATTTCCGGTGATCACATTCGCATCAAAATTTATAAATTGTTTTATTACAAGCAATTACA
>CAYLLE010000049.1:4964-22891 GCA_964384485.1 uncultured Spirochaetales bacterium | reverse complement strand
GGTCGTCCACCAGCGAAGCAAAGAGGACCGCCCGGCATGCCGCTAACGGACGCCGTGCCCACCAAATGTGGAGGGTCGAGGGATGTCCGTGGCGGATCGATTTCTCCCTGGCCGAAGCCTCGTTGATCGCCTCTAAGGGGATGTTCACTTCTATAAGCTTTTTTTTGTACATATACTCTTCGTACCTTTTTGGTTCATTTTTTGTCAATTGAACCTTTTTAGTTCAAAAAACTTTCTCCCCTTTCGAAAGGAGGTCTTTTATCTGGTAATTCCGGCTTGCCACTCCCCAGTCGGGTTCCGTCTCGTAGGGTTTGTGAATATAATAAACCTCCGAGGAAACACCGTCTTGAATTAATACGACCGCGAGAAAGTAGTTTTCAGGATTGTTCAAGCCCTGCTTGATTTCATTATTCGTTATGGTCACCGTCCGCGCATCCGCCTGCCGCCCTTTCACCTCGATTAATCGAAGCAGACCTGTCTCGGGGTTCCTCGCTTCTATGTCCCAGCCTCGGTTGAAAGCGCTTACATCTTCCGGGTGGTTTCCCATCTCCCGCTCCAGGGACATAATCCTATCCATCGCGGTCTGCTCGCTTTCTTTGTTTTGCCGAAGTGCCGTTCCTGATTTCTCGTTCCCATGCAGCATCCCGGAGGGAATGACCAGGCATCCACCCAAAACAACGGGAGGCTGCGGGGACAGCTTCCGCTGCTGTTCTAATTCTTCGGTCCGTTTTTTCAATCGTGAAACCAGGTCCTCCGCCCGCTTCCTGGCTTTAGCGGAATTGATTTTGGCATTTGTTTTTCCCTCTTTTTCCTGAAGCCGAAGCCTTTCCGCTTCGTTGTCCCAATAGTGAATTTCCCGGGTAAGCCGCTCTTTTACCGCAGAAAGGCTCTTTTTTACGATTGTTTCCCTCTGCAGTCTCACTTCTTCAAGATGTTCCGGTACCAGGTTTGCTATCGCGTAACTTACCGCCTTGTCCCGGAATCCGTTGTGCAGCCATTCTGCACTACTAAAATCGGCGGTCTGCCCGGCCTCATCCTCCCCCAAACATCGATATTCGAGAAACGGTGCGTACCCGGCATGCCGGATTTCTCCGGATTCAAATATTTCAAGAAATTGTACCCGCTTTGATGCGATAAGCCTGTTACCATGCCGGTCAGGCCGTCCGTCGAAAATCGTATGTTCAAGATAACAGAGAACTCGGAGTTCCTCCTCCGGTCTCACATCATCTACCAGAATCGCTCCCTTAGATAACAGATCCCGATTCCGGTCGAGGTACAAGTCGATGATCCCGTCTAAGAGGGGATGCCCCGGGGATAACAAATCGGCAGCCGGGGCGCCGGGGAGGCTTACCGCTTCCCTCTCGAAGGTCACTCGCTCGTACCGGTGTAGAATTACCCGCCTGCCGCCGATAAGGTGCATCCTGTTCCGGATATCAGCCGGGACATGGATAAGCTCATACCGGTCCTGTTCCCGTCTCCTCATTTTTCCACCGAGCCGGGTAAAAGCCTCTTTAAAATAACCGTGGACGAAATGGGGCTGGAGCTTCCTTACTTTCGCCCGCTCCATCATGTCCCGTACATCCTGAATTTTCGATGAGCTTAAAGTGTCCTGTGACAAGGCTTCACTTTCCAACAACGCGCGAATTTTTTCCGGATCCATAGCCGTATCGATGGCCTTCTCGAGTTTTGCCCTCGTTTCGGACGATTCTCCGTACATAATCGCTTCTATCAATAGGTCCCGTAAAGCCTGTCCCTGAAAAATCTGGCCTAAAACATCGAATACCTTTCCCTTTAAATCGTCCCGCTCTACTTGAAGCTTCGAGAGCAGCCGGACAAATACCTGCCCTTCCCGGGTTTCGTGGGCGACAAGATTCCAGAGATGACAGACCTCGGTCTGCCCGATCCGGTGTATTCTACCGAAACGCTGTTCCAGTCGATTCGGGTTCCAAGGCAGGTCGTAATTAACCATTAAATGCGCCCGTTGAAGGTTGATTCCCTCTCCCGCGGCATCCGTCGCAATAAGAACGGCAACCGAAGGGTCGTGCTTGAAAAGTGCTTCCGCCTTTTTCCGTTCTTCCCGGTTCATCCCGCCGTAGATTGTAACGATTGCCTGTTCATTTCCTAAAAGAGTGGAAACCTTTTGCTTCAAATAAACGAGAGTGTCTTTATGTTCGGTAAAAATCACCAGCTTTCTGCGTATGTTGTTTCGGTCAAACATCGCGTCGTTTTCCTGAAGCAGAGACGATAGTTCTTCCCATTTTTTATCCTCACCCCTGCGAAGAACCGACTTCGCCAGTGTTTCCAAATGAGTGAGATGGGCTACCTCTTTTTTTAACTCCGTAATATTCTGCGCGCCGGTTGCTCGGTCGATAATCTCATCTTCCAGTTCTTCGACTTCGCTTTCCGGTGCGTCATCCAAGTCTTCTATATCTTCGACGGAGAACCAGTTTTTCGGTGACTCTTTATAAACAGACCGTCTTTTACCGTCCCGCATCGATTTTATCTCTTCTATTTTTGCCTCCAGCCGCTCCCTGCGGCGCTGCAGCGAATGGTAAATAGCCGCCGGAGATGATGCGAGGCGTCGCTGCAGTATCGTCAGCGCGAACCCGATATTTCGCCGAGCACCTTCATTTCCAATAAGTGAAGCACGGTTAAATTCGGTACGCACGTAATTCGTAACCGCCTGATACAGCTGCGCTTCACCTTCGGAAAGTTCGTATTGAACGGTATAAGCACGGCGCTCCGGAAAGAGCGGTTTTCCATCGAACTTGACCAGCTGCTCTTTCACCATACGACGCATGATGTCCGTAACAACGGATTTGCGGACGCCGGTCCGGAACCTGCCTTCGAACCGGTCTTCGTCAATCAGCGACAAGAATAGCTGAAAATCTTCCTCCTTGCCGTTATGCGGCGTTGCGGTCATCAACAGAAAATGACGGGTTATCCGGGAGAGCAGCCGGCCGAGACGGTATCGTTTGGTATATTTAACTTCGCCGCCAAAAAAGGTAGCCGACAGTTTGTGGGCCTCGTCCACGATGATCAGGTCCCAATCGGTATTCTCGAGTTTTGGATGAAGCGCGTCATCCCTGCTCAATTTATCGAGCCTACAGATGATAAGGTCGTTTTCTAGAAACCAGTTTCCGGATCGTGCGGATTCGAGTTTGTCGTTCGTCAGGATCTCGAAGGGAAGACTGAACTTCGAATCGAGCTCATCCTGCCACTGCTCCACCAGATTGCCCGGGCAGACAACCATGCACCGTTCAACATCTCCCCGGAGAAGAAGCTCTTTTATCAGAAGCCCGGCCATAATCGTTTTTCCGGCACCCGGATCGTCGGCAAGAAGAAACCGGAGCGGCTGTCTGGAGAGCATTTTTTCATAAACCGCCGTTATTTGATGCGGCAGCGGTTCAACGTCCGAAGAATTGACGGCAAGAAAGGGGTCAAACAGATACCCGAGTTTTATCCGCAACGATTCCGATACCAGCTTGAACAGGTTCCCGTCGGCGGAAAAGTCCCACTGCCCTTCCGTTGACTCCGCTTTTAAAAAAGGCTCCTGTTCCCGGTATATTAATTCCACACCCGGCCGCCCCGCCGAGTCTTTATAGGTAAGTTCCACCGCATCGGTACCGTGCCAAGTAACGGAAACAACCGTTACGGAACCGTTTGTTAAAATGCCCGAGATAGACTTACCTTGTTCAAGTTCTTCAAGTTTCATTTAATTTCCAGTATCGCACATTTTAATCAAAATCGGGAAAATTCCAGATTTCATTCTTTAAATCTTTGAATTTGTTATCCTCAACGATATTACCATCAATTTCACTTAGTTCATCTAGAAATTTATTGGTTTCCGCTACTTTCCATTTTTCCTTTTCGCTAAATAGATGAATTTGATCAACAAAGTATAGAGCTTCCCTGGGATATTTCTTCATTATGTTGAAATAGATAACACCGTCGATACAGGATGATAGCTGTTCATCAGTCATGAGTCGTATACACTCCTTTAGATCGTCATCTGTAACAATACCTGAATAATTCTTATGAAGTATGATCGCAATGGCGGTTAAATTGCTTTGCACAGATTTATATTCTGACAATTCATCTAGAGCTCTTTTATAATGTTCAAACAAAAAAGCACCCAAATCGGCAGTTAGCTGTGGGTTCATTAAGAAACCTGCCCAAGCATATTTTGATATTACAGTATCTGTCCAAGAAAAGAAAGTAATCGCTAAATTTTGACATCTGGGCTAAAATTTTATAGTAGCAGGATTTAGATTGTACGGACCGCGAATGTGATCACCGGAAATTGCTGCATTAGTTTATCCGTATTTGAAATAAAACCCCGCTTGTGTTATAATACATTCAAGACGTGATTTGTAAACCATATTGCAGCGTCTTTAAAATAATTCGCTAAAAAGGAGCCTTCCAATGCAGAAATACCAACGATTTTATAACGCAAAAAGTTATATCAACAGCAAGACGGTGAACACGGCTGCCCCGTTTAAACTGCCGGAAAAACAAAAAGAGATGATTAATGACATGATGAAGCATTGCGGATTCCGGAACTTCCGGAAATTCCTTGCTTTAAAAAATTCCTGGGATAACCTGGCTAGTCCCGTTCCGCTCCGATACCTGGAGTATATCGATGTCAAACCTGAAGCGCTTAAATACGCCCTGTCCCTGGACAAAGATCAGTACCGGGAAGAAACGCGTAAGAAACGGTACCCCGATTTTGCGACGGTTATGCTCCGGCTTGGCGGGTATCAGCGGGTATCTATTCCGGCCGGGTATGACGAAGATGAGGCGATTGAATTTCTGTTTCAACGGATGGAGGAACAGAAGAGAAACCTAAAACTGGTCATCCATTACGAGGGACTGCTGCGTATCTTTATGGAGCTTCCGGATAGAATCGATACCGAATATTATCCGCCTGATGTTGAGTTCCGTCAAACAGAGATTGTTCCCTGCCCAGGGAAGCTGCTGAAAATACGGCGCATGCGATAACTCCGGGTCCACGCTGGAACCGGTAAAAAAAACCGCTCAACCGGTAAAAAACTCCTGTTGCGGTTCGATTCGGTGAAGACGAGAATAGGGTGAAAACACCAGGAGGTTACTCGATATGCGCTCTATAAAACAGTACCTTTTTACAGCGATCATTATCATTTCCATTATTGTGCCGGTAGGATGTTCCCTGTTCGGACCGGATGTTGTGGACATCGACGTTGTGAACAACAGCAGCTACAATCTGACGAATGTTGTGCTCTCCACAGGTTATACCGATGTGCTGGGAGACCCTGAATATACCAACTCATTAAGCTTGGGGACTGTTTCCGCGGGAGCGAGCAGTCTGGATAACACCGTGCCTATCGACGCGGGGGAAGGTGATTTTGAATCGATACAAATGTCGTTTGAAATCGATGGAACACCCTACAGCAGATCCGATACCTTCCTATACACCTATACCCATGTAACGGAGCCTACAATCCCGGGAGTCATGACTACGCGGTTATCACCCTGGCCGATTCTCCATATACCTATGAAGGCGCCGATCCTTTTACGCTTTCAATAGAATTCGAAGATAATTAAGCCGGGAGGGGAACTATTATCCGGATATTTTTCTTAGAAGTTCTACCCTGCTGCCGCAGTCGGATTTTTTATAAATCCGGCTGGCAGTGTTGGAGACGGTACTGACGGCACAGCCTAGTTTCCGGGCAATTTCTTTGTCCCGGAGTCCGGTCAGCATCAGACTTAAGACTTCCGTCTCCCGGTCGGTTAAAGAATAGCGCATCTGTATTTCCGGGATGGTTGGGTTTCCGCTCCGGATCTCAGAAACATCATCCTGTTCGATCAGTTGTCGTATCTGACTGGTAAGGCGCTTCTTGACCGAATCCTCCCGCCGCTGCTGCAGAAGCTCGGGACTAAAGGGGATGCAAATATAATCCGCTGCTCCTTCCTTCAGGAATTCCAGCATTTCATCAAAAGAGGCACGGGCGGTGAGAAAAAGGAAAGGCACGTTGGATAATTTCAATCCGTCACGGACCCGGTAGAAAAAATCCCTGCCGTCCATTCCCGGCATCATGATATCGGATATAATCACGGCGGGCGCGGGATTTTCCTTTAAGTACGCTAATCCGTCCTCACCGCTCCGCTTCGGAATTATATTAAATCCCCGAGAAAGTTCCGATCTAATTATTTCAAGTACATCACGGTTATCTTCCACCGCCAAAAGAACCGGCTTCCTGGATTTTTCTCACCGTCTCCGGGCACGGGCCAGGCGGCGGACTCGTGAGAAATCGAGGAAGCGTAATTGCTTACCAGCCCCGTATCATCGGAAGGAACAGAACTGCCGTCCCGGTTAGTTTTTGGAAATATTAAATTAGCACAGCGGAACCTGGCTCTTTCCACCGTTCCTTTCCCGCGGGGGTTGCCGGAATCAAAAACATTGTTATCAAGGGTTACCTGCTCGATGTGCAGGGGCCATTCTTTTACAGAAGGAATAGATTTCGATGTATCCAGCATACTGATTCCTCTATGGGTGGGAATCCAGAGCCTTGCTTGGTGATCAGAAAACAGCCAGGACAGGGCGTTCGGCGAGGCGAGAAGGCCGTCGGCAAATGTGAATACATCCGAAGAAAACCGGCTCTCCCGGCCCAGAGCTGTCCGCGCCGCTTCCTCCAAATCCGTCCTGGACAGTCCCCGGACCGAAGAAAACCACAGATGGTTTCCCGCGGGCAGGGCATTGTACACATACAGGTACGGAAGACCGTCTTCGAAGGTCAGCAGCCGCGGATTGTCTTCTTGATCAATGAGATAAACACCCACGGCGGTACTGATCCAGAACCGTCCTTTTCGATCCTCATTTATCGAAAAATTCATCTCCCCCGACAGCCCGTCCTGTTCATGAACGCGGATGTAGGAATCCAGCGTATCGAAACGGAACAGCCCGTTCCGGACGGTGGCGGCCCAAATTCTTCCCAGGCTGTCTTCGAAAATGTCATAGATTTCATTCCCGGGGAAACCCGTTTTTTTATTGCGGATCAAGAGCTGTCCCCCGGGTTTTACTGTTATGAGACCTTCCGAGGTAGAAATCCAGATATTCCCCCCGGAATCGGCAATTTTTTTTTATCACATTACCGGGTAACCCGTTTTTTTTATTCAGATAATGGACGGTTCCGTCAGTGTATACAACCACTCCCAATGGTGAAATAGTGCTCACGTAAAGTTTCTTATCATGTACCATTACATGCTTGACCCGGATACCCTTAAGCTCCCTGGTTAAATCATTTTCAATAAACCGGCCGTTTTCAAGACAGTACAGTCCGTCAACCGCGGCGATCCATAATCGGTTCTGATTGTCTTCCGCCGCGTTATTGACCGTCACATCGGTGAAGCCGTCGTCCCCGTTATAATTGGTAAACAGCGAGGGTGTTAACCGCATAATTCCCCCGGTGCGTGTTCCGATCCAAATATTTCCTTCGTGATCTTCCAGTACCCCTTTGGGAATATACTTTAGAATTGAATGTTCAGGCGGCATGGAATGGCGTGCCGAAACCGCCGTCTTCGATACTCCAGAAACCTCCGTCTCGGGCAACCAGAAGATTTCCGGAAGGCCCTCCGCCGTAAATGCTTCTTATGTGTGTATGCTTCATCCCGTCCACAATCTTTTCATTCAAAGAATCTCCGTCCCAGAAAAAAAACCTTCCATCCCGGGTTCCGCACCAGACGGTACCGTTTTGATCAGCCCAAACGGCTGAAAAGGCTACCTCCCTTGTATCCGGAATAAGCACCGGATCGGAGTCGCCGTCCCCGTACAGCCCCGCGCCGCTTGCTACGAGAAGCCCGGCATCCCAGTGATACACCAAACCAGAAATATTCCGGTCCGGAAAGGGATTTTCACCGGCGCACACAGGTACATGAAACGAATTTCCATCATAATAACAAAGTCCCCGGCTGGTACCTATCCACAGCCTCCCCTCCGGATCATACGCGAGGGATAGTACCGAATTGGAAGGCAGCCCGTCAGCCGCGGTATACGTATGAAACTCGCCGTCCCGGGCCCGAACCAAGCCTTCGTTTTCAGTGCCGATCCATAAATATTTTTCCTTATCTTGAAAAATTGTGATGATTGAATCGGAAGCAAGACCGGAAAAGGTGTTCCAAGTGGAAACGGTATAATCTTCTATCTTGAACATTTTGTTTTGTCCAAATAAAAATGCCGTTTGCGTAAAGAAAAGCACAAACAGACAGGAGACTGTATTTTTATACAGGTTACTTTTACACTTTATTTTTTTTCTTAACTATATCTTATAGATAATACCTTATGCTATTATACCGATTGAATGCAAAGAGCAGACTGCTGCTGCGTGTTCGACCAGTATATGCCGTTTTATGTAATTGCTTTAATAAAGCGGTTTATAAATTTTAACGCAAACGTTATTACCGGAAATTGCCGGTATTCAAGGGCGCGGTTTGTTTTTTAATTTTTTTATTGATATATGTATTTAATATGTATATATTATTAATGTATTGATCCTCTTTGAACTAGGGGCATAAAAAATGGAAGAATACGATTACAGTAAGGCCAAAAAAGATCCGGCGGGATATCAGAAAGGAAAGTCCCGCATCACCATCTATCTCGACCGGGAAATCCTGGACGAGTTCCGGAGACGGTCTCAACAGCTGGGAAAAGGTTACCAGACAATGATTAACGACGCTCTCCGGGAATACCTGGGGAAAACCCAACAGCCTTTGGATGAAGCGGCTCTGCGCAGGATTATCCGCGAGGAGCTTCATGCGGTTAAAGTGGAAGGATAACACCCGCCCTCCGGCATTCCAGCCGTATTTTGCTTCAAACAATGTGCCGAATAATTATAATGCCGTAGGCTAAAACATCCTTTATGTGTATATTGTTTACTAAGGATACTCAATGACAGACGGAACACAACGGAAAAATATTCAGCCAGGACAGCGGGTCCGGGTAGTTCAGAAACAGGATCAGCGGAGCGGAAAACTTACCGAAGGGACCGTAGCATCTCTGCTCACAAATTCACCGCGTCATCCCCACGGGATCAAGGTCAGATTGGATAACGGCGTTGTCGGGCGGGTAAAAGAGATAATCGAATAAGCGTATAGACAGCTTTTTTTGGGCACATCGTACTTGCCGATTAATTTCAATATTTCTACCTTAATACAGAGATGAATGCCGCGAAAGAACTCAAGGAACAAATCGACGGAATGAGCTTTTCCAAAAGCTCAACCATTGCAATATTCGTCGGCATAGCCGGCGCGGCCATCACGATGACGGTGTTTTTCGGTCTTCAGCGGGTGTTTCAGGAACTGCCCACATATCAGCTTCTGAGCGCCATGCAGCGGTCGTCGACCACTCTCTGTTTCGCGGGAATCACTTCATCAGCAACAATCATGCCCCTAATGCTTACTATCTTCAGTTTCGCGAAACGTTCGAAGGTGGAATTCAACAACAGCTTTTACCGGCGGATAAAATGGATTGCCCTTCTGTGCAGTATCGCTTTCTTCGCCGGACTCTTAACCCTCACTCTGCTTTCAGCACCCCTGGAAGACCTTTCCGGGGTGGATATGGCCTGGTACCGTGCGATTTATTACTCAGTTGTCGCCGGACTGTCGGCAATGGTGGGGCTTCTTGTGGCCATAATAATCATGCTCTATTTTGCCATTCTTCATATCATAAACCGGCTTAATCCCCATACCCTTAGAAGAAAATCGGAAAAAAATTCATCAGAATCTGAAAAAACTGAGTAAAATGTACGGAACACACCGGGAAGGATCAGATCCTCCTGGATGACAGCTCAGGAAACTACTCGGTGCTTTATTCTGACCAGGGGAAGGAGTGGATTAAGTATCCCGCCATTTCCACTGCCGCGAATATTGATGATGATCCGTATGAGGAGGTGGTGATTATTTACCACAATACCGATACCAATGTAGCACTCCTCAAGACCATGGATTATGACGCCTCCGGAACACCGGTATTCTCAGAGGGAAAAGACATAGGTACATACACGGTGAACAAAACACTGAATTGGTATCCCCTGCAGGTTTCCTCCGGCGACGCGGACGGTGACGGTGTCGGCGAGATCCTTTTCGCGGGTGATGTGAATGACGGGGGAAATATCTCGTTGACCGTAATGGACTATGACGAAGAAAATACTGCCATCGTTACCACACTAAGGCGGGAAGGACATTGGTGGAACCAGAGTATGCCGGCATTAACCGCATTCCAAGCCGACGGTTTCGAATCGGGCAAGAAGGAAGAAATTTTCCTGTACCGTTACGTACTCACCTTGAACAGCGACGGACAGCTCACAGATAGATGGAACACCATTGACGGTGCCGATTCAACAAGTGACAGTTATCCCGACCTCGGCCGAATTTCTAAAGGTGACGTCAACGGAGACGGATACGAGGATATCCTGTTTTTTACTGATGATAATGTGGATGCAAAGCGGTTTATCGTTCTAGGCTACAGCAACGGGGTATTCGGCAGGATAGTGAACATCGATATAGATAGTCAAACCATTGACAACCCCACGGTATGCGCGGTGAACATTGATGATGATTCCGACATCATTCAATATACCGGTGAATACGAACTGCTTTACACGAAGCCTCAGGTAGTCGCGGTCCTTGCGTCACCGCCGTATTATGAAAACCAGGACATGGACAATCTTGAAACAACCTTCGCCTGGTCTCAGGGAACTTCATCCACGGAAGGACACACGTTAGGATTTTATGTCGGATTCAGTATCGGATACAGCGCGGAAACCCCCTTTTGGGGCTCCGCGGGAAGCTCCATGCTGAAAGCAACCCTGGATCTGTCCTTCGACTGGAACTTTTCCGAATCCCAATACCAAGTGGTAACTAAAACCTTTCACTGTATGGCCGGCGAAAATCAGGTCATTTTCGCTTCGACGCCAATGGATGTCTATTATTACGAAGTAGTAAGTTCCAGTGATTCCACCCAGGTGGGAGAAAAGGTGTCCATACAAATTCCCCGGGATTCCCAGATACTGCAGATGAATCATGAAACCTTTAACTCCATAGTAACGGACGATCTAAAAATAGGCGAAGATATTCTTTCTCATGAGATGGGTGATCCCTGGACATATCCGGATCGCAACGACATGCTCGCTCTGTTCAATGAAGGAGCGACAGTATCTTATGAAGGATCCGAGTATACGAGTGTAATCCCGGTAACCGAATCCCTGGGCGGATTTCGTACCCCCGACCCGTTTCTCCTGAGTCTAAGCTCCAACTCCACGGGCAAACAGACCATCGAAATTGAAACAGGCAGCGAACAGGGATACGGATTCAACTTCGATTTGGAGGTTGGTGTGGAGTTCGAAAACGTGGCATCCACTTTTCTAATCGGCGGATCCGCGGGCTTCCACTACGGGTACGAACAGAGCTTTACCACGACTGAAGCCACCATCATCAGCGGGACCCTGGGAAACTTTGAGGACGGTTCCTCCAGGACTCCCTACCAGTGCGGACTAATGGCGTACCCGTATCCGAACAGTGTGCTCACCGGAACCTACAGCACCCCATTTGTTGTGGTAACCTACTGGGTACAGGAGTAAGGAAGAACAGTCAAAAACAGCTGGAGGGGGTATTCGTTCACGAATATCCGAGTACCCCCTCCGGCCAATTAAAAACGGTATGATGGGCCGGCTGAAGATTTTGAGTTCTACGGTAAATTGATAATTGATAATTTTTGATAAACAGTGTATAATTTTGTAAAAGTTTGATTCTGCCGACAATATACTAAAAGAACAATACAACCTTACGCCTATCTTCCTAATTATTAACCGAATCGTAACCAGGACAAACAGATTCAAGGAGTCGTCATGCGTTTTTTAACCTCGATGTTATTAGCCGTTTCTGTCTTGAGTTTAACAGGTTGTCCTCAGTGGTTTTCTGATTCTACACCCCCGGGAGATGTTTTATATCTGGAAGGAAACGGAGAAAACGGTTCAGTAATTCTGAAATGGACTCTTCCTCAAGATAACGATATTGATACCGTATCAATAACCTATGGAAGTGAAAACATTACCTTAGAGGGAGATTATGAATCTGTAACGGTTGAAAATTTAGAAGATGGAACAGAATATAAGTTTACCGTAAGGGTGATTGACACAAGCGGTAATTCATCTCCGGGCGTCAGCATTTATATTACTCCAAACGATACCCTGCCAGCTGAAGAAGTAACTGATTTGGCTGCAATTCCTCAGCATGAATCAGTTAAATTGACATGGACAGATCCTGACGATAATGACCTTGATCATATAGAAATCACCTGGTCTCCCGGTGACGGAACAATATTAGAAATCAACCAGGGACTCGAAAACTATATTGTTACAGGACTGGAAGTTGGAACGGAATACACCTTTACAATAAGTACTTTAGATAATTCAGACAATGTTTCTTCAGGAAAAGATATATCAGCGACACCTATTGACTCACAGCCTCCAGCTGAAATCACTGGAATAGAAGCGTCGGTTAGAAGCAGGAAAATAATTTTTAAGTGGTCTGATCCGGTAGATGAAGATTTTGATTATGTTAAAATCAACTGGAATCCCGATGGTGATAATGATCAAACTGCTGATTCGGGACTTGAATCTTATACTGCAGCCGGACTTAGCAATGGAACACAATATACATTCATTCTGAAAACTGTGGATACCTACGGAAATGTATCAACCGGGGAAAGTATAACAGCCACACCCCAACCCACATATATTCTTTCCGGCTCGTGGCAGTCAAATGATTCGGGAGATACGTTTACACCCTTACAGTCTGAGTCCGATGGGGAAAATCCGCCTTTTCTCGAAATGGATAGGAAAGAATTTTCATCGGAAGTAACTGACCAAATTATCATCCGGTATAACAAGGACACACAGATAACGCGTTCACTCTCTGAACGCATAGAACGGTACGGCAAGGAGACAATAAAGGTTAAAAACCCGGATTTTCGACTATCCGTGATTCAGCTTAAAAGTAAAACAGCCGGGATCCAGGAAGTACTGGAATATTACAACAGTCTCCCGGAGGTTGAATACGCGGAACCCGATTACCTAATGCACGCGTTTAATTCAGTTAATGATCTCTACTACAGCTATCAATGGAACTTCGTTCAGCTGCAGATGCCTAATGTATGGAACCAGGTAACAGGAGATTCTTCGGTAACTGTCGCGGTAGTTGACTCGGGCATCGCCTACAATCTCAGTGATCTTTCGGAGACTACAATTCTCACCGGCTGGGATTTCGTTAACAATGATTCTAATCCTTACGATGATAATATGCATGGGACCCACATAGCGGGAACTATTGCCCAAAGCACGAACAATGAGGAAGGAACAGCCGGAATGGCATACGGCGTAAGCCTGCTGCCGGTTAAAGTACTCGCACAAAACGGCAGCGGTTATACATCGGATATAGCCGCCGGTATAATTTGGGCGGCTGA
Organism: uncultured Spirochaetales bacterium; assembly: GCA_964384485.1. Lineage (GTDB taxonomy): Bacteria > Spirochaetota > Spirochaetia > CAYLLE01 > CAYLLE01 > CAYLLE01. The sequence goes on along the minus strand of CAYLLE010000049.1, from coordinate 9,396 downwards.
TGAAGGGGCCGATATAATAAACCTTAGCCTGGGTGGTCCCGAATACAGTCAGACTCTCTACGACGCGTGTAGGGATGCCTACAATTCCGGTGCCGCTCTGTTTGCCGCCTCCGGAAATGATAACGGCAGCGTGTTATATCCTGCCGCCATTGATGAATATGTAATAGCAGTAGGCGCTACAGACTATGAAAAGAACCGTGCTCCCTATTCGAATTACGGTTCCGAGCTTGATATCGTAGCACCCGGCGGGGATTTAACGAAGGATATAAACAACGACTCGTACAGCGACGGTATACTTCAACAGACTATAACCGGTTTTAACGGCTCGGTAACAGACTACACCCCCATTTATGTGTTCCTGCAGGGAACTTCCATGGCTTGTCCGCATGTTTCTGCCTTAGCGGCTTTGATTAAATCAAAATATCCGGATGCTACAAACTCCGCATTATATGAAACAATACTCAGTACCGCAGACGATCTAGGTATCAGCGGGTGGGATACATACTACGGATACGGCCTCATCAACCCGATGGCGGCACTAAATGTGGGTATTCAGATATATACGGTTGAACAAACTGAAACAGTACATTATACGGACGGAAGTTCGGTACAGGATGAATGGATAATACAAGCAGGCTCGGGAACGATTGAAGCAAATATTCAATTTAATAATATCGATGGGAATCTCGATCTTTTTCTCTATGATCCGCAGGGTAATTTGATACAGAGTTCCGAAGGTTTCTCGGACCGGGAAAATATCAGTTATTACGTGGGGTCTCAGGGAGGAACGTATACTATTAAAGTGAAAGGCAGCGAGTAGAAGAAAAATTTCAATTTATTGCTGCTTAACGATAAAATTTCTTGCAGAAATATCCCATAAGATGATAGACTCCGGTATCATGAATCGAACCTATTATTACAGCTATTATTCCTCTCGAAACGGCCGGCAGCCGGGGATATAGCTGTATTCACAGGAATACCAAACCCGCAGGTGCAGGCCTGCGGGTTTTTTTTGAAGGATCCCGCGGTCCGCGTCTGCGCAAAAAGAAGGAGCGTGTTATGAAGAGTGTTTGCGCGGAAAACATCGTCCGGAAATTCGGACGGACTACCGAAGAAATTTTCAGCTTAAAGGAGTTCAGGAAGAAACTGGAGTCCGGCAAAAAACTGAACATAAAGTTCGGTGCCGATGTCACAGCCCCACTCCTCCATATCGGCCACGGAGTTAATCTCTGGATGATGCGGGGGTTACAGGAACTGGGACACAAGGTGCAGTTTCTGATCGGTGACTTTACCACACGGATCGGGGATCCTACCGGAAAAGATCAAACCAGGAAGATTATTTCAACTGAGGAAATTGAACAAAACGCCGGAGAATTTATCGGCCAAGTCTCGAATATTTTGATTACCGAAAATCCGGACGTTTTTGAAGTACGGAGAAATTCGGAATGGTTCGATTCGGCAAATTGCGGAAAACTGCTTTCCCTGTTTTCTGATGTTACCTACCAGCGTCTCATTTCCCGGGATATGTTTAGAAAACGGATTGAGAACGGAAAAGAGATACGAATGCATGAGATGATTTACCCCATCCTGCAGGGATGGGACTCGGTGGAACTGAAATCCGATCTCACTATCGTGGGATCTGATCAACTGTTTAACGAAATGATGGGAAGGTTTTTTCAGGAGAAATACGGACAGGATCCGCAGGTGATCATCACGACAAAAATCACTCCCGGTCTTGACGGGAAACAGAAGCAGAGCAAAAGTTTGAATAACTTTGTCGCTATCACCGACCCGCCCAGACAGAAATTCGGAAAGGTAATGAGTCTGCCGGACCGGCTTATTGCCGCATGGTTCCGAGTTTACACCGAGGTGCAGGAAGGTAAAATCGGGGAAATAGAAAAAGACCTGGCCCGGGGAATAAATCCTATGGAAAAGAAACTGATGCTGGCGGCGGAAATTACCTCCCGGTACCACGGACGGGAAACCGCGGCGGAAGAACGGGAATGGTTTGTGTCCACCTTCTCCAAGAAAGAGTTCCCCGATACCGCGGAGGAAAGATTTCTCCCGAAGGGGCAGTACACTATCATTGAATTCCTCTCCAAGCTCCTTCCGGAAAGATCGAACAGTGAACTGCGCAGACTGATCACCCAGGGGGCGGTTTGGATAAACGGGAACAGAGAATCTGATGACAAGTCCCGCGTCACCGCTCTTGACCGGATGGAGATCCGGGTCGGCCGGAAGATATTTCTACGGGTTACCGGTATCTGAAAGCGCACGCACCCGGAGCCCGCCGGCCCGGGAAGCGGTTATTTCCACACAGCCGGCTGCTTCGACAATTCCGGCCTCGGGTACGGCATGACCGTTCGCGGCAAGCTCTCCGATCAAACCGGTCCCGGAGATAACAGAATCTAGGGTAAAGACCCATAATGCTGCTTGCCCGGGACCGATTTATCATCCTGGTATTATCCCGGACCGGAATCCGGAAGGGCTGCCAGCCCCGGAGCACATCCCAGAGCCGCTCCTCCTGCTTTTCATCCAGAACCCGGGACCAGAGCAGCCGGCACTGGGCGGTTTCACTCTAGCCTTTCCTGGAGGGGCTGGATTCCCGGTCCCGGACTCCGAACCAAAAAAGTTCCTCCCGATCCTGTTTTTCTATTTCCTTCCCCATACAATAGAAAAAACCTGCATCAGTAAGTTTCTCCGGCTTTCGGCCGCGGACAAGAGTCAGCGGTGTGGACCGCTCCCGGAGTTCCGCGGGTGCTTGAGTAAGGGCTGGGGAGCTTCATTGATTCCGGAGAGTTCCAGACAGACGCTGATGCCGGGTTCATGGAGCGGGAATTCATATTGAATTGTTTCCGGCACATTGTTCGGGAAGTAGGCCGTCTCCAAGGCGATGACATTTGGTCCGGGACGCAGATACCCCCCGATTTCCACGGTGTCATAGAAGAAATATCCGCTCGTTCCCCGGGCTGGTCCGGCCATAACCGTTTTTCCGTTTACATAGAGCCGGTACACGCTGCCGGCGGTAACGGATACTGCCCCGCCCTTTTGGTCCTCCCGCAATATGAAGCTTCGGCGAAGCAGATGCCGGCTGCCCATTTTGGGATCGCCGTAAGGCAGGGGAAGCCAGTTTTTGGAAAGGATATTTTTAACCGTCATTCCGTTATGCGCCCTTGCATTTTTATGGACTCACATCCTGCTGCATATACGCTTCGCTGTCGGGGACTAGGTTTTTAAGAAGCATATTCATTGCTTCTCCCATGGCATTATTATATCACCCCTTAAATTTCCAGACATGTTACACACCATCCACGCGTGAAGCCGCCGGTCTATTCCGTCACTGAGTTTAACCTGAGGATAGTCCCATCTGCTGCTGTACATTTTGTATTTTTCCGATTCACCTTCCGTGTAGGGATGTCCAGCGCTGCACGGATACCAGCAAATCGGGATGTCTGATGTAAAAACTTTGACATAAGCCAGCGGATCAACTTTTACATTATAATCCGGACCGGAATCAAAATTGAAATAATGAGCGCTTCCAGCGACTATGTGCAGGGAAGCAATCTTTTCTTTGCATAACCCAGGATTTCTATTGATAGCACAGGCGATAATCCGGCATGACCCGACACTGGTCACCGCCACGGGTTTATCACTCTCTTTAAGCACTTTCAAAAAACAGACCGATTGCCGATTGTTCCTGAGCAGGATAACCGGATCCGTCATCATCCGGCGATGTAAGTCTCGAAGCGGGACCGGCGGCAACGGGAACCGGTTTTGCCGTAAGCCAGTTGAGCTGGGTTACCGGCAGGAATCCCGGTTCGTACATCCTTTGATACGGATCGACATCTCCGAGATGGTCCAGAAGAACCGCTTTTACATCCGCCCCGGCCATCCCGTAAACAGCGGCAAGATCAAACAGATCATCCACATCATGGGGCGGATGATGCAGGTCTGTAATGTGTATCAAGTTAACCGACATGGATATCTAGTATCTTCGAAAGACATATTACGGTGCATCAATCGGGGCATCTACTTCCCGTGCATTCCAACCCGGAAGAGCAGGATATCTCAGCAGGAACGGAACGCGGATGGATTCATCCCAAGGCCGCTGCTTCGAGGAATGTCTCTGTGATCCCAGCATATCACCGTGATCAGATGTAAAGACGAAAATTGAATCATCCTCTATATCACATTCCTTCAGTGTTGCCAGAAGATCTCCCACGCAGGCATCCAGTGCTGAACAATGGGCGTAGTATCCGGCTAACCACTCCCGCACTTGATCGGCAATGTTGTCCGGCATATTCGGTCGCAGTTCAATGGCGTCGGGATTATATTGCTGCCGGTACCGGGAAGGGGCGGTATTATAGGGAGAATGGGGCGGACCCCAGGAAAGCATTAACAAGAAGGGTTTATCATTTGCGTGACGGCGGAT
>CAYLLE010000049.1:3771-4864 GCA_964384485.1 uncultured Spirochaetales bacterium | reverse complement strand
TCCCGTTTCATGGGCTCTTCATGAGAAACGAGAAAATATTCCGCGTCATAGGATCGTAGCTTTTCCGTCATCTGTATCAGTTCCTCAAGACGATAACCGTATTCTCCGTTGATTCTGCGCCCGTAGATACAGTCACCCGGGAAAAGTACTTTCTGTTCCGGGACAAACAGTACCGAGGAATCCTCCGTATGGGTTCCGCCGATGTGTTCAATCAGACAGTGCAGCTCCCCAAGATCGATCTCCAGAGTATCGGTAAACTGCCGGTCTACCGGGCCGATAATTCGCTCCGCTTCATTCGGCATTTCCCGGCGAAGACATTCAGCGTTAAATGGCGACATAATACCGTTCTCTACCATCTTATCCAGTCCGGCGTTGTTCCAGGGTTGACCGCGCATTTCCCGCAGTTTTGCCGCGGTCAATTCATGGGCGATACATTCGGCTCCAACCCTCGGAATCCCGAACACGTGATCCCAGTGCCAATGGGTAAGGAACTGATACTTCAAAGGAGCTGTCTTGTTTTTTCCGGCCGCGGAAAGGAACTCCTCCGCGTGACCGGGAGATGTTCCCGAATCCACCATGAGAGCGGCATCCCGTCCGGAAACAAGACCGAGGAGAGGCCGGTCGGTTTCAGCTTTTGGTAATGAAAAATAGATGCCCGCGGTGAGCTGACTGATCATGCGTTTGCCTTCTTTTGATAATGAATGGATAATTATAACTTATTATTAGACATTGCGGGAAGCTCTCCCCAGGGTGTCTGTCCTATCACCCTCAGGCGAACTGAATATCTTTTCCGAAGCTATTTGCACAGTATAGAAGGGATTACTTCAGGGAAAGGGTCTGAATGTGGTCATTGGCAAAAGATATAAGACGGTCGGTGCTTCCGGTGCCGGCTAAATACTGAACCACCAAGGCGCCATTGTCGTGATTAACCGAAAAAAAGAATTCCCTCAAGGGTCATATTCTGATCCGGTACTCGCAGTTCAAACCGGGCACGGACGCCGCGCCTTCCCGCAATCTGGTGCTGATCGATTTCCACCACTTCCAAGTTTCCGCTTGTTCCTGTACCAGAAGGGCTCTGCATTTCCTCAAGTTC
>CAYLLE010000049.1:0-3761 GCA_964384485.1 uncultured Spirochaetales bacterium | reverse complement strand
TGCCAGGTTTTCGGCGGAATAATCCGGAATATCCTCCTGGGTCTGTTCACCTGCCGTAAACACCACAACAAACTGCAGAGCGCCCGAGGCCTGCTGCATGGGCTGATTGCCTTCCGAGGCGATTAGGACTTCCTGCATCTGAGACATAGCAATCCCGGTAAAGCCCTCCGGAATTTCGCTATTATTCGCGAAACGATATCTTAATCCCGAAGCTTTATGCGCAAGCATAAAACGCGGGGTAAGGTAGAGACAGTATACGACCACCCACTACAGGTTAAAAGCATAGCTTTTTAAAGACCGTAATACTTGATATCTTTATAATAACAACCTATCATTCATTAACGGAACAAAGAAAGATGGAGGAGAACTTGCAGCGTTCTCTGCATGAAAAAGATTTCCTTATGCAGGAAATGAATCACTGGATAAAAACAATCTTATGCAGATTACGGTTGATATCAGCATTAGTGGAACAACCGGATGGAGCTATTGACCTGGTGCGAAAACCCCACCCAGTATTCACAAAAACGTTTTCCTGTAGAAGGCAACTAACAGATGCGATGTATTGATATAGGCTCCGATACAGCTCTATTTTTCGATGATAGGTATATAGCTGAATCAGAGGGTATATGTATAATCCCTAAGGAAGCTGAACGGTGCGGCAAAATTCTCGAGGGAGACCGCCCCTGGGAACCCTACGGAACAATTCTCCCGGTGGTTATCCGCTATGATAATCGGTACTATCTCTACTATACAGCACCCCAGAAAAATTACCAGCTTGGCATAAAAGAGCGGCATACCTGTCTTGCCGTCTCCGGTAACGGTCTGGATTGGGAGAAACCGGAACTTGGGTTATTTGATATTTGCGGGACCCGCGGGAACAATGTTGCTTTGCCGGGATGTGTCGGTACGGTTTTCATCGATCCGAATAACACGCAGGGAGCGCCTTTTTGGTGGATAGGAAACGGTGAGGAAAATCCCCTTTGGAAAGAAACGGAAGGGATGGTATACCAACCCGGAAAAGAGGGCGGGGTGTATCTCTTCAATTCCCGGGATGGAATAATCTGGAACCGGGCTGCAAAGAAACCGGTTTTGCCGTTCTGGTGCGATACCCTGAACCAGTGTTTCTGGGATGACCATCTGAATAAATACGTCGCCTACGTCCGCGGGTGGCACGATACGTACGGAAGGGTCGTCTGCCGGTGCGAAACAGAATCGCTTTTAAAGACCCCGTGGCCGTATAAAATCGATCCGGACCGCAGCAGGGGGCCCCGGGGTCTTTTCGGTCCCGTGGGCAGCGAACTTCCGGTGGTAATGCATACCGATAACGATGATCCTCCCGATTCTGATCTCTATACACCCTTGGTACACAAGTATCCCTGGGCACCTGAAACCTACCTGGCCTTCCCTCCGTTGTACCGGCACTATCCGGACAAAACGGAAAATATACCCAATCCAAATTCTTGGAATACCCGGGGGGGCGTATCTAACGATGGACCTATTGCATCAGAACTTGCAGTAAGCCGGGACGGAGTACATTGGAAGCGGTTTCGGCGCGCATATATCCGGCAGGGAATAATAGGAGAGCAGGACGGCGGCGGAGATATTCGGATGGGTTTGGGAATGATCCGGGAGGGTAAGTATATAACTCAGTACTATATGGGGAAAGGATATCCCCACAAGCTTCGCAAAGAGCCACCCTTTACCGCTGTTTTCCGGGCCCGCCAAAGATTGGACGGATTTGCTGCTGCCCGATTCAGCAACGACGGCGGCTGGATAATCACACCGTATCTTAAGTTTCGCGGTGACCGGCTGGCAGTAAATACTGATTGCGGCGCCCGGGGAGAAGTGTGGATGGAGATTCAGAATACGCAAGGTACTGGTATACCCGGATTTACCCTGTCCGAATGTATTTCCGCTGACCGAAACGATACGGAGCAGGAAATCCGGTGGCGGAGCGGAGCGGAAGTTTCGTCTCTCCAGGATAAGCCCGTCCGTCTGCGCATATTCGCCCGATCTGCTGATCTCTACGGATTCAGGTTCGGGTGAGAATTTGTAAAAAACGGAAAGGCCATGGCGTTAGCAGTTTCCACGTCCTTTCCGCGAACCCCGGTATATCGACCAACTTGTACGTGAAGGAGTGGAAGGAATCGTCTTAGGATGCACGGAGATTCCGTTGTTAGTGAAGCAGGAGGACGTTTCAGCAGCAAATCCCGGTCAACTCCTTTTGTGATTAAGAAAAGGCCATAATTTCATATAATATATAAATTTAGATCGGGTTGACCGGGAATTGCTGACGTTCCAGTACCTGTTTTTAACACCATGAAAATTCACGGAGAAAAAGCGGTATTGAAGGAGATTAACATAAGGGGAAGGAATGAACAGGACGGAACAACTGGTAAAAAAGGGTGGCAGCCGAATGAATAACGTCTCAGTTGCAGCTATTGCAGCAGGGGTGATTCTCGGTCCCGTTCTGATTATTATCGGTCTATACCTTCGTATTGGTGCTGTCGAACAGGAAGCGGGCCCGGCTTTGGCTTCAAGGTAACGAAGCTTATGAGCTTTTTACCGTTTTAACCCGCGAACACGATTATATATCCGCCGGCTGGAATAAACCTCTGTTAAAAAAATGGAAAAAGAATCCCCCGTGCTCCAATAGAAAATCCTGTCCGGACAAATGAACTAATGGTTACGGTAATAAGACCGAGTACGGCCACATAAGGATCACGTCCGTCGCAGAGGTCCTAGCTTCCTAATATAAATTACTCAAGAAGGAAAACCATAAAAATCCCTGTGATCGACTATTAATATGGCAGCCCTTAGCCAATGATTTCACACTTATTACGGCAGACAAGGACGGATTAAAGGCACGCTCTGTGATTGTTATCACCCATCTTGACGTACCGTATATTGTACTATATATTGTTTATATGGAAGCGATTAATTATTCTGAGCTGCGAAGAAACCTTAAGTCTAATCTTGATAAGGTATATCATGATCATGATCCGCTAATAATTACACGAAAAAACAATGAAAATGTAGTGGTAATTTCACTAGAGGATTATAATAGTCTGACTGAAACACAATACTTATTATCAACAAAAGCAAACACTGAGCATCTATTACGATCCTTAGAGGAATCGAAAAGTGGAAAAGTTATAAGCGGAGAGCTTATTGAAGAATGAAAGTTTCATTCACGGACTCTGCTTGGACTGATTACCTCTACTGGCAGGAAAATGATAGAAAGTTATTAAAGCGGATCAATAATTTAATAAAGGAAATATCAAGAACACCATATGAAGGTACTGGGAAACCTGAAGCTTTAAGATTTCAATTACAAGGATGCTGGTCGCGAAGGATAAACCAAGAACACAGAATAGTTTATGAAATTGTTTCAGATGAACTGCGAATAATTTCTTGCAGGTTTCATTATTAATAAAGGCCGAAATAAAAACCTTCAATCGGAGCGGACATGCTGACTGGGGACCTGAAACGGGCAAGTCCACAGTTCTGTAAATGGAAAGTACTTTTCCCCCGCCTGCGAATGTCGTCGTCATAGTCAGGATACATCGTTTCAGACGGGTCGTCCGGCAGGTTTTCCAGCGGGTGGCCGACCACCAGCCCCATGTTCTTAACCTCCGGGTGACCCCAGACGCAACCCCATTCGACCTGACCCTCGAGGGCCGGTTTATTACTGCGTAAATGTTACCGCTGTTCCATCATCATGTAGAGTATGTTGGGTTTCTTAGTCATTGTTGACTCCT
>CAYLLE010000048.1:0-22979 GCA_964384485.1 uncultured Spirochaetales bacterium | reverse complement strand
TCCGCGAAAAAAATATGCGGCAATTCCCGGTCAACCCGATCTAAATTCATATATTGTATTAAATTATGGCCTCTTCTCAATCACCCATGGAGTTGACCGGGATTTGCTGTTTCCGGCCCGTCCCGCTTTTCCCGCATTGTTTTTTAATCTATACTTTTAGAATGATAAAAACCATTCTGCCGGTGCTGCGCTGTCTTCTTGCCGGCAGAGTAATCGGCCGGCAGGAATACCGGAACGGTTACGACTCGGCTTCTCCTACCTATGGCGCGTGGCTCGGCATCATGGCAAAACACACCGAAAAAATTGTCCGGCCGGAAGACCTTGAACCCGTTGCCGCTTCCTCCCGGCCGATAAGGATTCTGGATCTTTCCTGCGGCACCGGATACATAACCGGCAGAATCCTGAGGTTAGTACCGTCCGGTCAGGTCAGGATAACCGGAGTGGACATCTCCGGGGAAATGATCGGCCGGTATCGGCAAAGTTTTTCCAGTTCCGGAGTGACAGCTGTTACGGCCGACGGTTTTGAATTTGTAAGGGAAAGGGAAAACAACGCTTTTGACATTGTATACTGCGGCTGGGCTCTCCCTTATTATAAACCGCGGAAATTGATCCGGGAGATCGGGAGGATTCTGGTTCCCGGCGGGATTGCCGGTTTTATTTCCAATGAAAAAGGAACATTAGCAGGCATCCAGGAGGCATATATGGAGACAATGGGGAACCACGCCGGTCAGGTCAGGAACATCGATACGATTTACCGCCGGCTTCCGAAGGACCGTACGGCCATGAACGGTTGGTTCAGGAACGCGGGATTCACCGTGCTGGATTCGGGGCAAGGAGAAGAAACGGTTTCATTCAGCAGGGGTAACGATCTTCTGGAATGGCTGCGGAAGACGGGAGCTGTGGCCGGCTCCGAAAAAATATTCGCCGATCCCGAAGCGGTGGAGGCCGATCTGATTTCCCGGATTGAGGGTCACACCAGGACAGGCAGCGGGTTCAGGGTGAATCACAAGTTTGCCTACGGGATTTACCGGAAGGGATAATGGGCTTACAAAACGTTTTTACTATTGCCGGCATGATGGCGAACCCCGCCGTAATCCGCTCGTTCTCGGATATTTTAAAGAAGTTCCGCGCGGATCCTTCCTTCTCTCTGAAGAATTATCTCCGGTCCGCGAAAAGGATGGCCTCCGGGGAGAAAATCCTGAAGTATGATGGAAAATACATCATCTCTTCGTTCCTGCCCCCCTTCCCGTCCAAGGCCTTCATGAACACAGTAGATGCTGTTGTGGACCCGGGGCGGTTTTATCACTGTACCGCCTATTTCCGGAAAACCGCTCCCATTTCGATGTTCGTGTCCCTGACGGACAGATGTCCTTACAGCTGTGTTCACTGCAGCGCGGCAGGAAGAAGGAAAGCCCCGGAATTGTCCGCCGGAGATTGGAAGAGGGTAATCGCCGGTCTTCAGGATATGGGAGTCGGAGTAATCGGATTTACCGGCGGAGAACCCATGCTCAGGAATGACCTGGAGGAGATAATAGCCGGGGCCGATGAGCGTTCCGTGATCTACGTCTTTACAAGCGGCGCCGGATTAACCGCTGAACGGGCCCGGTCACTCAAGGAGAGCGGCGCGTTCGGGACCGGGATCAGCCTGGATTCGATTTATCCGGATATCCATAACCGTATCCGGCAGAACGGCCGGTCCTTTCAAACGGCAGCTGATGCCATTGGTAATTCCCGGAAAGCCGGTTTATATACCATGGTGCAGACCCTGGTGACCCGTGACAGGATCAGCCGGGAAGAACTGTTTCCGTTTTTTAAACATTCCCGGGAACTCGGGGCCCAGGAAGTGCGGATCCTGGAGCCCATCAAGAGCGGTAGGTTTTTGGATGGTCAGGATGACGGAGAAAATGTATTCTATGAGAGGGCCGACCGGGAGGAGCTTATCCGGCTTCAGTATAAGGCGAACAAGACCGCGGGAATGCCCAAAGTTACCACCTTCGCGGATACCGAAAGCAGCCGGAAATTCGGATGCGGCGCCGGACTTCAGCATTCCTACATCAACAGCGCCGGAGACCTTCAGCCCTGCGACTTCGCGCAGCTTTCCTTCGGGAATGTAAGGGAAGCCGGGATCAAGGAACTCTGGGAAAAAATGCGGGACTGTTTCGATGCTCCCCAGACCGGCTGCTTTGCCCAGAAAATACACCGGGAAGTAGCAGGATTGTCATCGGAGGGCGGGCTGCCTCTGAGTAAAGATCACTCTGAATCAATCTGCCGAAAATACATGAACCCGATTTATCCTGAATACTTCACCCTTGCTCAGGGAACCGGCAGCGGCCGGGGCCGTCCCTAAAAAACATTCAAGACCGGATTCACCGCGCTTAAATGTATCCGCAATTATTTCTATTATAATGAGCGTATGAGAGCTTGTAAGAAAACCCAAATTATTCTGATTATTGCATTGATCGTATTCACACTCTTTCCTTTATATGTTTCCGGCCGGGACCCCGAGAAACCGGCGGTGGAGGACTACCCGGGTTCTTTGAAGCTTCCGGAGCGGCATACCGTATGGCCCGGACCCGGTGTCTTCCGGATCGGTAACGCGGTAGCCCCGGTCAACTACTGGATGACCGCTTGGACCGTAAATGAGCGCGGACTGTAGAGATACGGCGGATCTTCCATACCGTGTGGGGGGCAGAGTCGGACAGGCTGTACGCTGTTCTGTCGGGACAAATCGGCGGATCCCACCCGCAGTGGTATCCTTCCCGTTACCTTCTTGAAACACCGGTTTATACCGGAGAGGAGGGGGCGGAACCGTGCGGGTACCAGGTTAAGGTTTTCGCCGCGGCACCTTACATCAGTGAACCGGAAGGACAATCCGGATTCAGTCGGAAGTCTCCCGAAGCATTTATATCCGACGCCGTTTCATACGTTCGGGGAGAAGGTAGATGGAAAGAAGGAGCACCGGAGGAAGGTCTCCGTTTCGCGATCAGGAACGATTCGCGCCTTGCTGGTGAGTTCGGGCTCCCCCTTACCGCCTATGAAGGGGGGCAGCATTTTACCGGCAGCGCGTTTACGAGGGACATCATCAATACCCATCCCGCGATGCGGGATCTCTACCGAGCTCTTTTTTCTGTTTGGCAGGAGGAAATGCGGAATGGACGGTTTTTATTCCCATCGGTGCAGACCCAAAGACGATGACGAAAAATCTCTCCATCAGTTCATTTGGGAACGACCGGACGGCAGCCAGGTTTTTACTTAGCCGGATCATGGACCGGTGCCCCCAATCCGGCTGCCGTTGCTGCCGCTGTTTGGGCACGGAGTAATCAGGATCTCCCCATGATTCACATCGTTACCAGGGCAAATTCTGCCGCTTCGGTTTCGGTGAATGGGAACGAGATTCGTGTCAGTTTAACTCCGTGGGAAATAAAGACGGTCAGGGTGCGGTGCTGATCGACATCTTGAAAAGTATTGTTTATTAAGGTATCTTCCCTAAGCACCCCGTGCGGCTTTTCAAATAAATAAACCGTAGGACAGAATAAATGGAGAAAACTCTTTCCGTTAATGAACGGATACGTAATATAGCGATAATTGCACATGTAGACCACGGTAAAACGACGCTGGTGGATGCCATGTTCCGGCAGAGCGGAGTGTTCCGGGAAGGTCAGGAAGTGGACGAACGGATCATGGACCGGATGGATCTTGAGCGTGAACGGGGAATCACCATTTCGGCGAAAAACTGCGCCGTTGAATGGAAGGGGATAAAGATCAACATAATCGATACCCCCGGTCATGCCGATTTCGGCGGAGAAGTTGAGCGTGGGCTCTCCATGGCCGACGGCGCGGTTCTGCTGGTGGACGCGTCGGAAGGACCGCTGCCCCAAACCAGGTTCGTGCTGAAAAAAGCCCTGGAAGCGGAACTGCCCATCATCGTGGTGATCAATAAAGTGGAACGGCAGGATTCCCGGCCCGCCGAAGTCCTCGAACAGATCCAGGAGCTGCTCATCGATCTGGACGCCACGGATGATCAGCTTGAATTCCCCCTGCTTTACGTAATAGGAAGGGACGGCCGGGCCGGAACCTCCCCGGACACGCTGGAAGAAAATCTCCACAGTCTCCTGGATATGATTATCCGTGAGATTCCACCGCCGAAAGGAGATATTGAAAAGCCTTTCCAGATGCTTGTTTCCGATTTGAGTTACTCCGATTACCTCGGAAGGCTTGCCATCGGAAAAGTTTACAACGGGAAAGCCCGGCTCCAGGATGATCTGGTCTGTATTAACAGCGAAGGAACAGCTCTTCCGCTTAAAATCTCCAAGCTGCAGCTTTACCAGGGGCTTGCCGCTTGTGACGCGGCCCAGGTAACAGCTGGAGACATCACCGTGCTTGCCGGAATCGAAAATGTTCATATCGGCGATACTATCTGTACCCGGAACGCTCCGAAGGCGTTGAAGCGCATTACCGTGGATGAACCCACCGTATCTATGAAATTCCTGCGGAACACCTCGCCCTTTGCCGGCCGGGAAGGGAAGTTTGTGCAGGCGACCAAAATTTTCGAACGGCTCAGGAGAGAAACACTTCTTAACGTCTCCATGCGGGTTCAGGAGGCTGAGGACCGGGAAAGTTTTACGGTTCAGGGCCGGGGAGAATTCCAAATGGTAATTTTGATTGAAACCATGCGGCGGGAGGGGTTTGAGTTCTGCGTGGGACGTCCCCAGGTGATAATGAAGGATGACGGTGACGGAAAAAAAGAACCCATCGAGCATCTTTTTGTGGACTGCGGTGAAAACTTCATCGGCATTGTTACCGAAAAGCTTACCCGCCGGAAGGGCCGGATGATAAACATGACAAACCACTTCAGCGGCAGGGTCCGGCTTGAGTTCAGCATCCCCTCCCGGGGGCTGATCGGATACCGGGACGAGTTCCTGACCGATACCAAGGGGACCGGCATTATGAATTCATTCCTTGCCGGGTACGAACCGTACCGGGGTGATTTCCCGATGCGCTTTACCGGCTCCCTTATTTCGGACCGGCAAGGCGAGGCGGTGCCGTACGCCCTGTACAACCTGGAACCCCGGGGAAATCTTTTTGTCGAACCGGGAGCTCCGGTATATGAGGGGATGATTATCGGAGAACACAACCGGGAAAACGACCTGAACGTCAATCCGTGTAAAACCAAAAAGCTTACCAATATGCGGGCGGCAGGAAAAGATGACGCGGTTGTGCTTGCCCCCATTCTCCCGCTTACGCTGGAAAAAGCCGTTCAGTTTATCCGGGAAGACGAGCTTGTCGAAATAACTCCCCGCTCCATCCGGCTGCGGAAGGAAGTGCTGGCAGCGGAAAAACGGAAAATACTGGAAAAGCGGAAGCCCGGGAATTGACGCATATTTCTTTTCGCGGAAAAACGGCAGTTTCCGGTGATGCTGATTCATTAATTAATATTGCTTCCGGACAGCGTTGTCCGTTTCGACTCATCCTGATATCATCATCTACTAGCAAATTTCCCGTAAAGGACATCCGGAACGGTATGGTGCTGTTCCCGTCGCCCAGCGCGCGGCCCTTGAGGGGACCGGTTATGCGCCAAGGAGTATAGTCTGATGATTTTGAAGCAGCTGCTGGAAACAGCCTTGTATGAATCCATGAAGAAAGCCGCCCTGCTCATGCCCTCGGATGTGCGGAGCGCCCTGGAGAGAGCGGCGGAAGATGAAGAGAACCCCCTGGCAAGAGAACATCTTCGGGTTACTTTGGAGAATGCCGATCTGGCCTCCCGGGGCCGGGGTCTGGTCTGCGGTGATACCGGGTTCCCCCTCTACTTTATCCGGATAATCGGGAATCCCGAAATTGAGGGGGGGTACGGTTCGGTATCTTCCGCGGCCAGAAACGCGGTGGTCCGGGCAACAGAAGAGAATTACCTGAGACCCACCATGGTGGATCCGGTTACCCGGAACAATCCGGGTAACAATCTTGGTACCTGCATCCCGGCGGTGGATATCAGGTACGAGCCCGTCCGGACCGGTATTATCGCCAAAGGAATCCCGGCGGGAGAATCGGGGCTGGAAATTGTGGCCGCGCCGAAGGGGGGCGGTTCCGAAATATTCGGTACCTTCTACCGGATGATGTATCCCGCCGACGGTATTCCGGGAGTCCTCAAATTCATCGTGGATTCGGTCCGGTCCGGAAGTTACGCCGGCAAAGTATGTCCCCCGGCTATCGTCGGGGTCGGTATCGGCGGGACTTCCGACATCTGCATGAAGCTGGCGAAAAAAGCGGCCCTCCTCAGGAAGATCGGCGACAGGAATCCTGATCCCCAGGTGTCCCGAATGGAGCAAAAACTGGAACGGGCCTTCCGGGAGATGGGGCTCGGACCCATGGGCGCCGCCGGGAAGCACGCGGTTTTATCGGTGGCCATCGAGAAAGAGGTCACCCATACCGCCGCTCTTCCCGTGGCGGTGAACGCCCAGTGCTGCATCGGAAGGCGGTGGAGCGCTATTGTCCCGGAATCCGCGGAAGGTGCTGATCAGATTGAATATACCGATGAAATCTTAGCAGGAGGGATACATGGATAGCAAAATCATTCACCTGGAACTCCCCTTGGCTCCCGAAGATGCCCGGAATCTGGCTCTGGGAGATTTGGTTACGGTGAGCGGCTGGGTTTTTACCGGAAGAAGCCGGTTTCATATAAGGGCGGTTGAGGACGATCTCTATCCGCCCATCGATTATTCCCGGATCAACTGCTTTTTCCATTCCGGACCTGTCATGAAAAAAGGTCCCCGCGGTGAATGGGAGATTGTCAGTATCGAACCCACCTCAAGCATCCGTTTCGAAAAATACAGCGGCCCGGTGGTGGAAAAGTTCGGTCTCAGGACGCTGATCGGAAAAACTACCATGGGACCGGGAACGGCTGAGGCGCTGAAGAAAACCGGCGGCGTTCATCTTTCCAAAATCGGAATTTGCGGTAATCAGATATCACAGCAGGTAGAGGAAATTGATTCGGTATATTTCCTGGAAGAACTGGGGAAGACCGAAGCTACCTGGGTGTTCCGGGTTAACCGGTTCGGTCCGTTTTTTGTGGATATCGACACGCGGGGAAACAACTATTTCCAGGCTCTGGACCGGAACAGCAGAAAATCTCTCCCGCAGATTTACCGGGATCTGGAAATACCCGAGGATTTCAAATACACTGAGGTGGGGTAGAAATATGAAGGTGATAATAATATCCGGAAGCCGGAATCCCGACGGACAGACTGCCCGCGCGGCGGCCGCTTTTGCGCGGGGACTATCCGAAGGGGGGCATGAAACGGAAACGGTGTTTCTTCCGGCCCGCAACATTGAACGGTGCCGGCAGTGCGCTAATGACGGCTGGGGACTCTGCAGGAAAGAAGGACGGTGTGTAATTCAGGATGATTTCGCTGAGATCGTGGATAAGCTGAACAACGCCTCCGGCGCGGTTTTCGCGACTCCGGTTTACTTCTCCGATCTAAGCGAGAGTATCCGCTCCTTTCTCGACCGGCTTAGGCGGATTACCATGCACGATAATTCATCCGCCGAAATTAAAGGAAAGCCCGCGGCGGGAATCGCCGTGGCCGGAGGAGGCGGTGGAGGCGCGCCGGCCTGTATCGTACAACTGGAGAAAATCACCGCCCGATGCGGATTCGATGTAGCCGATCTGGTGCCGGTTAGACGGCAGAATCTGGAGTTTAAAACCGGAATCCTGATCAGCACCGGCGCCTGGTTCGCTTCCCTCCTTAAAGCATGACCGGCGGTGATACCTCCCGGAACATTTCCCGGGGAAGACGTATGCGGGAGCCCTTCGGAAGACTGGATACCCCTTCGGAAGAACGGGAAGCATTCGCGAAATTATGCCGGCTTGAACCGGGCGAAATCTGGGAAGACCCGGTCCGGGGTCACCGGGTGGGACTGCTGGACGCGGCCCGGGATGATCATGTCCGCAAATTGACCGGCGGTGACCGGATCGGGCTGGCGGTGAATGACCCTCCGTATAACGTCCGGCTGTCGAAAAAAAGATCAGAATTGCTGGGAACTCGAAGTTTGGAGGAGTACATGCTCTTCTCCAGAAGGTGGGTGGAAAATACGGTCCGGAGTCTGTCCCGGGACGCCCATTTTTATGTCTGGCTCGGAGCGGATGTAAACGACAACTTTCAACCCCTTCCCGATTTTATGATCATGATGCGGGATTTTCCGGATCTGGAACCCAGGAATTTCATCACCCTCCGGAATCAGCGGGGCTACGGTACATCGAAAAACTGGATGTGGGTCCGGCAGGAGCTGCTCCATTACGTACAGGGGAAGCCGGAGTTCCAAGTTATCTATACCGATATTCCGAAGATACTCAAAGGATATTACAAAGAAGTGAACGGGGCCCGGCAGGAAAACATGGCCCGGAGTAAATCGGACACGATCAGGCCGGGGAACGTCTGGGTGGACATTCAACAGGTCTTCTATAGGATGGAGGAAAACGTGCCCGGCGCGTACGCCCAAAAACCGCTGAAATCGATCAGCCGGATCCTGGAAACGAGCAGCAGATCCGGAGACAGGGTGCTCGATCTTTTCGCTCATTCCGGAACCACTCTCATAGCCGGCGAGATCGCCGGCCGCCGGGTGTTTACAGCTGATTTGGACCCGGTATTCACCGAACTAACGATACGCCGCCTTGAGCATTTCCGGGAGACCGGAAAAACCGGATGGCAGTGCGGCAATCCTTTTCCGGAGGCAGCGGAGGTATGATGAACCGTCCGAATGTGCTTGTACTATATACCGATCAGCAGCGGTGGGACACCATCCATGCGGGGGGAAACCCGCTTATCCGCACACCGAACCTGGACCGGCTGGCGATCCGGGGAGCCCGGCCTGGACCGGAGAACCCGTGGATCTGCATCTCCGGAATACGGTTAATCCGTACCAGCAATTCCCGGTCAACCCGATCTAAATTTATATATTATATGAAATTATGGCCTTTTCTTAATCACAAAAGGAGTTGACCGGGATTTGCTGAATCCGTACGTTTTCGGCGGACCGGAACATCTGACCCACTCCGCCTTTGTGGCTGAGGAAACGGCGGCATACCTAAGGCGCCGCCGGAATGAGCCCTTTTTCTGTATCGCCGGATTCTACGCGCCCCACGCGCCGCTGAATCCGCCGGAACGCTTCGCCCGCATGTATGATCCCGCGGAAATGCCTCTTCCCCGGAGACGGAAGAACGAGAACTTCCAGGAAACACAGGATGATCAGTGGAGGATAACGGCGGCCGCCTATTTGGGCCGAATGCGGAAGGAACTTGTTGACTGATGGTTTGCCGTGGAAGGTCAGTACCCGAAGAGGACCGGGTATTACTAAGCTCCGGCAGGGGCGCTCCGGAAAATTACAAGCAGAATTGATACCGTGATGATACTGAGGACGGTTGACCAGAATACCCCCTTAGAAGCAATCTCTGCCTGTCTCCCTCCGTATTTGCTTGCTATTATAAAAACGTTCACCCCTACCGGTAAAGCTGAGGCGGTAATTAAAACCGCCTGAGTGGCGGGAGAAAAATCAAAGAGAAGCAGAAGCAAGGCCGCGGCAGCAGGAGAAGCAAACAGTCTTAGCAAGGTGACTGACGCGACAGGCAGTAAATCCCCCTTTATCTTTGATCGGGATAACTGCACTCCCAGGGTAAGAAGAGCGATCGAAATCAATCCGTCAGCAAGATACCGGAGTGGCTGATACACTTCAGTTATGAGATCTACATTGAATCCCCTCAGAATCAGGGCGATCACGATCGCGTATATCACCGGAATTTTTAGAAGACCCAGGAGAACCGAGCCAAAAGATTTTGTTCCTCCCTCCATAAGAATGATGCCGAAAGAAAAACTGAGCAGGTTCAGGATCATCAGAGTGATCACGATAGTATCCAGCTGGGGATACCCGAAGGCGAAAATGATCAGAGGGAATCCGTAATTCCCAGCATTGTAGAACATGGTACCCAGGGTTAAAACGTTCCGGTGCTTCCGGTAGACAGGCAGGGAAAACATGGAGAAGGAAATAACAAAAAGGATAGCCAGATGGATCAGATTGAATATCCCGATCATCCCTATTTCTCCCATGGTAAGATCGGCGTCGAGAATTTTAATGAATATCAGGGCCGGTACAAATATATAGAAGTTCAAGTTCGAAAGGGTTTCCAGGTGGGGTTTGAAAAGCCGGTCAAAAAGAAATCCAACCGCGGCAATAGCGAATATTGGAAGAATGACGGAGAAGAGTATGTGGAAAATCATCAGGTTAATCCACGGGTCGATGACGCATCTGTTTTCCGCATACCGAAAGCATAATGGTAGGAGTGATTATGTCAAGCCGCCTGACAATAATACAGCAATTCCCGGTGATCACATTCGCATTAAAATTTATAAAGTGTTTTATTACAAGCAATTACATAAATCGGGATCACCGGAAATTGCCGTTTTTCCGCGAAAAAATATGCGGCAATTCCCGGTCAACCCGATCTAAATTTATATATTATATGAAATTATGGCCGCTTCTCAATCACAAAAGGAGTTGACCGGGATTTGCTTACAATAATATCGAAGCGGTCACCGGAAAGATCCGGCCTGTATCGGATCAGTTATAATAGATTCAGCAAAATTGATACAAGATACGGAGGAGATATTGACTTTTACCCGGTTAGTAAACCAATTACAAATGAACAATGAGGCCATCCGCGGCGTGTTAGGGAACACGAGGGAAGAACAAGCCCGCTGGAGACCCTCTGATGACCGCTGGTCCCTGCTGGAGGCGGCGGAGTAAATGGTTGCTTTTTTCGATCACCTCTTCGATACTATTAATGTCACGAATCGTGGACATACGTCGAGCGTATTTACTGCGGGTATGGATAAATGCTGCTTCCCCGATCAAAAATCGGACGGGGTAGTGTTAACGTCATGTATAGCGGTTATTTACCGGAGAAATATGTCCAGGTTTCGTGACACTAAAAATTTTTCCCCAGGAGTTAAAAATGCGAAAATCAATCTACATCCTTCTGCTCATCGGGACCTGCCTTTTCCTTTACAGCGATGACAGTAAGGCTGCGCGGATACTGATTGACGGAAAATGGGGCGCGGTAAACAGTGACGGCAGGATTATTCTGGAACCGGTATACAACTATGTGTATCCTTTCCGGAACGGAGCTACCGTGGTTTATGACGGAGAATACTATGACGCGAAGCGGGCGTATGTTTCCGATACCGGAGAGTTTATTACCGGTTTTGAATACGACCGGGCGTACCATTTCTTCGGAGAACTGGCAGTTTATATGAAAGACGGAAATGAAGGATTCATCAACCGGAAGGGAGAGGAAGTTACCGGACCTGTCTTTTCGTTCGCGTATGATTTTAAGGACGGGCTCGCACCAGTGCGGATTGGATCGTGGCAGGAGAAGAAGATGGGAGTGATCCTCGCGGACGGTACTTACGGTGTTAAACCGGTTTTCGATTATCTGTATACAACAGATGATCCGGAGCTTTTTATCGTTTCAGCCGGCGGAAAGTCAGGAGTAGTAAATTCCGCTGGTACAGAAATTCTTCACCTCAGGTATGACTATCTGACATTCAAGAATGGATACTTTATTACCGGATTGTCGGAAGACGGTAAATCTGAATCCATCGTTTTTAACAAAGCCGGAGAGCGGCTTTTGACCGAATATGAAACTCCCATATGGGAATTTGATGGTGATAAAACAGTATTTAATGATGGCCAGTATTTCGGAGTTAAAGACCGCTACGGCAATATCATCGTAAAACCCGTATATGACGAGATAAAGCTGCTGCCGGGCGGTATGATCATGGTGAGGTCCGGTTCATATTATTCCGGGATCTTCGGACTCCTGGACTCATCAGGTCAGATTCTCCTGCCGCAGGTGTATCATCGAATTTACGATTTTGATGAAAACGGTCTTGCTTTTATTCTGGATGATTCCGGATACGGAGTTATCGATATGACCGGTGAATTCGTCGTTCCCTGTCAGTATAACGCGGCCCGCTTTTTCAGTGAAGGGTTTGCGGCAATATCGAAAAACGGGAAATGGGGGTACATCGATACTTCGGGTCAAGAAGTGATCGACCTGAAATTTGATTGGGTATACGATTTTTCCGAGGGGTTAGCCGTATTCCGGACTGGTGACTGGGAAACGGGAAAGCGGGGATACATCGATACATCAGGAGAGGTAGTGATCCCTCCGGTGTTCGATTGGGCCTACTCTTTCGAAGACGGGATTGCCCATGTTGCCTTCGGACGGCATTACGACGGTACCTTCGGGTATATCGACAGAGAGGGTGAGTATATCTGGGAACCAACGAATTAAACATGGACTGCACAACCTACCGCCAGCTTGTACTTGAACGGGAAACGGTGAAGGAAAACATTGAAAACCGGATCACATCCAGGCTCGGTAAGGAGGACGCTCAGAATAACAGTCCACTGGATCAAACACCTTTGTATAAAGTTATCAGTCGGACCGGAGATGAAAGCGGAGATTTCATTTTTCAGTTAAAGGAATAGCGGAAAAAAAGCCGGACATAAAGTCCGGCCTGGTGTAAGACAAGAAAAAAGGTGTAAGACAAGAAAAAATCTGCGGCTACGTCCGTGAACCGATCTTGATTTCACCGGTTACCGTGGAGTCATCGCTGATTTCCGCGCTGTCCCTGAGTTCTTCCGTAGCGAAATAGAGATCGCCGTCGATGGTCGCACCGCCGATGAGTTCAAATCCTTCAGCCGATACGTAGACATCACCCGAAATGGTTCCGGCCTGAATCCGGGTGTTCATATGGTGTACCGCTAAACTTGGAACAGTAAGGGTATACCGTGCTGTAACGTTCCGATCCTCGTCCTGTGTATAAAGAGCCAGTTTCCTTCTCGGAGCTTCTGCGCCTTCCTCTTCATAGACCGCGCCGAAGACCATAATGGTTTCATCTGCTGTAATATCCTCTTCAAAGAGGACGATCCAGGAACCTTCAGGTCCTAAAGCTTCCTGAAGATTCTCCGCCGTGGTTGCGGTTAATTCAGTCGGATGGGTAACCGCGTCGGCGGGTGCCCGTACAGCTATTTCGCCGAGTACCTGAGAGTCGTCTGAGATATCGGCGCTTTCCCGCTGAGCTTCCGTCGCGAAATATAGATTACCGTTTATGGTAGCTGCGCTTCTCAGTTCAAATCCATCGGCATTGACGTATACGTTACCGGCGACTTCACCGGCTTGGATAAGGGTGTTTTCATGTTCAACGATGAGCCTTGGAACCGTGAGTGTGAACCGGTCGGTGACGTTCCGATCTGCGTCTTGAGTATAGAGAGCCAGCTTCCTTCTCGGAGCTTCCGCGCCCTCTTCCTCATATACTTCACCGGATATGGTTATTTCTTCGGTCGCGACAACATCATCTTCGAAAAGGATGATCCAGGCGCCGTCCGGTCCCAATGCCTCCTGAAGATCATCAGTATCGGTTGCGGTCATTTCCGTGGGACGTGTTGCAGCGTCCGCTGTGTCGTCTGCCGCGTCTTCATCGTCACCGCCGCAGGCGATAAACGTTAATGCTATAAGGACTGCAAGTAAAACCAATATCAAGTTTTTTTTCATAAATACCTCCTTCATAGCATTTAATATACCTAATTTTTTTTTGAAAGAAAAGGTTCTGTGAATCAGTAAGTACCTGTACATAAACTGCCCGCTTTGCGGTATTATTGTTTATATGATAAAACGTCTAAAGCCGGAAATATTCCAGGGTAATTTCCGGAAGCGCCGGTATTTTGAAGGATGGTACCTAAAGCATGTTTCCCCGGACCGGGACCATGTGTATGCCTTTATCCCGGGGATTTCCCTGTCCCGGGATTCCCACTCGTTCATACAAGTGCTGAACGGGAAAACAGGTGAATCCCGGTATCTGCGGTATCCGCTCTCTTCGTTCTGCGCGGATCCGGGAAGGTTTGATATACGGGTCGGTGAATCCCTGTTTTCCTTGGAAGGTGTTGAGATAAACATCGAGAAAGATGACCTTTCCATCCACGGTTCTCTGGCTTACCGGGATCTGACCCCTTTTCCCCGGTCGTTCTATAGACCCGGAATAATGGGCCCGTATTCCTACGTTCCGTTTATGGAGTGCAGGCACGGAGTTGTTTCTGTAAATCATGCTTTGGCTGGAGAAATTAATTTCAACGGAAAGACAATCAATTTTTCCGGCGGTAAAGGATACATAGAAAAAGACTGGGGCAGCAGTTTTCCGGAAACCTGGATCTGGCTCCAGTCGAATCATTTTGAGAATCAGGAGGTATCCTTTATGCTTTCCATCGCGAAAATCCCGTGGATGGGGAGATGGTTCATGGGGTTCCTCGGCTTTTTTCATAATGACGGACATACATCGGTATTTGCCACTTATAACCGCTCCCGGGTAAAAAGCCTGACCCGGAATGATAAGGGCAAGTTTTCTGCCGTAATAGAATCTCCCGGCGCGCTCTATTATATCGGCGCCGCGCAGATAGCGGGCTCCGATTTAAAAGCCCCGGTCTCCGGGAACATGAACCGGATAATAAAAGAGAGTGCCGATTCGGTTATGAACCTGCGGGTTTGCGGTAGCGGCGGCGGAGAGAAGTTTTCCGGAACCGGGGTGTGCGCGGGACTGGAAATAATCGATTCTATTTTCGGTTACTACGAATGAACAATATCGATCCCGCCAGGATAAAATATTTGAACGATAAACCGCTTCGGGATGGCGGTTTTGTCCTCTACTGGATGCAGCATTCCCAGCGGAGCAGCGATAACCATGCCCTGGAGTATGCTTTGGATCAGGCAAACCGGATAAAACAGAATGTTCTGGTATTGTTTGTTTTAACCGGGGATTATCCGGAGGGGGCAGCCCGGCACTACCGGTTCATGCTGGAGGGGTTAAAAGACGTCCGGGACGGACTTGCCCGCCGGGGCATCAAGTTTGTAATCAGGTTAGGTGATCCTCCGAGGGTGGCTGCCGAAACGGCTGTCCGGGCTTCCCTGATTGTCACGGACAGGGGATATCTCCGGCACCTGAGGGGGTGGCGGAAATCTATTGCCGAGTCGGCGGAATGCAGAGTTGTTCAGGTGGAAAGCGACATAGTAGTCCCGGTGGAATCGGCGTCTCAAAAGCGGGAATACGCGGCCCGGACCATCCGGAAAAAGATAATGTCGGAAGCGGACGGCTTCGGCCGTCTGCCTGTACGGACAGAACCGGTCAGGCAGTCTCCGAACGTGCAGGAGTCCGGTATTGATCCGGACAGCATAGAAGAACTTTTAACTGCGGCTGATCCCCCGGAGTACCCGGGAAGCGCTGCTTCCTTTTTCCGGGGCGGAGAAAAGGAAGCGGAAGCCAGGCTGGAGGAGTTTATTTCCCGGAAACTGGGAAGCTACGGAGAGAACCGGAATGATCCATCCCTTGACGGTACCTCCCGATTGAGCCCCTATCTTCATTTCGGTCAGATTTCTCCGATTAGAATTTTCCGCGCTGTCCTGGATTCCGGCGCCGGTCCGGACGCAGAAAAGTTCATCGATGAACTCGTGGTGCGCCGGGAGCTCGGGATCAATTATGTGTATTACGAACCGGATTACGATTCATACCGGGCTCTCCCCGGCTGGGCCCGGGAGACTTTGACTGCTCATCAGCTAGACCGAAGAGATCACATCTATTCTGTGGAGGAGCTCGAGAAAGCGGAAACCCATGATGTGTACTGGAACGCCGCTGAGAAGGAGATGACAATCACCGGTTTTATGCATAACTATATGCGGATGTACTGGGGAAAGAAGATTCTTGAGTGGACTCCCGATCCGGAGGAAGCCTTTAAACGTATCCTTTATCTTAACAACAAGTACCTGCTGGACGGCCGGGATCCCAGTTCCTATGCCGGGGCCGGTTGGGTCTTCGGGCTGCATGACCGGCCATGGAATCAGCGGACGGTTTTCGGGAAGGTCCGTTCCATGACCGCGTCGGGGCTAAAGCGGAAATTCAATATTGATGAATATGCTGCGAAAAAATTAGCGTTTTAACGTGGGTAGTGCTTTGAATCGTGGACAAAAATCATCTTAAATCGTTGTATTGTGACAAATTATCCGGATTTTAGACTGATTCCCGGCCCAATTGATCATATTTCATTTACTCAAAAAAAATTATCTTGATAATTTGTCCACGATTCGTGTCATTATATTTAGGTTAAGCGGTCAGGATCCGCTAACCGCTTTGATCCACTCGTTGGCGATGAAAGAATGGCCTGCCAATGTCGGATGCACCCCATCGTCGGACCAGTAGGCCGGGTCTGTACTCCCGCATGCTTCCGCGAAGAGCGAATCCAGGGGAACGTAAACAGCGTCATATTTTTCCGCGAGCTCCCGGCAGACGGCTTTTTTCGGTTCCAGATCTTCCCGCATTTTTGTTGCCTTTTCATCAATATCCAGAATAAATGGTTCACAGATAACCAGGGAAGCACCGGTTTCCTCCGCAGAGCGTTTGAGGATTGCGTCGTATTCATTCCTGAACGTTTCGGGTGATGTGGGATCGTCTCGGTCATACCGGCGCCAGGTATTGTTGATACCGATCAGGATGGATAGAATATCAGGAGCAAGGGCAACGCAGTCTTCATCCCACCGGGATACCAGGTCATTTGTCCGGTTTCCGGATACGCCCCGGTTTAAAAACTCCAGATTCAGGTCGGGACGCATGCCCCGGTAGTACGCCGCGGCAAGAAACGGATACCCTCTCCCAAGTCCGTGGTCAGTGTCATCTTTTCTGCCGGAGTCGGTAATACTGTCTCCCTGGAACAGTATCTTCATACCTTTTTCTATTAAAATCCCCATTTATAAGCTCCTTTGTTCCGGGTATTCTAGTTCTTTTTAAGCCGTGTGTATACAGCAATTCCCGGTCAACACCTTGTATTATTTTGGAGTGGCCATAATTGCATATAGTATATAAATTTTAATGCGGATGTAATCACCGGAAATTCCTGGTGTGTATACAGTTGAATTGAGCGGTGAATATAACAGTGTGTCGGGAAAGAAAATGGAGAAATAACGATGAAAATTTTAATTGATGTGCCGGTATACGATGAGTGTCTCCGGAGACTGGAAGAGGTTCAAGATACCGAAATCACCGTGGTAGATCCGGCCGAAGAACCGCGGGCACTTCCTGATGATGTTATAGCCGATACCGAGGCACTCTTTTGCAGTGTTCCTCCGGTGAATCATCAGATCATGAAGCGGCTCAAATTCATTCAGCTTGCATCGGTAGGATACGATCAGTTTTTAGGCATGGGTTTTCCGGGCCGGGGTATCCGGGTATGCAACGCCCGGGGGGTGTTCGATGCCCCGATCGGGGAATGGTGCGCCGCGATGGCGGTGAACCTGGTCCGGGACTTGCGAGGTATGATCCGGAATCAGGAAAAGGGGGTGTGGGACCGGGCTGCCGGATTTCAGCGGGAGATCCGGGGAATGACAGCGGGAATTTGGGGCTACGGAGGCATTGGACGGGAGACGGCCCGGCTGCTCAAAAGCATGGGACTCACCGTTCACGTTCTGGTCCGGGACCGTGTTTCATCCCGGCAGGATGTGTACCAGGTGGAAGGTACGGGTGATCCTGAGGGAGTTCTGCCTGATAAGGTATATACCGTCCGGGAGAAAAGTGCTTTTTTAAAGGGACTCGATTTTCTTATACTTGCCGTCCCCCTTGCCCCGGAAACCCGGGGGATGATCGGCCGGGATGAATTGGAATCACTTCCGGATTCCGCGTTTATCCTTAATCCGGCCCGTGGTCCTATAATACAGGAGCGGCCGCTGATTGATGCCCTCCGGACAGGCAGTATCGCCGGGGCTGCCCTGGATACCCATTACTATTATCCCATGCCCCCGGACCATCCTTTATGGAAATTCCCCAATGTCATTATGACACCTCATATTGCCGGTTCAAGTTTTAGTCCCTATTTTAAGGAACGGATTTGGGAAATATTTCGGATCAACGTCCAGCGTTTCAGTTCCGGAGACCCCCACCCCCTGCTGAATGAAGTGGCTCCGGAAAAATTGGAACCCGGCTGAGCAGCAAAATTCCGGTTCTGCCCGGAGGGGCTCGCCGCGGCAGCTACCGAAGAGATTCAGGCTTATCCTCTCTCCAGCAGATCGTACTCCGCTATAATATAAGGGTGTGATTCATCGTACCGGGTGAGGGGTTTAGGGTTCTGTGTCTTTCCGCATGCTCTCCGGTTTTTTCCCGTCACACCGGTCACAGAATCTCCCAAATCTTCCCGGCACGCTTCCAGAAGCTGTTTGAGCTCCCGCACGATACCGGGGTTTGAATCGTACAAATTGTTTTCTTCCCCGGGATTTTCGGTTAAATTATAAAGCTCTTGTACCGGTTCGCTGTTTTTAGAAACATGCAGCTTCCAGCTTCCGTGCCGGACCGCCTCCAGCATATCCATCTTGTAATAGAAGAACGTCTTCCTTGGGCTTTCCGACCCGGGATCTTTTAAAAGGGGAGTGATGTCGGTCCCGTCGATGATCCGGCCGCCGGGCAGAGGGCTTCCGATTATTCCTGCCAGTGTGGGAAGGAGATCGATGGAGGAAGATAGTCCGGAACATTCCCTGCCCGCAGGAACCGCTTCGGGCCACCGGATGATAAACGGGAGCCGCATCCCTCCTTCCCAGGTCTGACCCTTTCCGCCCTTAAGGGGCCGGTTGGATCCGCCTTCACTTCCGTTCCGGGATCCGTTGTCGCTGGTGAACATGACAATAGTGTTTTCCGCGATTCCCTGTTTCTCCAGCTCCGCCATAAGGACTGATGCGGCCCAGTCGATACATTCCACGGCGGCTCCGTACCTGCCGTTCCTTGAGTTTTTCCGGAACCGGTCCGGAACATAGATGGGGAGGTGTACATACATATGGGCAAAATAGAGGAAGAAACCGCGGTCCTTGTTTTCGCGGATGAACCGAACAGATTCTTCCACATACCGCTCGGTGAGGGAGGATTGATCCGGCTGTTCCTGAATGACTTCATTGTCCCGGATTAATGGAAGAGGAGGAAAGTTGTGTCCGCCGGCTTGAACTCCCATGTCGTTTGAGTAGGGGATTCCGTAGTAACTGTCGAATCCGTATTTGGTTGGCAGGAATTCTTCCTGATCTCCGCAGTGCCACTTTCCGACGAGTTTTGTAGCGTATCCATTGTCCCGGAAGAGATTTCCCAGGGTATACTCATCAGGATCAAGCCCTTCCCCCATACCCGGAAAGAGGACCCAATGCCGCTTCTCGCCAAAAGTGTCGAAGCCTATCCTGGGAGGATAGCAGCCGGTAAGCATGGCTCCCCGGGAAGGGGAACAAACAGGGCTTGCCATATAGAAATCGGTAAACCGGATTCCTTCCCGGGCCAGTTTATCCAGGGCCGGGGTCGAGTTTACCTCTGAACCGTAACAGCTTAAATCTCCATAGCCTAAATCATCACAATTGATCAGTATCACATTGGGTTTTTTCATTTTTCCTCCATGCAGCCATTTTATCAAACAACTGCGTAAGAGAAAATGATATCACCGGGACTATGAAAATACATCATTCTGGAGTAGTATCTATCAACCCAATTTTATTAAGGAGAATTTATGAGTTTTAGAGTATCCGTGAGCCATTTTAAGATCGAGATTGAGGGGCTGGACTGTTCGGAAGTGAATGAAATCCGGGGCCTCGACGTTTTTTCAATTGACAGTGAAAAGTATCAGAAGAATTATAATAAAACCTATACCACCGAGCTTGCCATCCAGCGGCCCTTTTCAGATTTCGGTTTTTTTGACTGGATTGACGGAAATAAGCGGAAGGATCAGCCGGAAAAGAAAAAGGGTGTTATCACTTTTATCACCCCTGACGGCGATCCAATCGTTACGTTTGAGCTTGACGGAATATTCCCTCTCGAATGGCACGGTCCTGAGCTCAGAAAAGCGGATAATTGGGGACACCAGGCTCCTCTTGAACAGGTGCTGCTCGCGGCCGAGAAGGTGACCAGGCAGGAATAACTGCGCCTGCTTTAACCGTTCCATGGTTCACAAAATTTCTTCATCGATTCAAGAGCATCGCTGACGGTGGATTTTAGAAGAAGCGGTCCGATAAGGGGGATTCTCTTCTGAAGAACGATCTCCGCGCTCACTTCGGTCTCTTCACCATCCAGCGGAATTAGAGCGGTACGTTTCTTCCATCCGGAAAGGACTTAACCGGAGACGGGAGCCCAGGACCGATTCGTGTTCCACCGTTAGCGGCTGATCATAACAACAAAATTGGCAACAGTCATAAAATCCTGTATCATGTCTATTATGGAGGATAACCGATGCAGATCAGATCATACGGGCTTTGGGAATCTCCGGTCACGGAAGAACTGGTAGTCCGGGGCTCCCTGCGGCCGAGAAATATTGTCACCGACGGTACCGAGGTTTACTGGAGCGAAGCGAGACCGGAAGAGGGAGGCAGAACGGTCATCTGCCGCTCAGCGGGAGACGGCGGGTTCGAGGAAGTGATTCCGGAACCGTATAACGCCCGTACCCGGGTACACGAATACGGCGGCGGAGCATTTACTGTTCATGAAGGAATCATATACTTCGTGAATTTTGCCGACCAGCGGATTTACCGGGCCGAACAGGGCCGGATTTCTCCGTTAACCCCGTCCGGAACCCGTTTTGCCGACCTTCATGTAACCGAACACGGACTCGTGTGCGTCGGCGAAGAGGACGGTCCGGAGACGGTCGAAAACTTCCTCTGTCTTGTAAACCTTGAGGACGGGGGAATAGCCAGAATCGCCGAAGGGCATGACTTTTACGCGTCTCCGGATATACGGGGAAACAGGATAACCTGGCTGACCTGGGATCACCCGGACATGCCGTGGAATGCCACGGAACTTTGGGCGGGTGAGTTAGGACCGGCGGGAATCACGGATATTGTGAAAATCACCGGAGGGGGCAGCGAATCGGTATTCCAGCCCCGGTGGGGACCTGAGGGCATTCTCTATTTTGTATCGGACCGGGAAGAATGGTGGAACTTTTACGCCTGGGACGGGAAAAGCGTTTACCGGATCCTTACCATGGAAGCAGAATTTGCCGTGCCGCAGTGGGCTTTCAGGATGTCTACCTGGGACTTCCGGGGGAACCGTATAATAGCTGCCTATACCCGGAACGGACAATGGTTTCTTTCCGAAATTGATCCGGCTGAGGGTTCGTTAAAGCTCATCGAAATGAAGCACAACGTATACGCCCAAATCCGGACAGCCGAAAATTACGCGGTGTATTTTGCCGCTTCTCCAACCGAACCGGTTACCCTGTGCCGCCTGGATCTTGACTCGGGTGAAGAAACAGTACTCAGGAAGTTCAGTTCCGTCTCCATCGATCCCGGGTATGTTAGCCCGGCCCGGCCGGTTTCGTATCCCAGTGCCGGAGGCAGAACCGCCCACGGGTTTTACTATCCCCCCAAGAATAAGGATTTCAAGGCTCCTCCGGGGGAACTCCCTCCGCTTATCGTGATGAGTCACGGCGGACCTACCGGGTCTACCGGAGGTAGTCTTAGCTTGAAAAACCAGTACTGGACAAGCCGGGGATTCGCGGTGCTGGATGTAAATTACGGCGGCAGTACGGGATACGGCCGTTCTTACCGGGATCTGCTTCTGGATAATTGGGGTATCGTTGATGTGGAGGACTGCTCAAAAGGCGCGGAATACCTGGTAAAAGAGGGACTTACGGACCCTAAAAAACTGGCGATTACCGGCGGAAGTGCCGGCGGTTTCACTACCTTAGCCTGCCTTGCTTTTACCGACACCTTTGCAGCCGGGGCAAGCCACTACGGAGTGAGCGATCTGGAAGCTTTAGCCCGGGACACCCATAAGTTTGAATCCCGGTACCTGGACCGGCTGATCGGACCTTACCCTGAACAGAAGGATCTATATCAGTCCCGTTCGCCTATCAGACATGTTGACCGGCTTAACTGTCCAGTCATTTTTTTCCAGGGTTTGGAAGATAAAATTGTTCCGCCGAATCAAGCGGAATTGATGGTACAGGCACTCCGGGAAAAAGGAATCCCCGTGGAGTACATAGCCTATCCGGAAGAACAGCACGGATTCCGGAGATCAGAAAATATTAAAGACACCCTCCGGAAAGAGCTGGCCTTCTACCGGCGGACTTTCGGGATGGCATGATGAAAAACCAGACCTGCGCCGCCGGCTTCTTGTGTTATCTTCCGGTGGGTTTGCCGTTCTTCGCGTAGTCGTACAAGGTGTAGTGCCGGTTGATTTGAAACCCGATAATCCCGGCGAGGCCGCACGGCAGACCGTAATGGAGTCCGAAAAGTTCCACACCGATGACAGCCGCGGCAATCGGGACATTGATGCTGCTTCCCAGGGTCGCGGCAAATCCGGCTGACAAAAGCGGATAATATTCGGTTGAGTAAGGCGCCGCGCCGGCAACCTCAGCCATGATATAGCCGACCAGCATTCCCATTATCAAAGAGGGACCGGTAAAGCCGGCGCTCATTCCTGACCCGACGGTTAATAAATTAGCCCCGCCTTTGATCAAGATAAAGAGAACTGCTGCTCCCTACGGAACTATGAAAAAGCGCGCCTACCGTTCCGGCCATCCCGCAAATACCCGCGGTTCTCCGGTCAAAATCGGTGAATCCTGCCTTTTTATTTTTTCTAGGAAAACTGAAAGCAGACCGACGACACCGCCGCTTCCAAGGGACAGGAGAGTCGTCACCGCGGCGGTGAGTTTTACAACGGTTACTTTGAGAGAAAAATGGGCTTTATGTCGGTTAACCCCGACATATACGCGGGCATTCCTTCTCCGGCCGCGGCTCTGGCGAAAGGATACACAAGTCCGAAGGTTATAACCGCGCCCGCTGCGGGCCATAAAAAAAGGGGAATATCAATCTTTACCAGAGCGGCCGTGACCAGTCTGTTAAGACCATGGAGAAGTTGCACCAATGTGCTGTTCCA
>CAYLLE010000047.1:0-23077 GCA_964384485.1 uncultured Spirochaetales bacterium | reverse complement strand
GCGCAAATCCGCGATAATCCGCGGTTCTTTTCCTAGGGTGAACCGCGGCCGGAAGTGACGGCTGTTTTTGAATTGAAGACAGATCTTCTTAAGGTTTATTAGAGAAGGTACTGTAGGCGCAGGACAACAGTATCCCGGGGAGAGTGGACCGCGGGTTTGCGCGGGTTTTCGCGGATTGGCGGGTTGATGGTCGTTAGTGGTTGAGGCTGCCGGGGGTGGGCTGCGGTCGGTGTTTTGGGGGTGGGATATCTGATTCTGCCGAGTTTTGTTTTATTTCCCATTTCTCTTTAACTACGGCCAATTCTTGTAAACCAGTGACTAAGCCTTTCCGCCGTTCCCATAATCCGCGCAAATCCGCGATAATCCGCGGTTCTTTTCCTAGGGTGAACCGCGGCCGGAAGCGGCGGTTGTTTTTGAAGTAAAGACAGATCGTCTGAGGTTTATTATAGAAGGTACTGTAGGCGCAGGACCACAGTATCCCGGGAGAGTGGACCGCGGGTCTGCGCTGGTTTTCGCGGATTGGTTGGACGCGCGGCGAAAACGGGTCAGGCTGCCGCGGTTGGGCCGCGGTCGGCGGTTTGGGTGCGGGACGGAGGCGGTATGGCCTCGGGCTGCCGGGGGGAGAGTGAACCGCGGAGTCTTGTATTTATCACGATTGTCACTACAATGGTCGGATGATTATTTCAATCCTCCTTGCCATTGCTGAAATATTTATCTTTTTTCTGTTGGGATGGGTCTCTAATAAAATGGGCTTGATCAAAGAAGAATATATCGACAGCCTTACCAACTTCGTCATCATATTCCTGCTTCCTTCGTTAATATTTTCTCGTATAGTAATTAATATGGATGCTGATTCTTTATTGGAAGCATGGATGCTGCCCGTTTTGGGGCTTTCGATCATGGCACTGGGAGGAGCATTAGGGTTTATTTTTGCAAAAGGTGTTAGAGAGAAAGATGAAGATGTTATTAAAACATTCCGCCATTTTTGCGCGGTAAACAATTATGGATTCTTTCCGATCATCGTGATCGGCAGGTTATGGGGAGACGAAGCAGTGGCGAAACTTTTTCTGCTCAATCTCGGGTCTTATATCGGGTACTGGTCAATAGGTGTTTCTCTTTTGGGAAAGGGAAAACTTAAAGATATTTTGAAAAATCTCCTCAATCCGCCTCTTATAGCGGTACTTTTAGCGGCCGTTGTGGTTTTTCTGAGGGTATCTTCTTATATTCCCGATTTTTTCATGATGATGTTCGATAAAACAGGAACCATCGCTGTCCCCTTTGTTCTGATTCTTATCGGAGCGAGTCTGCATGGTCTCCCGCGGGGAAAAGAACTGTGGGATATCGGATACCTGTCCCTTGTTCGGCTGGTTCTCATTCCCGCGGTTACCATCCTGCTGCTGCTTCTGCTTCCATTAAGAAATGATGTTTACCGGATAGCGGCGGTCGTGTCCCTGATGCCGGTAGCTGTTTCTTCGGTGGTGATTACCAGGCAGTACGGCGGATCTCCCCGGTTTGCAAGCCATAGCGCGGTCATCACCACCATGATCTCAGCGGTCACTGTTCCCCTGAGCGTTCTCATCATATTTTAACCGGCATTTCCGGCAGCATCGATTTATGTAATATGCAAATGTGATCACCGGAAATTGCTGTAATTTAGCAGTATCACTTGAATTTTTACCAGAATATAAATATTTATGTATACGAGAAATAAAGTGGAGGAAAAATAAATGAGCACATTCGATCCAGTAACGATTGAACCATCGGATAAAAAACTCAACCTTATGGCCCTTGGATGCTGGTCCTTCGGAGGAACCCAGTGGGCGGGTCAGGAAGACAAAGATTCCATGGAAGCAATGGAGAAATCGTTCGAGATGGGAATTAATCATTTCGACACTGCAAGAGGATACGGCCGAGGTCGGAGCGAAGAAGTGGTTGGCCGGTTTATTAAAGACAAACGGGATAAGATTTTTTTAGCGACCAAAAATGCCGCGGTTCCGGAAAAGAGTAAATATAAAGAAGCTATAGAAAACAGCTTGCGGACTATCGGAACAGATTATATCGATCTTTACTACATTCATTGGCCGAAGAAAGACATTGATCTCCGGCCGACCATGGAAGCTCTTGAAGAAGCGAGACAGGATGGAAAAATACGGTCCATCGGAGTGAGCAACTTTTCCATTGATCAGATGAAACAGATAATGAAAGCAGGTACAATAAATGCACACCAGCTCTGTTATAATCTCTATTGGCGGTTTGATGAGGAAGACATTATACCGTTCTGCGCGGAAAACGACATCGCCGTTGTAACGTACAGCTCCATCGCTCAGGGAATTTTAACCGGAAAATTTCCCCGGCATCCCGAGTTCAAGGAGGGGGATCACCGTTCGGGTACGGTACTATTTGATGAAAAAGTTTGGCCCCATGTATATGAAGGCACCGAAAAACTTAAAGAGCTCTCCCGGGAAAATGATATTCCTTTGACCCATATGGCCATTCAATGGGTGGCAAATCAGGAGGGGATTCACTCAATTATTATCGGTGCGAGGAATAAGGAACAGGCAGAAAGAAACTTCAAGGCTGCTGAAACGGTAATTCCAGAAGAAGTTTTTAACCGCATGACCGAAATAAGTGATGAAGTAATGAAACATGTTCCCGACACAGGAAATATTTTCCGTTTTTATCCGTAAAGATGTATGATAAAGAAACCGGAAATATTACCGGTTCCTTTTTTTTTCCACCCGGTTTTTAAGCAGTATGGTAAGGACAATTCTGCGAATCAGACGGTATAGTACCCAGATGCCGATACCGGTTGCTGCGGCCCACAGAAATCCGCTTAACGGATCTTTCACGGCAATTCCGTAAATGATAAAAAAAGCGACAGAAAGCCCGCTCAGGATATAAACAGCGGCTTTAATTTCGGATTCCCACTTAATCAGCATTACTTTCCTCCGGTACTTTCAGCAGCTTGGTTCAAGATACCCTTCAAATATCGGATGAAACCTTCCACATCCTCCCTGGTGGTATCAAAAGAACACATCAGCCGGATGATATTTTTCTGATGATCCCATATGTAAAAAGGATACATTTCCTTAAGCGGTTCTATTATGCGGGGAGGTACCGAAACAAAAACACCGTTTGCCTCTACCGGGTACTCGATTCTTATTCCCGGCAAATCCGAAATCCGGGAAGCCAAAAGAGCCGCCATTTTGTTAGCTTTAACCGCATTCGTGTACCATAAATTATTTTCTAAAACCGCGGTGTATTGGGCGGCAATATAACGCATTTTCGAAGCCAGCTGCATCCCCTGTTTTCTGACAAATTTATACCATTCCGCGCATGCTGTTCCGAAAAACAATACCGCTTCCCCGAACATTACTCCGTTTTTGGTGCATCCGAATGATAAAACATCCACTCCGGCAATTGAGGTAATATCGGCCAAATTTACATCCAAGGCCGCAGCGGCGTTTGATAATCTTGCGCCGTCCATATGAAGATATAATCCGTTAGAATGAAGGAAATCCGCCAGCACGTTTACCTCATCCGGGGTATATACGGTACTGAATTCAGTAGTTTGGGAAATGGAAACAGCCTTCGGCTGGGAGGCATGTTCATTCCCTATTTCGGAAAGATGATGCCGTATATCATTTACACCGATCTTCCCGTTCTTTCCAGGGACCGGTATAATCTTGCATCCGCAAAATCGTTCTAACGAACCGCACTCATCCATGTTGATATGAGCTGTTTCGGGGCAGATAACACTCTGGTACGGCTGAAGTAATGCTGATAAAGCAGTTACATTGGCCCCGGTACCGTTGTACACAAAAAACGGATGTGTATTTTCACCGAATGTTTCCCTCAGCATGTCTATACCCCGCTCTGTATAGGGATCGTCTCCATAAGCAATTTGATGATTCCTGTTCACCTGATGAAGCGCCTCCATTACTTCGGCATTTACCGGCGAATTATTGTCACTTGCAAAATATCGTTCAGCTGGCACCTCTCCCCCTTTTCGGATGAATCTTCATTTATTATACTGCATAAGAATACACACAATAAGGAAATACGTAAATGGTTCTTCTATCGGCCGAAAATCTTTCTTTTGCGAATAAAGAAGATTATGTATTTCAGAATCTTTCTTTTGAAATAAAAAAGAATGAAAAAGTCCTGCTGCACGGAATTTCCGGTTCCGGAAAATCATCGATACTTAAAATGATTCTGGGATTTGCAAAGCCCGAAAGCGGAATAATCCGCTACAACGGCAAGATATTGGCCGGTCCGGCCATATGGCACTTCAGGAGAGAATCATCCTATGTTCCCCAGAATCCTCAAATCGGAAACGGAACCGCGATAAAAATACTCCGGGAAATTTTCAGTTTTAAATACACTTCACCCTTGCCTAATACAGACAGGATTCTGGAAACCGCGGAAAGGCTGTCTTTGAACAGGAGAACTTTGGAGCAGTCCTTTGATTCCCTGTCGGGAGGAGAAAAACAGCGCGTAGCCGTTTTGATCGCTCTCCTTCGAGAGCGGAATATTTTTATACTTGATGAACCTACCTCTTCTTTAGACGCAGACTTGCAGAAAAAAGTAATCAGCCTTTTTTCAGAAAACCCGAAGTGGACCGTAATCACCGCCTCCCATGATCCGCTGTGGCAGCAATGCGGAAACTTTCAGTTAATATATATTGCTGAAGGAGCCTCCGGATGAACGGTACAGCAGATATTTCCTACATTCTTTTGGCAGTGACATTCTGTCTCTTAGCGGTACCTCTCGGAATAAGCATTTTTTTTAAACTCGGTCTAACCAAATCGATGATCTTCTCCGTTGTCCGTATGACCGTGCAGCTGTTATTGATCGGCATCTTCCTTCGGTACATATTTGAGCTTGATAACCCGGTCATCAATCTTACGTGGTTCCTGCTCATGATATTTACTGCAACGGTAACGGTAATCCGGAACAGCTCCTTAAACCTAAAACTGCTTCTGCTCCCGGTAACCGTCTCGTTTTTAATTTCCGGTCTCTCGGTACTCCTCTTTTTTAACACAGTACTGCTTGCCTTGAAAAATCCATTAACCGCGAAATATTTTATCGCGATCGGGGGAATGCTCTTGGGCAATGCCCTGCGGGGAAACATCGTCGGTCTCAGCACCTTCTACCACCAATCGAAGCAGGACGAACCGGTTCTTCAGTACCGACTCGCGTCGGGCGCAGGGTTGTATGAAGCGATCAGACCGTACATACGGGAAGCATTACGACGGGCTTTCGCGCCGACAGTCGCAACAATGGCGACAATGGGTATTGTTTCTCTGCCCGGAATGATGACGGGGCAGATTCTCGGAGGAACAGAACCTGCCTTGGCCGTCAGGTATCAAATCGCTATTATGATCGCCATATTCACGACCGTTGCAATGGGAACGGGGATATCTCTGTTGTTGACAATACGGGCTGCATTCGATCCTTTGGGTAATTTAAAAAAAGAAATCTTTAAAACACACTCTTAAAGCTTCCTCCCGTTACAGCATATTTTTTTCGCGGAAAATCGTCAATTTCCGGTGATGCCGATTTATGTGATCACCGGAAATTGCTGCTCCCGTTATATTCCCGCACCGCTTCAAACATCGCTATCAGGTTATTCACCGGAGTTTTTGCCTGCACATTGTGGACGGCATTGAACACAAATCCGCCGTTCTTCCCCAGCACTTCACACCGGGATAGAACTTCCTCCCGGACATCTTCCGGAGTTCCGAAGGGGAGCGTTTTCTGTGTATCGATTCCGCCGCCCCAAAAGACAAGATCTGCTCCGTATTTCTCTTTTAGTACTACCGGATCCATTCCGGACGCGGACACCTGCACAGGATTGATAATATCAAATCCGGCATCGATAAAATGGGACATGAAACTTTCTACCGCTCCGCAGGAGTGTTTAAACGTTTTCCATCCGGTATTGGAGTGGATCCAGTCATTCATCTTCCGGTAATAGGGAGCATAAAGTGTATCGAAAGTTTCCGGAGAACAAAAGGAAGAAGACTGGGTGCCGAAATCCGTTCCGCATATAAATACCGCGTCTATGCTGTCTCCTATCGCGGTATAAATTTTTTCCAGATTGTAGAGAGCAATGTCGGTCTGCCTGGCGAAAATTTCGTGCAGATATTCCCGGCGGGAGACGGTGGATATGTACCACTCGGTAATATCCCGTATCCCTTTCGGATACTTCATTCCGGGAGCTGGAACCAATGCGATATCTCCCAACCCGGTGCCTCCGAAATTGGCTAGTATAGCCCGCTGATTCTCTGCGTAGGATCCGGTAAAATTCCGGTAATAATCTAGATCACTTTCTCCGATCCGGCCGAACTCTTCCAGATTGTCTTCGGGATCAAGGTCGTCTTCGTTAAAAGATTCCTGCCGGATTATGGTATCGAAAAAGTAACCGTTCCCGGGCATTCTCCCGGAGGGCGGGGCTGAGGTATCACCTTCGGGATAAATCAGGATATCGCCGCCGGGTTCAGGTGTTGTGTTAAATTCCTCCGGCACCAAAACTTGCTGATTCCAGGGAGTAGTCCACTCCTTCCAGCTTTCCGCAGTAAATCCGAACATGGTTTTCGGCGCCCATATACCGTCCACATCAATCCCTAAAATCTGCTTCAAGTCTTCATCCACAAGTCCGAGCATCTGATACGGCTCTATAACCTTTACCGGATTTTCCCCTAGGCCGTAATGTTTCCGGAGTGCAGCAACCACACTGACATGCATTCCTGTAACGGCCGATGCTCCGAAATCGATCGGTATTTCTCCCTCCTGATGATTAAATATTTTCTTGATTTTTTCTTTACCGGACATTTTCATACCTCCCCGTTTCAATCAGTATACCAATCTTTTCAGAGATGACAATAATTTAAAACACCGAATATAGAATCAACACTGCTTATACAGTATCATTACATTACTTAATCATTGGAGGACCGAAATGGAGCAGTACAGATTCCGCATTCTTGACGGCTTTTTTCTTTTGCTGTTAATTATCATCACCTATGCCCTTTACCGTATATTAACACCTTTTCTGCTGGACATCTTTTTAGCAATAATCTTCACCAATCTATTCTGGCCTGTCTTTATCTTCATCCGGAAAAAACTTCACGGCCGCCGGGCGATTTCTGCGGGAATTACTATTTTTTCGGTTTTTATTCTAATTGCCGTGCCCGTTCTTATTATTACATTAATTGTGTACAGGCAAGCCCTTACCGGCGCGACTGTGATGCTGGAGAAATGGAATAATCTCAGC
This sequence comes from uncultured Spirochaetales bacterium, assembly GCA_964384485.1. Lineage (GTDB taxonomy): Bacteria > Spirochaetota > Spirochaetia > CAYLLE01 > CAYLLE01 > CAYLLE01. Next base: position 15,798 of record CAYLLE010000047.1, on the reverse strand, counting down.
GGAAAACTGTCCATGGAGGATCTGGTAGAAAAGTTATATCAAATACCCATTCTGGGTGATTATCTATCTAAAGAAAATTTCCAATTGGACCAGGCCGTGAGGCAGCTGCTTAGTGAAGCGAGTGCGTTTTTTCTGGATGCCACTCAGCGTTCGCTGTTCAGTATAACCAGTGCGATCCTCCACTTTATCCTGATACTGTTCATAATGTTTTACCTCTTCATGGACGGCCAGAAAATTACAAAAAAAATAATGGATCTGATACCCTTAAGCAACCGCAATACACAAGAACTCATGACCGAAACAGTTCGGACCACAAACGCGACAATTAAAAGCACCCTCGTTATCGGGATCATTGAAGGATTCTGGGGAACACTGGTTTTCATTATTTTCGGTCTTCCCACTCCGGTATTATGGGGTCTTATCATGACAGTTTTATCGGTGCTTCCCATATTGGGAACCAATATAGTGATCATTCCTACCGGCGTTCTTATGATAATATCCGGAAGGATAGTGGCAGGAATTCTGGTTATTATATTAGGACTTGTCGGATTTTCAATTAATCAGTATATTATCCGGCCTAAACTAATGGGTGACCAGTCCGGACTAAATCCGGCATTGGTTCTTCTAACCATGCTGGGAGGAATCGCCTGGCTGGGAATAATCGGGTTCCTTGTCGGTCCTTTACTGGCAACCCTTACAATCGTAATATGGGAGCAATTCGGTAAACGGTTTCAGGAAGAACTGGAAACAAAAAATCACGGATCTGAGTAACACAGGAAAGGAAGTTATGAATTACAAAATTTCAGTACAGCAAAGCGGTCGAACAATAGAAAAAGAGTGCAGTGATAAACTGAATCTCCTTGATTTTATAAATAATCACACTGATTTTAATCTGCCTGCGCCCTGCGGAGGCAAGGGCCGATGCGGAAAGTGCAGGATTAAAATTTTGTCCGGCAATGTATCAGACCCGGGAGAAGAAGAAAAGAAACATCTTGATGAAGACATTAATCAGGGATACCGGTTAGCCTGTCTTTCTTATCCCGGTTCTGATCTTGAAGTTCTAATCGAAAAAGGTCCGGAGGAAGTACAGATCCTGCACGACCTGCTTGAACGGCAGATACCATTGGATCCTCCCGTGAAGACACTCCATGTTCTTATGGATAAACCCCACGCGGACGATCAGCGTTCCGATTTCAGCCGTCTCATACAGACAGCAGGGATGGAAAAGGCCGCCTTCCCGCTTGCTCTGCTCCAGGATCTTGCCGACACAATACGCGAACAGGACTACAGTGTAACCGTAGTTCATGACGAAACAGCGGTCATCCGTGTCCTTCCGGGTGATGTTTCCGGAGAATGCTACGGCATCGCCGTCGATATCGGAACGACTACAGTGGTTGTCTATTTGATTGATTTAAACACCGGGGAAACCGTGGATGTGGTATCCGATCTGAACGCGCAAGGTTCATTTGGTGCGGATGTCATTTCCCGGATCAATCATACTATGACAAATGAGCAGGGACTCCGGATGCTTCACAAGAAAATTATTGAGCAGCTGAACAGGATGATTACGTCTCTTTCGGACCGAACCGGAATCGCCATTAATAAAATATACACCGGGGTTTTCGCGGGAAATACCACAATGATTCACCTGTTTTTAGGTATTAAACCGGAGAACATTGCCGCCGCGCCCTTCATTTCGGTGAGTACGGAAGGACACACCGTTCCTTCGGAAGACACCGGTCTGGTGCTGAACGGCACGGCAACTGTACTTCCCGGTTTATCCGGTTATGTAGGAGCTGATATTGTCGCGGCGGTTCTATCCAGCGGAATGATGGAGAACGAGGAGCTCTGCCTGCTTATCGACATCGGAACAAACGGAGAAATCGTACTCGGGAACAGCGAAAAAATCGTTGCCTGTTCCACCGCGGCGGGACCCGCGTTTGAAGGCGCCCATATCCGGCACGGAGTGGGCGGCGTCGGGGGGGCCATTAACACCGCGGCCGATTCTTCCGATGGCTTGTCGGTCACTACTATCCTCGGAAAACAGCCCATCGGAATTTGCGGATCCGGTTTGGTTGATATTCTTGCCGTTTTAATTAAAGCGGGTGTTGTGGAAGAAACAGGACGGATGATCGGTAAGGACGAAAGCGATTCAATTTCTCCGGCCTTTGCCCGTCTCCTGACCGAAGAGGACGGTGAGTCGGCCTTCATTGTGGTACCGGAAGATAAAGCTGCCGGCGAGGAAGCGATACTGTTCACCCAGAAGGACGTCCGGGAGGTGCAGTTGGCGAAAGCGGCGATTGCAGCCGGGATACAGACTCTATTAAAATTTTCGGATAAAAAGGCAGAAGATATTGGAACGTTATATTTAGCCGGGGGTTTCGGCTCGTTTATTGATAAACGAAGCGCTGTCGCCATTGGGCTGCTTCCACATCAGCTGGAAAATAAAATTAAGGTGATCGGAAACGCTGCAGGAAAAGGAGCCGTAATGGCATGTATTTCCCGAAAACAGGCAGCCTTCTGTTCACAAATTAAAGCACGGGCTACGTATGTTGAATTGTCCAGCTCGCCTGAGTTCCAGGAAGCCTATGTTGAAAACATGTACTTTAATCCGGAGTCATAAAAAAGTGCAATAAAATACAAAAAAGCCCGATATTTTTCTATATTCCTTGAACATTTATGGTATATTCTTGTAGACAAATACACTATGAGATTTTACTATGACTTTTACAAGCCATACATAAAATTATTTTGCCGGTAGGAGGAAATTGATGAGCATTTTAGAGGAAATGTCTGAAAAACTGCAGAAAGGAAAAGCTCAGGAAGTAAAAGAGCTTGTCCAACAGGCTATTGATGAAAAAATTAAAGCCCGGACAATTTTAGAAGAAGGCCTTATGTCCGGAATGAACATTATCGGAACAAAGTTTAAAAATAACGAAGTATATGTTCCGGAAGTTCTGATTGCCGCGAGAGCCATGAATTCTGGTATTGAAGTATTGCGGCCCCTTCTTGTCGATGAAGGTGTTGAATCTAAGGGAAAAGTTGTTCTTGGAACGGTAAAAGGCGACCTTCACGACATTGGAAAGAACCTTGTTAAAATGATGATGGAAGGAAAAGGTCTCGAAGTAATTGATCTTGGAACCGACGTTCCTGCAGATAAATTTATCGACACCGCGAAAGAGCAGAACGCTAAAATCATCGCGTGCTCAGCTCTCCTTACAACCACCATGACCGAAATGAAAAATGTTGTGGATAAAGCTAAGGAAGACGGAGTTAGAGATCAGCTGACCATTATGATCGGCGGAGCTCCGGTAACCCAGAACTTCTGTGAAAGTATCGGCGCCGATTTATACGCACCGGACGCGGCATCTGCAGCGGAAGACGCTCTGTCAGCAGCAGCAAAATAACTAAAAACTAGTCATCAAAAAGGGGCTGCTCGAAATGCAGCCCCTTTTTTTACTTCTTCCGTAAATATACAAGCCAGTAAAGGGTTCCCACAAAAAACGAACCTCCGATAATATTTCCTATCGTCACCGGGAGCAGGTTCGCGTAGAGAAATCTGCCCCATGTAAGGGATTCCGCAGCGGCTCCCGCGGGTATGATTCCGGCGCCGTTCTTAAGAAATAATCCGGCCGGGATAAAGTACATATTCGCCACACTGTGTTCAAATCCCATGGCAACAAATGCCATGATCGGAAAAAATATCGCGAAGATCTTTCCCACGGTGTTCCTCGAAGCAAGGGACAACCATACCGCCAGACAGACAAGCCAGTTGCAGCCTACTGCCCGGACAAGAGCTGCTCCGAAGGGGAGTGATGTTTTTGCCGCAGCCGTATTTACTACAGCCGCCCCCAATCCGCCGTCCCCGGTCTTCCAGAGACCGGAAAGATAAAGAATTCCGGCTATAGTGACCGCGCCGATAAAATTGGCGAGAAAAACTCCTCCCCACTTAACGAGCATCTGACCGCTCCCGATCCTTTTATCCAGGAGACTTACCACCATCAGATTGTTCCCGGTGAAAAGTTCCGCTCCGCCTATAATTACCAGCATAAGCCCGACACTGAATACACTGCCCGCCAGGAATTTAGAAAAGCCTATTCCCAAATATGAAGACAGATCAAAGGTCACCGTCTGAGCTAACACACCCCCGAAGGCAATGTACGCTCCGGCCAAAAACCCGAGGATGATAACTGAGTCCCAGGGTAAATTGGCCTTGGCAACTCCTAATTTTACCGAGATGCTTTTGGCAATCGCGGCCGGTGACCGGTCATCAAACCCTTCCGAGTGAGCCGCCTTTTCCTGTACCGGTTTTGCTGAATGCGGTTCTGTCATATTATATCTCCATTCCAAGTTTGTATTTGCATGATTTCAAAGTGTTATACATCAGCATGGCTATAGTCATCGGTCCAACTCCGCCGGGAACAGGAGTAATCCAGCCCGCAACCTCTTTTGCTTTATCAAAATCGACATCGCCCCGCAGAATCGGAATCATCCGGCCGGATTTCTTGCTTTTCTTCTCTCCCACCCGGTTTATACCCACATCTATAACACAGGCTCCGGGCTTGATCCATTCCGGTTTGACCAATCCGGGAACCCCGGCCGCGACAATAAGAATATCCGCCCTTCTGCAATGGCCGGCGAGATCCTTGGTCCGGGTATGCACAACGGTAACCGTGGCATTTGCTCCCGGCCCCTTCTGCACCAGCATATTCGCAATCGGTTTTCCCACGATATTCGATCTGCCGACAACAACGACTTCAGCGCCTTCGGTCTGCACTCCTCCCCGGATAAGCATTTCCTGGATACCCGCCGGTGTGCAGGGCGGATACCGGACATCCGAACCTCCTATCATAAGTTTTCCCACATTGAAGGGATGAAAACCGTCGACATCCTTGTCCGGATTTACGGCGTTTAGAACTTTCTTTTCGTCAATATGATCGGGCAGGGGCAGCTGCACTAGAATGCCGTGGATGGAATCATCTTCATTATATTTGTTTACCATGGCAAGAAGATCTTCTTCCGAAATATCTTCAGGCACATTTTCCTGCACTTCCTTGAATCCCACCCGATGGGCCGTTTTTATTTTTAGGGTGACATAGGAGACAGAAGCCGGATTATTACCGACCAGTATAGTAACTAATCCCGGTACGGTCCCGTGCTCACTTTTGATCTTCTCCACATCCTGCTGGACCTCTTCCAGGATTTCCTCCCGTAATTCCGTACCTTTTATTATTTTTGCTGACATCATCTAACCTCCTCGTATTGGTTCATAATCATTCTAACCCGATTTAAAAAAACATTGGAAGCGAAAGTACATCAAACTACAAAAAAACGAAAAATATTCATAGCTGAATTCGGGTCATCGGAATATATTGATAGTAAGGAGGGTCATATGAGTATTACCTTAGATCCCACAAAAATGGAAGATTGGGAAATAGCGGAAGCTGCAGAGCAGAACATGAAGACTGTGGAACAGCTGGGAGATGAGCTGGATCTTGATAAATTCGAGCTCCTTCCCTACGGCCACTATCTGGCGAAACTTGATTTTCAGAAAATACTGAGGCGGCTGGAGAACAAGCCGAACGGAAAATACGTTGAAGTGACGGCGATGACGCCTACCCCTTTAGGCGAGGGGAAAACAACCACCACCATGGGTTTGGTAGAAGGCTTGGGTAAATTAGGAAAGAAGGTGATTGGTGCTATAAGGCAGCCTTCGGGCGGTCCTACCTTTAATATTAAGGGTTCTGCCGCGGGCGGCGGATTAGCTCAATGTATACCATTATCAGAATTTTCTCTCGGTCTCACCGGAGACATAGACGCCATTACCAACGCCCACAACCTGGCGATGGTGGCGTTAACGAGCCGGATCCAGCACGAGTTCAATTACGGAGACAAAACACTCAGCAGCAAGAATCTGAAGCGGCTTGATATTGATCCGAGGAACCTGTCTATGGGCTGGGTGCTGGATTTTTCAGCTCAGGCCCTCCGTGACATTATTATCGGACTAGGATCAAAGATGGACGGCTTCATGATGAGAAGCTATTTCCAGATTACGGTGTCGTCTGAAATTATGGCAATTTTAGCGGTAGCTACCGATCTTAAAGATATGCGTGAGCGTATGGGAAAAATTGTCGTCGGGTACAGCAAACGGGGAAAACCGGTAACTACCGCTGACCTGGAAGTTGACGGCGCCATGACAGCCCTGATGAGTAAAGCGATATATCCGAACCTCATGCAGACGGTTGAAGGCCAGCCTGTGCTGGTTCACGCCGGACCGTTCGCTAATATCGCCATCGGTCAATCATCTATTTTAGCTGATAAGCTTGGACTAAAACTAGCCGATTACAATGTTACCGAAAGTGGATTCGGAGCCGATATCGGGTTTGAAAAATTCTGGAATCTGAAATGCCGGTACAGCGGCCTTACCCCCCATGCATCGGTAATAGTCTGCACGGTCCGGGCCCTGAAGATGCACGGCGGCGGTCCGAAGGTTGTTCCGGGTAAGCCTTTAGACAAGGCGTATACAGAACGGAATACCGGCTTGGTAGAAAAAGGAGTCGAAAACCTCATCGCTCATATAGAAACCGTCAAATCCAGCGGAATTTCTCCGGTTGTCTGTATAAACCACTTTTATACCGATACCGATGAAGAAATCGCGGTGATTAAAAAGGCGGCGGAATCGGCCGGTGCCAGGGCTGCAGTGAGCAAGCACTGGGAAAAAGGCGGCGAAGGGGCTAAAGACCTGGCCCAGGCAGTAGTTGAAGCCTGTGAGGAAAAACCGACCCTTAAGTTCTTATACGAGGATTCAACTCCGCTGAAAGAACGGATCAGCAGAATTGCCACGAATGTATACGGCGCCGACGGGGTTACATACACCCCGGAAGCCGACGCGAAGGTGAAGGAAGTAGAGGGGGACGAGGAGCTCAAGAAGATGGGTACCTGTATGGTAAAGACACACCTGAGCCTTTCCCACGACCCGGCACTGAAAGGAAGGCCTAAAGGATGGACCCTGCCGGTTCGGGATATTCTCCTTTACCGCGGAGCCGGACTGGTCGTTCCCGTGGCCGGAAGCATCAAGCTGATGCCGGGAACCGCGTCGGATCCGGCTTTCCGGAATATCGATATCGATACGGAAACAGGAAAAGTCAAAGGGATATTTTAGTTATCAATTGATGAAAATAAAACGGGGCTGCCTGTCATGGCAGCCCTTCTTTTTGGCAGGCTCTTTATGATATTTAACGCTTTGGAATCTGCTTCATTATTTCCGGAAGTATCTCGAATACATCGCCGACTACCGCTATATCAGCCAGCTTCATCAGGGGCGCTTCAGGATCCTTATTAATCGCGATTATAAAATCACAGGACTGCATCCCCACTAAGTGCTGGATTTGACCGGAAATTCCGCAGGCGATATAAACCTTTGACTGTACCGTCTGCCCCGTCTGTCCAACCTGATGTGAGTAGGGGATCCACCCGGCGTCAACAGCCGCGCGGGAAGCACCGACTGCTCCGTCGACCATTCTTGCAAGCTTTTCCAGAGGTTCGAAGCCTTCGGGACCTTTCAATCCCCGTCCGCCGCTGATAATAAACTGGGCATCCGACAGATTGACCACGCTTTCGGTGTTCATCACAACATCGACTACCCGTTTTAAGGTAAACGCGTCCGATTCAACAACCGGCTCGGTAATAACTTCACCGGAAAGGGACGTATCCGGTTCCGAAGCGGTCATAACCCGCGGCCGCACGGTAGACATCTGCGGCCGGTGCCGGGTTGTCTTGATGGTAGCCATAATGTTCCCGCCGAAAGCAGGTCTGGTTTGAAGCAGATTACCCGTTTCAGGATCAATATCCAGCCCCGTACAGTCCGCCGTTAAACCGGCATTCACTTTCACCGCGACTCTCGGTATAAGGGCTCTCCCTTTAGATGTAGCGCCGCAAAGCACAATTTCGGGTTTATAATTTTCGATAAGTCTGCATAAAACGTTTGTTTCTACTTCATCGATGAACCGCGCTAAAGACGGGTCATCAACAACCAGGACTTTGTCGGCGCCGTAGTGGAATGGAATCTGAGACTGTTCCGAAACGCCGTTTCCCATCAATACACACCACACCTGACTGTTTCTTTTTGCGGCTAAATCTTTTGCCGCTCCAAGAAGCTCGTATGTTACCGCTTGGATTTCACCGCCTTGGGATTCTCCGATGACCCATACATTCGTAAATTCGTTGCGATCTTTTTCTGTTTCCGTTATCATGATCTCCCCCTACACAAGTGAACGTACTCTCAATTCGTGGATGATTTTTTTTGCAGCCTCTTCCGGAGTTCCGGTAATGAGTTCCGTATCCTTATGCCGGGCTGGAGGCGGTTCAGTTTTTACGACCCGTGTCGGCGAACCGTCTAATCCGATCTTCGCTTCCTCCGCGTTTACATCTTCCGCCGTCCATGTGGGAATCTCTGCCTTTCTGGCAGCCATCCGGCCTTTGAGACTGGGTATCCTGGGTGTGTTTATTCCCTTAACCACTGTCAAAACGGCAGGGAGATCCAACTCAGTCACATCGTATCCGTCTTCATGCATCCGGTGAACGGTGACTGTTTTTTCGTCTATGGAAGGCATGGCCGAAACATAGGTTCCTTGAGGCCAGTCGAGCTGTGCCGCTATTCCGGGACCCACCTGGGCCGTGTCGCCGTCTATCGCCTGTTTTCCGCAAATGACTAAATCGACATCGCCTATTTTCTTTATCGCGAGAGCCAAGGCATAACTCGTAGCCCAGGTATCGGAACCGGCAAAAGCCCGGTCGTTCAGCAGGACCGCCCGGTCGGCACCGCAGGCGATAGCTTCCTTCAGGGTTTCAACCGCTTTTTTCGGTCCCATGGACAGGGCGATCACTTCGCCCCCTTTTTCTTCCCGTATTAGAAGCCCCTGCTCCAGGGCGTAGGTATCAAACGGGTTCATTACCGCTTCCACACCTTCCCGGACAATCCGCTTCGTTTCGGGGTCGATTTTTGCTTCATGAGTCGCGGGGACCTGTTTGAGGCAGACAACTATTTTCATGATTTACTCCCTATTTCCAAAATTCACTCAACCGGGGAAACTGCGTTTTAAATCCCAGTAAAGCGAGATAAACACCGCATTTCGGGTAATTTTCATGAAGCGTCTGGAGATTGTCAATAGGATCGTATGGAGTATCTTCCGGTATTTCATATCCCACACATTCGCTTAAGAGATGGAGTTTTTTCGACATCCATGATTCCACAACTACCGGAAGGTCATACTTTTCCAGCAGTTTATCTACCACGGGATGTTTTTCAATGACAGGCTGGGTGATAATAAACTCGGCGCCGGCATCAATTTTGCGGTCCAGCTTCTCGAATTCATGGTCTTCCGGTTCATAGGGATTAAATGCTACACCCAGAATAAACTTTCCCGGATACTCCCGGTTGATGTACTTCATCAATTCCACGGAGGTTACCGACTCGACATCGGTATAACCAACATCTTCCGGTGAAAGTTTGGGGAGCCGTTCACTTCCGTCTCCGGAAACGACCAGAAGATATTTAATACCGTTCTCGATGCAATATTCGAGTATTCCGTCCAAGTCCTCTTTCGTGTGAAACGTATTCAGATGAATCAGAACCTGCTCGGGTTTCACTTCAAGTCCCAGTTCTTCAATCATCTCTGTTCCCTGGAATGATAAATTACCCATGGCATTGTCTGTTATACAGGCTGCGTGTCCTGATTCCATCACCTTTTCGTATCTATTCGCGAATTTCTCCAGATCTGCTTCAAGCTTTTTGCTGTTTTGCTTCGGCGGAAGAATTTCTACATGATAAATTTTATTATCAATGTGTTGTTGCATTTTTTTCTCCTTACGGCTGTTTTCTGTGCGGATTTTTAAAAACTGATGACATTATACCAATACATACATGCACTTTCATGTGATAAATGTACGAATATTTGTAATTTTTTATGAATCAATTGTACATTATCAAACGATGAAGTACTGTTATATGAACACCTTTTTTAAGGAGATACTGTATGGGTATAGGAAATGTTTTTATCGCAGTTGGAGAAAATATTCACTGCACGCGCATCTTTAAAGTCGGAGGCAAATATGCCGCGGAACTCCCGGAAGGCGGAGGTGTAATCAATTACACGAGGCACGGCCAAAAAAAGCAGCTTCCGGTACCGCAGGTTTTCCTGGATTCGGGAGACTGGGAAAAAGGAAAAGTAAAACATGCCGCTGCGGCCATGTGGCAGGGGATGTACGGTTCAGGTTCCGAAAAAGAAGCAGGCATTGATTATCTGAAAAGCATGGCGGAAGAGCAGGAAGAACAGGACGCGTCCTTTTTGGACTTGAATGTCGATGAATTCAGCACTGACGTGGAAGAACGTCAAAAACTGATTCAATGGGCAGCGGAAGTTATCCAGTCCGCGTCCAAACTGCCGTTGAGCATAGACTCTTCTAATCTGGAAATACTTGAAGCAGGGCTCCGGGCATGCGACAAATCCAGAGGAAAACCGATGGTAAATTCCATATCCCTGGAACGGATTGAAGCGGTATCCATGGCGTACAAGGCCGGCGCGGTTGTAATAGCGGGAGCTACCGGGAAAGATTCAATGCCGGAATCCACGGAGGACCGGATGGAAAATATCAGAGGCTGTATGAAAGCCCTGAAGGATGAAGGATTTAATGATGAAGACATCTATATCGATCCTCTCGTTTTTCCCATTTCGGTTGATTCCAAAAACGGAAAAAAGGTTATAGATTCCATTTCCCAGACAAGAAAGGAATTCGGGAAGGGAATCCATTTCGCACCAGGTCTGAGCAATGTTTCCTTCGGTCTGCCGAAACGGAAAAATATAAACCAGGTCTTTACCTATCTCTGCATGGAGAACGGACTGGACGGCGGGATTGTGGATCCGAAGCAGATAAACCTGAAAATTATGCGGGCACTGGACACCGGGTCGGACTCCTTCAAGCTGACCAAATCCCTGCTGTTAGGCGAGGATGAGTTCGGCATGAATTATATACAGGCTGCAAGGGACGGCAAAATTTAACAGAATACATTTTGTCACCGGGATATGGGATTTAGTACAATCAGTACTTCCCATATCCCCAGTTCCGCCAAACGGTGGGTTCCCATTCTGAATTTCATAACCGAACCATTCGACGCCCTCAGCTGCACCTCCCGGGGTCCTATATTTTCATCATTGCCTTTTGCCGCTTCAATAAGGGCATTTATATCTTCCAGGGATCCCCAGTTTGCCAACTGAAGCATCTTTTTCTCTACCAGCTGATCCCGGCGGTACCCGGTCATCCTGAGAAACTCATCACTTACATCATCTATTTTTCCATCCCGGTCTATAATCAGCGCGGGCAGAGGCATTACTTCAAATATTTTCCGGTAACACTCCGCCTTTCTGGTTAGGGAGACTTTCTCATCCCGAAGATCCGTGACATCCCGCACGGTAATAAGCCGGCCTTTATATATTCCGTCCTTACCGTTATTTATCGGAACCGAAGTAATGATAAGATTCCGGGGGAGCGGACCTTCCTGATACTCCAGCTCGAAGGAATGATTATCCCCCTTTCTAAACCTTTTTTGTGAACTGTCGCCTCCGAAAAGCCGGTCGAGAATTTCATCTACACGCTTCCCGATCAATACATCGGCGGACAAACCGGTATGTTTCGAGAAGGCATCATTAACAAATATTGCCGCGTCCTCCTCGTCCGCTACCAAGAGTCCGTCTTCCAGCGTTTTTATAAGGAGTTCATACCGGTATTCATTGGCCTGCAGTTTCTCCTCGATTCTTTTTAGTTCAGTAATATCTTTAACAGCACCTAAAATGATATGGGTCTCTTCAGCAGGACCTTCGGTAAGTTTGGCGTGATTTCTAATCCAGATGTGGCGGCCCGTTTCCGTTACAATCCTGTACTCAGCAGTATCATCACCCCTTTTCCTGAGCCGTTCCATAAACCGGCTGTGGACGGGAATATCCTCCGGATGGATGAAACTGCGCAAGTTCTTCCCGGGGGAGGGAATCGTTACAGTGTAACCGGTCATCCTGGTAAATGCCTCTGTTATCCAGAGTAATGTTGATTCACCCTCGGGGTCGATTTCCACAAGGTAGGCGTAATCCGACATGAGCTCACTCAGTCTCCGGTATCTGTCTTCACTTTCTTTCAGTTTTTTTTCTATGGCATGCTTATACAGTGCCATCTCTATATTGCTGTATAGTTCCTTGTCCCGGAAGGGCTTGAGGACATAACCGAAGGGACCGGTGATCCTTGCCCGGCTGATAGTTGAATCATCGGAATAGGATGTCAGGTAGAGGACGGGGATATCAACCCGATTTTTGATACGTTCAGCCGCTTCAATTCCGTCCATATCCCCTTTCAGTTTAATATCCATCAGAACTAAATCGGGCTGCTCACGGACTGCCCGTTCGACCGCATCCTTTCCCCGTGATTCAATTCCAGCCACCTCATATCCAAAGGAGACGCATTTTTCCCGAATATTTTCCGCCACAATGACTTCATCTTCAACTATTAATATTCTGTTTTTCATAATAATTCCTATAAACCCTTCATTCTGTCCGACGCGCAGGGAATGTAATTATACTTGTGGTTCCCCCTTTTTGTTCCGTGGTCAGAGTCCCATCGAGCTGCCGTATTATCATAGAAATCAGACGTATTCCTAACGTGTTATTTTCAAGTGTACTCGCCGCGAGACCTACCCCGTTATCACTTACCGACAATTGGTATGTATCATACTGCTTGTCCAAAACAATCGTAATTTTTTTTTGTTCCACGGAAGCATCCGGAAAAGCATGTTTAAAACAGTTCGATACCAGCTCATTAATCAGGAGTCCCGTGGGTATGGCATAATCGAGATTAAAAAAATCGGTGCCGATTATAAGATCCACCTGAACATCATACTGTCCGAATGATTCGATAAGATCCTGAATTAGCTTGTTGATATAAGATTCCATATCAATCCGGACTAAATCGTGAGAAGTATAGAGTTGTTCGTGAATACGGGCCATGGACTGTACCCGGTTACGGCTCTGTCTAAGCGCTTCACTGAGTTCCGGATCTTTTAAGGCATTTGCCTGGAGATCGAGAAGACTGGAAATTATCTGAAGATTATTTTTTACCCGGTGGTGTATTTCCTGCAGCATGACGTTCCGTTCCTCCAGCGCGGAAATGAGCTTACCTTCGTAGTTTTTACTTTCGGTGATATCCTGAATGGCGCCTAAAATTGATACAACCCGGCCGTTCTGCTCATCCCAGATCGGAAAAGCAAAATCCCGCACAATCCGGGGGGTATCAGCCGCGGTCAGGATACGGTACTCACCTACTTGAGGAACCCCTTCCAGTCTTTGCTCCAAGAGCTCATTGAACCGGGGTTTATCATCGGGATGAATAATGGATATCCATCCCGTCATATCGAAAATTTGTCTTGTACTGTAGCCGGATATCCTTCTAAACGCGTCGGTAATCCATTCAAGAGCGATCGTTCCGTCCTGATCAATACGGAAAGAATAGGCATAATCTGATGTCAGTTCAGAAATAATCCTGTAGCGTTCTTCATTCTGCTCCAGTTTTTTTTCCGCGTGTACCCGCGCAAGAACCTCCTCTACCTGTACAACCATTGATTGAAACACGCTTTTAACGAGAGGCGGTATCCGGGAAGATTTCTTTGATCCGGCGAAAAAAAATGCCTGTTCGTCTGTGTCTATCCTAAGCGGCAGGATTATGGATTCGACGATCCCTTCCTGGTGCTTAATTTTTTTTCGTATTCTATCAGTCAAGCCGAATTTAGCGGATGTATAATGTTCTTTTCGGCGTTCCTCCGGCGGCAGCGCGGATTGGGTATAAAACCATTCAGCATCAAAGGAGATGTCTTCGGCAGCGAACCCCCGCCTTGCTAAATATTCAAAATCATCCCGCCTTGAATCCCAAACCAGCACCGCCGCGGAATCAATGTGTTCCAACCGGACGGAAATTCGGAGGATTAGATCTAAAGCCCGGCCCAGGTTCGAAGTAGTGCTTAACACATTGCCCAAATTCCGCTGTGTTGTAACTAATTCTTCGGTTTTCTTTTCCTGGGTTATATCAACAGTTATATTCAGTACTCCCCTGACCTTGCTATCCATGTAGACCGGCCGGAGTATGAGACGGTAATATGAAGTATTACTGTTTTTTTGCACAATATACTCATCTTCGATTTCTTTCCCCTTCAGAGCAGATGCATAAAGCATTTCCCATTGACGGCCTATGTCTTCGGTAGGCGCGGCGTCCCTAATATTTTTTCCGGTAAGTTCTCCCCACTCCGCTGATCCCTTTTTATTCTGGTACTTAACTTCCAGCCCGGAATCGGTTATACAGGCGGGATACGGAATCGCGTCAAGAACATTCCGCGGATTCAGGCTGAATGATCCCGGCATTTTATTTATTTCCAAAAGTCAGCCCCCTGAACAAGACGGATCAATTCGACCCGGTTCCTTACATTCAGTTTCTGATATATATTGCTTAGATGCTTTTTAACGGTTATTTCCGCGATATACAGTTTTGCTCCTATCTCTTTGTTTTGCAAACCTGAAAGAAGATGCTTTATTATCTCCAACTCCCTGGATGTAATTCCGAGCGAGGCAGGATCCGGTGCGTTTTGAACAGTGCCGGAATCCTCTCCATTAACCGCGATATACTCTTTCCGCCCAGATATATCTCTGGTTATCCCGATTATTCCAATGGCCCGTTCCCTTACAGTTAAAGGAGAAATATTTGTTTCTAAGAGATATCCGTCTTCGGGATGTTCCGATTCATACAGAGCCGGGCTCGGAATATTTTCGTGAAAAGATCTCAATATCGCCCGGAAATTTTCATCATTAAAACCGCAGATATCTTTGAACGGAACATCATTAGGTTTTCCGGCAGTATTGAACAGGATACGTCCCTGCAGATTGGAGATCCACAAAATATCCGGCAATCCTGAAAGTTTATCTTCCTGACCCTCTTTTTCCCGGCTGTTCAGTAATTCCCGAATACTGCCGTACGACTCTACGCTCAAGTCCTTAATAATGGAACTGAGAGTATTCAGAGAACTGCTGATCGCTTTGAAGTAATTCGGCTGAATATCTTCGATGAGTGAATCCGAGATTACCGTTCCGGCATTTTCTTCGGGCGGAAAAAGTAAAACCGGATGGTTGGGGACATATTCATGGAAATACGCACCCAGCAGACAGACAGGATGATTTTTACAGAAGTCAGAAATTTCCCGTTGAAAGGAAGCAATTTGAGCCGATTTATTAAGTCCGGGAAGAAGAAAATTCATATCAAAAACTATACGTTTTATTTTGTCTTCATGGACTTTCCTACTCACAAGCTTAAAAAATGAGTTCCCGTCCGTATTATCTCCCATATTATGTTCAATAATATCTTCTGCTGATACTGAATGCAGTATGGAATCGGCCCGTTTTCCCGCCTCCTGTACAACCCCTTCTCGGATATATTGAAGTATCTTCTCTGAGGTGACCACCAAGACTGATTCATCTTTCAATAATCCGGAGCAAATATACTCAAGACACGCGCTCAGCCGTTCGTAGTTATAGCGGTATATGTAGATAACGTACCTGTGAGGATCGGTATCAAACTTCATTTATTATTCTCACAGATAATAAATATTTTGATCATCACTTTGTAAGTTTAATTGATATTGTCAGGATATCAAGTCTTTTCATTACAGCAATTCCCGGTGATCACATTCGCATTAAAATTTATAAATTGTTTTATTAC
>CAYLLE010000046.1:0-23182 GCA_964384485.1 uncultured Spirochaetales bacterium | reverse complement strand
CTTCATGCAGGTATCTTGGGGACCTTATCCTCCTTCTTTGATATTTGAATCTCCTTAACAAGGAGTGGTTCTCCTTTCCAGTACAAATGCATCGAGTCATCAAGCCATTTTCTTATTGTCACTTTATCACCCGGCCTTGGCCTCGGTAGTGAATCTTTATCAATCTGGAATAACCGTTTTTCATGCTGAACCACAAAATCATTGCTCACGCTTCGTCGTGCTTCAAAACAAAAAATATCATCTAACATTGATTTATCTAGCACTGGCGCGTGACCATCTTCAGGTTCCTTGGGTGTAATTGCAAACTTTTCATTTACCAAGGGTATATACTCATCTCTGAGATATCGATTTGCTTCCTCAATTGTTGATATACCTTCAAGTCTCAATTTCTTCACAAACCGATCTTGATTTCGTACAACTCTTCCTTTTGCCTGCGGAGAATAAGCTACACTTCGATTCCCAATTTGTCACATGCTAATTCATATGGACTTCGTGGTTCTATTCCGGTCAGCTGCTGCTCAATACTTGTTCCTTATTCAGAACAAAAGCGTTCTTTCTGTCACAATATACAGCTTGAGGTATTCCGTAAGTCTCTATCCACAACCATAATAGCTCCATAGCTGATTTGGTCGTCTCCTGTTCGCTCAGAAAGGACAAGCTGGTCCCCGTTGCATCATCAACCATGTTCATAAAGCAACACTTCTCCCGTCGTCCTTCAAACCAGTCGTGATGGCTGCCGTCGAATTGAATCAGTTCTCCAAACCTTTCTCGGCGATCGCGCCGGCTCCGATACTGATTACTCCGTCTTTTTCTCTTCCACAGTCCTTCTTCAAGCAGCCAACGTCTTAATGTTTCATGGTCTTCGCTCTCATTAACTCTTTGTACCCCATCTGTAATCTGCATGACATAAGATTCTCCTATGTCATTTTAACAGGGGACATTTTAATCGAGTTTACAAGGGGACATTATCACAAAGTTTCAACATACATACGGTTGAACGTCAGTAATTTCCGGTGATCACATTCGCATTAAAATTTATAAATTGTTTTTATTATAAGCAATTACATAAACCAGCATCACTGGTATTTGTCATTTTTCCTCGAAAAAAATATGCAGCTATTGTAGTTCTTGTTGGCAATTTTTTGTATAATATATCCATGCTTACAAAAATACTCAAGAATACACTGCTTTTGCCGGCAATAATTATAATACTTTCCGGATTTGGGAAAACGGAACCGCGGCTCTCTCCCGAAATCCTGCGGTTCGATCTGACACAGAGAGTGGAGGTACTTGCTTCGGACGAATACGGCGGGAGAATGGTCGGAACCGGGGGAATCCGCAAAGCGGAAAAATATATCGCTTCTGAATTCCGGCGTCTGGAACTTCGGACTCTTCCCGGGTTGGACAGTTACTTCCAGACATTCACCCTCTACCGGAGCGGATTTGATTATAGCAATACATACCTGAAGGCAGCAGAGAGCACTTACCGAGGCGGGGGTGATGTCGTTCCCTTCTCATTTTCCGGATCAACAAAATCAGAACAGGAAACTATATTCGCGGGATACGGTATTACCGCGCCGGAATACGGTTATGACGATTACGCAGGCCTGGATGCGGAAGGCAAAATCGTGTTCATCTTCCGTCACGAGCCGGGAGAAAAAGATCCGTCCAGTCCCTTTGACGGTACCGAACATTCTGAGTATGCGACGTTCGCGTCGAAAGCGGAAAACGCGTTCAGTCATGGGGCAGCCGGTCTCATCCTTATTACGGATCCCCTGAACCATAAAGAGATTGATGTTATTCCGCCCTTTCCTCCCCTGAGCCGCAGCCGTAATCCCAAGTACAGCCGGCAGCACGGTGTTCCGGAATTACCGGACTCATTTCCGGCGGTTATGATATCAGAAAGAACAGCGACACCTTTTATTGCGGAATGGGGCAGCCTGAAAGAATTACAGCGGAAGCTCGAGAGCGGAGTAACACCGGCGGAGATGAAACTTGATCCGGTTCCGGCTGTTCTCAGCGTCAGCCGGTATGCCGAGGCAATGCCGGTGACGGCCCGGAATGTGGCGGGTTATATACCCGGTTCCGGAGATGGCTGGATTATCCTGGGGGCTCACCATGATCATTTAGGATCTTTTTCAGGCTCAGGCGATACCGTTTACAACGGAGCGGACGACAATGCTTCGGGAACCGCCGCGGTGCTGGAAACGGCGGAATATCTGACATCACTTCCGGAGGATGTCTTTACGTATAATGTGCTGTTTCTGACATTTTCCGCGGAAGAGCAGGGGTTGTTCGGTTCACGGCATTTTGTCGAATCAGGCGTCATAGCAGACGGGGATATAAGGATGATGATCAATCTTGATATGATTGGACGAAATCCTGGCCGCCCTCCCCAGGTTTCTATCGGAAATAATTCGCCGGTAACGATAGAAGACGCGGAAGCGGCTGCCGAGGAGGCGGGATTGACGGTCAGCCTGGATTCAGATCCGGCTGAAGCGCCCAGTGATCATCTTCCCTTTCTCCGGAAAGGGATCGGGGTAATCAATCTGCACACCGGACTCCATAGTGATTATCACCAGGTAGATGATCATGCGGATAAATTGAGCTACAGGAGAATGGAGCGTATCACCCGGTTCACCGGTAAGCTGATTCTCGAAGCACTAAAAGAGTGAGTAATGCCTCGGAACGTGGACATGGAATCATAGTAAATTTATTAAGAGCAGAAAGATATGCTGATCCGGATCCGGGAAAGATCGGAAAGACAACAAATCATTCAAGGTAAAGAAATTGATGATTCCCTGTGACCACGTTTGGTAGCACTAGAGATAGAATAGGACTGAAGGAGCGTTATTCCAGCAATAAAGTTTCTCCCTCTACTCCCCAGGGAAGTTCCAGCTCTCCGAAACCTTTCCGGGTCGCGTAACTTTCTTCAGAAGCCTTTACTATTCCTTTAATTACCGTCAGCTTAGCTTCCGAGTCCGGTACATCATGAACTTCTATATGCTCATCAGGAACCGGGGAAACAGGAGCGGATTCAAAAATTTTATTTACCACCAGGGTCTGCTGGATGGAATTATCAATCGTACAGAGAGGTTCACGGTTTTCACGAATAGCGGTGAAAAAATCGAGAAAGCCGTGGGCCTCCCTTGGGACATCGGTATCGTCAAACTCTTCGCTTATCATTTCTCCCTGGTACACTTTGGCCGTTCCGGGGAATGACCAGTCGATCTTCCCGTTTTCGAAGATAAACTCGGTTTCAGGATGACGGTTTTCCGGCGCGGCGTGTACCGAGGTCATGGTTATTTCTATACCTTCCTTAGAAGCAATTCGCGCGAATTGAGTGTCCGGTGATTCAATTCGGTTTGCACGGTAATTTTCCGCGTAGACGGAAGAAGGCTCTAGGGATGCATTTTTTCTCGTACCGGCCACATAGAGCATATTGTTTAGATAGTGAGAAGTCGCGTTCTGGAGGGGAGAATCGAAAATCGTTTTCCCGTTTACTTCAATTTTTCCCGCCCAGTAGTTTCTATCGTAATAAGCTGAAGAACGGGGCCAAAGGACCAGGGTTTTTGCCTGACGGAGATTCCCCAGATGCTTGGATAAGGCAATTTCTTTAATCCGCTGTATTGTAGGTGTTGATATATGCTGATACCCGATGGCCAGGAAACGGCCGGATTCATTTTTTACCCGCTGCATTTCCAGGGCGTCTTCATATTTCCCGGTTACCGGTTTTTCACACAGGACATGATATCCCGCTTTGAGCGCGGCGATACTCATCTCCTTATGCATATCGATTCCTACAGGAATTGTCACGGCGTCGAGTTTTCCCTTTTCCGTCTCGAACATCTCCTGATATGTTTTATAAATTCTTATACCTTCTTTCGCCAGGCTGTCCCGTTTCTCTTCTTCATTATTTTTAAGATCCAGCGGTTCCTTTATTACCACCGCTTCAAAACTGCAGTACCCTTTTTCCTGGCTGTACCGGATTGACTTAAGGTGAGCCTGGGCAAATCCGCTGACCCCGATAAGTCCTACTCTAATTCTTTCCATAATAAAACTCCCGTTTTAGACCATCATCTGTCATTCATATAGTACGGATAGGTTTACGGGGTGTCAATTAAAGGAATACATGGTACAAATAAAAAGATGACTGACGGAATTATTTTTGCGGGCATCGGCGGGATTATTCTCCTGGCCCTTGTGATAGTCCTTGTTCTGGTTCTCCGGCGGTCCCCCAGGATTGATTTAGGCAAATCACTGGAAAGGATCACAAGCCGGTTAGATCAGATTGATAAGATTTCAGATCAGATAAGCGGTATTTCAGACATCTTCCTTATTCCACGGGCGCGGGGCGGACTGGGAGAAACCCTTCTGGAAGAGCTCCTGGCAAACTGGCTTCCGAAAGCCTCTTATCAGACTCAATTTACCTTCAGAGACGGGACCCGGGCCGACGCGGTTATTAGTCTGGGGAAAACAATGGTTGCGGTGGACGCGAAATTTCCCCTGGAAAGTGTAAAACGGGATTTGGAGCGGGAAGGGAACAGCGGAGAAGAGGTGTCAGGTGAAACAAGAAGGGCTTTCCGAAAGCACATACGGGATATCTCCGGAAAGTACATTCGTCCGGAAGAGGGGACCATGCATTTCGCCTTGATGTATATACCTTCAGAAAAAATTTATTACCATTTCTTTGTGGCCGGTCATTCCGGGCTTCTGGAGGAATCGTTAAAACAGGGGGTTGTACCGGCAGGTCCGGGGAATCTCTTTCTTTACCTGCAGACTGTAGCCTATGGTCTTCGGGGATTCAGCATTTCAGGTAATCACCGGAAACTGAATACGTTAATCCATCAGCTTAAAAAAGATTACATTGAACTCCACCGGTGCCTTGAAGTAACCGGAGGGCACACCCGGAATCTGACCCGGTCTTTGGACGAAGTGCGGAAGCAGACAGAACGGATCGGATCATTAGCTGAACGGTTTGAATCTCCTGAAGGGCCGCCTTAAGAATGGATATTCGGGGATTTATCCTTCATTCGTCCTACACCACCGGACGTAATCCGACCATGATCCACCTGGTGGGACGTTGTGAAGACGGGAAAACTTTTGCCGCAATTATACGTAACTTTCAACCGAGACTATACGTACGTCGAAGCGATTACACCTCATCCCTCGCGGCCCTGGACGGAAAAAATGGATACACCGGGGCTGAACCCGTAAAATGGAAAACCATGGACGGAGAAGAGGCGGTCCCGATAGAGTTCCCGAACTACCCGGCCTTTATACACGCTCTCCGTCTCCTTCCCGGGAAAGGAATCCGTACGTATGAAAGCGATATTACCCCGGCCGATCAGTTTCTCATGTCCAGAAGAATCCACAGCGCAGTTCGGATACGGGGCGAGGATGTTCCGGGGAACCATGTGGACAGAATCTTTATGGACCCAGAACTGGATCCGGAAGATTATGAACCTGACCTAACCGTACTTTCTATTGACATAGAAACAGATCCCGGAACAAAGGAAATTTACGCCGTCTCCCTTTTCACAGGCTTCACCGGCAGATCAACCGATGATAAGGGAAAAGTGCTGTTTTCAGGCGATACCTTGGGTGATGCCAGAATATCCGCGTGTGAAAACGAGGAGAAGCTCCTCAGAAGGTTTGCAAAAGAGGTAAGAGAAATCGATCCTGATATTATAACCGGATGGAACACAACAGATTTCGACCTTCCGGTAATCGCTGAGCGGTTTGGTTTCTATGGAATCCCCCTGCTCATCGGCCGGTCGGAAGAGCCGGCTAAAATCCTTCCGCCTGAAGGGAAAAAATCGGCAGCGGTTATTATCCCGGGCAGACAGGCCCTGGACGCGCTCAGACTGGTTCGGTCAGGTCCGGAGCGGTTCACGGACTACACCCTGGACACGATCGCGGAAGCGGTGGTGGGTGAAAAAAAACTGATCGAATCGGCGGACGGAGAAGATAAACTTAAACAGCTTGAAGAGCTCAGGATCAACAATCCCGAAAAATTCTGTCTCTACTGCCTAAAAGATTCCGAGCTTGTTATCCGGATCCTTGAAAGAACCGGCCTGCTGGGGCTTACCGTAAAAAAAAGCAGACTTATCGGCGCCGGAATCCAGAAAGCCTGGACCAGCATCGCCGCCTTCGAGTATCTCTATACGGAGTCGCTTCATGGGAGAGAGATGGTTGCACCGTCTCCCGGGGTAGATGCTTTTCCGGTGGGAAGGGCACCGGGAGGCGCTATCATCCCGCCCCGACCGGGACTATACGACGATGTGTATCTCCTGGATTTCAAAAGCCTCTATCCCTCCATAATCAGGACCTTTAACATTGACCCGGCCGGTTTTGTCCAGGCTTACGGTGCCGCGCCCGGCCGCACCGATGTCATCACCGCTCCTAACGGCGCCAAGTTTCCCAGGGAACAGGCGATTCTACCGGAGCTGCTGGACCGGTTCTTCGAAAACCGGGAAGCCTCTAAACAGGCCGGCGATCCCATCGGATCGTATGTATATAAAATCGTGATGAACTCATTTTACGGTGTATTGGGCTCTTCAGGATGCCGGTTCGCGGCTACAGAGCTTTCCGGCGCAATCACCGAATTCGGACAGATGCTGCTCCGATGGAGCAAACACTTCCTCGAACAGCTGGAACTCACGGTACTGTACGGTGATACCGATTCGGTTTTTTTCTGCTGTCCGGGAGAATCTAAGGACCGGGAGTTCGGAACAGAAACAGCAGAGAAACTGAACCGGGCATTAGAGCGCTACATCCGGGACGAGTACAGGGTGGAACCGAAACTGGAAATTGAATACGAAAAGTTTTATCTAAAGCTTTTTCTTCCGGCAGCACGGGGCGGAGAAGAAGGCGGCGGTAAAGGACGGGCTAAAGGGTATGCCGGGCTGGTCAGTCCCGGTGAATCCGGTAAACAGCCGTACATCGAAGTCAAAGGGATGGAGGCGGTACGGAGCGACTGGACAGAATTAGCACACGAATTTCAGATGAAGCTGCTGGATATGGTCTTCCGGGAAACCCCGGTTGATAAGATAACCGCGTATCTTAAGGAGACACGGCTGAAACTCCTGGACGGGCAGCTCGACGCAAAACTCCTCTATACAAAACACCTCCGGAAGCCAGTCCGGGAATACACCAAAACCCAGCCTCCCCACGTAAAGGCCGCCTCTCTTCTGCCTCCGGCAAAACAGCAGGGGCGGATCAGTTATTTTATTACGGCGAACGGACCGCAGCCCGCCAGAAGGTTAACCGCGCCGATCGATTACGATCACTACCTGCAGCGGCAGCTCAAACCGATTGCCGGCGATTTTTCCGAAACCCTCTCACGGACTTCCCGTGAAAAGATCGATCTTACGGTCAAACTGGACGGAGAAGAACAGCTCTCCCTATTTGATCAGTGAGCTGTTCCAATGAGCAACAGCTTCGGAGACAGTAAGCGCCCGGTCAAAAATCCGGACCGAAGCCACGGTATCCGGGTTCACTTGGAGAAAATCTCCCGCCGAGAGACCGGTAAAGAAAGAGCCAAACCGGCCCCATCCGAACTGCCTGCGTTCGCCGCCGTCCTGAAACTTGCCGTTTCTGACAAAACTTATAATCCAGGGCCCGGCATCCACAATAACCGTCAGGTGTTCCGTCTTCCCCGGTGATACGGGAGTATCGGAGTCGAGAAATGCCCGGTACTGCCCGTCGCTCATGATAAACTCGACAAAACCTTCTTCGTTGACTTCGAGGCTGAAGCCGTTCCCCTCTTCATCACGGTTGTGCATCAGGACCTGCCTGCCTGACGTTCCGCCGGCTTTAAAGGAAACCATCAGGGTCACCCCGGTTCTGCGGAATCCGGAACCGTGGTCGGGACGGGTGATATCCCGTTCCGCGAACTTCGGCAGATCCGGCATCGGAATGGGTCCCGCCTGTATCTCGTGTTCGTTCGCGGCCAGCATCAGGCCGTTATCTTTTGTCCCCGGATCTTCCGGCTGATTCCACATTCCGGTTACAAGAGCGTGATCTATTTCGTGGACCCGGGCGGTTACCTTCTGAGTCTCCAGCAGATAGTATGACGAAGTGCCGTCCGGTTCAGGCTCCTCGATCAGGTCGGGATAACTCATCCGGACAATCGGGTCATCATCATAAATCGCGATTTCAGGTTCCGACCAGGTTATGGTGCGGCCGTTGACGGAAGCAGTTTCTGTTCCGCCCGAAAGCCATACCGGGTTCCGGTTGGCGAAAGACCGAACCAGGGCATCCGGTTTATCACCCAGCTGTTTTCCCCCGTTGTTGTGAAACCAGTACAGATACTTTCCGTTGGCGCATTTCCAAACAAAGTTCGCGGCCCGGGGGTTCTTCACCTTGCGGCCGTCACCGTACGTGAGGAACTCAGGCTCGCTCCAGGTCCGGCCGAAATCACGGCTCACCGTATTGGCGGGATATCCGGAATAGGTTCGGAAAACGCAGTAAAAGGTGCCGTCGCTCAATGGGACGAAGCTGTGCTCCTCGGCTATGGTACCGCCGCCTTCGGGCGCGCGTATTCCCCGGTCTCCGTCAGGAAGGGTGATCCATCCGGCATTTTCCGGATTCTCCGTTTTTAAAAGGTCCGGGCTTCCCAGGAGAATACCCTCGGACCGGCTGAACCAGCCGTCTCCCCGGTCTCCCACTTTGTACAGGGGGACGTAAGCCTTGCCGTCCCAGGAAAAGGCCTTTCCAACGGTCCAGAAGAATCTGATCCCCGGGAACGGATGCTCCCGGTCGATCTCCATCTCCCGGACTGGAATCTCAACCCGGTTTTCTGACCAGGTCCTGCCGCCGTCGTCGGAATATTTAAACACGAATGCTCCCATCGTATCCAGCCGCCCGCAGTATTTTACCAGCTCGTCTGTTATACGGTTTTTTTCCCGGTATACATTGTAGTTATAAAAACAATAAATTCTCCCGTTCGGACCTTTCAGGGGAACCCCGTAGGAAGATTCGGGACCGTCAACAGGTTCGATATCGGTAAAAGTGTTCCATGTCCGGCCCCGGTCTTCACTCCGGCAGCTCACCATATGCTGTCCGGCAGCGCCCTCTTTTCCGCTTCCAGCCGTGAGAACACAGACCCATGCCCCATCGTCATCTTTTACGGCATACGGCTGATCGCAGTAGCCTTCACTGATGATCTCGGTTCCGTTCAGCAGATGGCGCTTATCGGGAATCTTCATTACTGCAGTCCCATCTTTCTCATATTATCGTAAGACATCTTGACCGATTCAAACATATCCCGGTCACCGAAAGGTTTATCCTGTTCCACCAGAAACCACTCCGTTCCCGCTTCCCGGCAGGCGGCCATAATTCCATCCCAGTTAAGGTTTCCCTCTCCCACTTCGGAGAACTCTGGCGAGCCCTGAACAAACGAGAAATCCTTAAAGTGGATCACCGGGATTCTACCGGCAACTGAACGGATCCATGCCGCGGGATCACCGCCCCCCCGCTGTACCCAGTGGGTGTCGATTTCGAACAGCATTTCTTTTGTATTTTCCCGGAGAATCTCCATAAAAATTTTGTCATCAAATCTTTCAAACTCAGCCGCGTGGTTGTGGTACCCGAACCGGATTCCCGCTTCCTTCAGTTTGATACTCACCTCTTCCAGAATCCCGGCCAACTCAGCGGCCTTTCCCGGTTTATAATAATCCCTACCGGGAGATCCCAAAGCGGTAAAATCACAATCCAGGATACCCAATTTTTCGATGACTCCGGAAAGGTTCTCGGTCAGAGCGGTAATGTTTTCGTGAGTTGCGCAGCAGATGATTCCGTAATCATCCAGCGCTTTTTTTATTGTCTCCGGATCAAGATTGACCCCGGAAACCTGTACAGCACGGTATCCGATCTCTTTTAATTTTCTCAGAGTTTCGCGGAAATCCTCTTCAGTTTTACAGTAATCACGCAGTGAATAAAGATTAATTCCAATGTTCGTTTCAGCCATCAAATGCCTCCAAATGAATGATGTTTATTAGAGTACCATTATTCCGGCACCGATCCAAGGCCCGGCAAGTCCCGGTCAGCACCAAGCAGTATCGTGACCGTTCGGGCTGGACCTGCCGGCTGGGCCCTATACTTGCGCCGGCGTTTGACGGTTGATCAGCGACAATTATTTTACCCTGCTGATCATGGGTCTGAAATACCTAGTTTGCGGTGATCAGTAAAACGAATTTGGGTGGGGAATGGCTCTACCGTTACGCTGGCATGGGGAGACACTACGAGAAGGGAGAATATGTAAAAAAGAGATTGCTGAACTTATTGAAAAAATTATCAGCTGAAACAGCACTTCGCGCCAGGGACCCGGAGGGCGCCGGAGGCGATTTGGCGGAGGGGCGATATCCGCAAAGAAAATATCTTTTTCGATGATTGCTTAAAGAGGCTTTCTAAGGGCGCCATTAGTTCTTGGATTTTTCATCGGTATATGCTGTTCTTTTTTCAAAACGGCTTTACCACGATGACGTAAGTCTGCGGGCAAAAACATTACGGGCCGGTTTCATTCTCAGGCTTTCATAAAAAAGCCCCGAGTCCTGATGATAGGAGTACCTGGAATCAACAAGTTTAAAATAGTAGGCCTCAGTAATCGGCAGCTGTTCTATGGCATTGATATAATCTTCCATTCTCTTTGCCTGATAGTGTGGACTGGTATTTTCAAACTCAGAATTGGGGCCGCCGAATTCAGAAACAAGAACCTCTTTTCCTTCGGGCAGCACAGAAAGATATTTCGGCCAGTTTTCCGGATCATCATATAAATGAATATCAATAATATTATATTCTACGTCCTGAAGTACCCTTTCAACATTCTCTTTGATTAACTTGCTGTCATAGTTTGCCTTAAGTTTATCAATCCGTTTTTTTAGATGTTCAACAGTCGCTCCATTGGCAAGTTCAATGCCGGAAAAATCAGGATAGCTGTTGTTTGAAGCAAAATATTCCATTATTGGGTATGTCCGGGTCAAACCGCCTAATACAACTTTAGTATCCGGAGACAGTCTTTGAACTGCATTATACAGAATATTGGTATAGATGATAAATTTCTCAACAGAGTCCTGAGAAGTATAGGTTGTTCCGTCTTCTGTTCCTGCTTCCCACTCATTTCCGAATTGAATTTTATCAATATTTTCATAACGGGTTAATAATGCTTCAATAAAATTCTCAAGGGCATTCTCGTCGAAAAAAAAAGCACCATCCTCACCGGTACCAATGAGGGCCCAGTCAGGACAGATACTGTTTATAGTCAGGAAAACTGCAATATCATTTTTCGCGGCAGCTTCCATTCGATAATCCATCGGAACCCAATAGAACTCACCCTCTGATGGTTCCCTGTTCCTCCAGTCAACGGCTATTCTTATTCTATCGATAGCCAGCTTTTTCAACTCTGTTGTGGTGAAGTTTATCTGTTCCGAGTTAGCAAAAGGGGGAAAGGAGATGCCGGCAACAATATCGGTAACTCCGTAAACAGAATGGGAGCCGTCTAAAATAAGTTCTGCTTCTCCGCCTGCAAATAAGGGAATAGCAGTAATAAATAATAATCTCATCAATCTGTTCATAAACTTCCTCCTTAAAGGTTCAGCAACCGGCATTTCCCGGTCAACACCATGTCCATTGTAATAAATGCTCGCATTTATTCCTCCTAACTCGTGTAAAAATCAAACCCCGCTGTCTTTCATATCGTCTATATATTAGCTATAACATAGAAAGGAAATAAAAAATGAAATCAAAACGCTGGAAAACTGCCCAAAACCGGGGGAGAGAAATAAAAACGCTCTTTCCGCTTTCGGTTATCGGGCTTCTCATTATTTTCCTTGCCCCTGGATGCGGCAGGGAGGAGCCGGTAATTTTGGAAGCCCCCGTGGAAATTCCGGAATCCGAATCAATCACCATCCAATGGCTCGGACCGCTGGACTGGAGTATCAGAGATCATCTTACCGAGGGAGGCACCACCTGGTTTCAGGATCATATCCAGAAGCTCTTTAACGTTACCATCCAGCCCGCGATGTACGGCGACAACAAAGATATCTGGGAGATCTGGCCCGATTTTTACGGGTGGGAACCTTCAGCGTTCCCGGATTGCGGAATAATTTTTTTGAGTCAGGGAGATACTGAGTCGGACCCGGAATGGTTTTACAAAAGCGGGCTTATCCGGACAATACCGGAGAAGATGATCCGGGAACACATGCCCCGGTTTACGGCTTATATGGAAACCATGTTTCCCCATTCATGGAACGAGCTTGATCCCCCGGCGGGGCTGGAAGGGGAATACCTCAAACTTATCACTGTAAATATGGGAAAAGCAGTGCCTACAGGCGGAGTTTCTGTTCACAGACACACAATGGAATCATTGGGTTTTTCTCTCGATGAATATAATGATAAAAGCCGGCTGCTGTATGAATCGGGAAATACCTCCATCACCTGGATTGACGCGGACCTTTCCCTGGAATGGTGGGAAGGTTTCCTGAAGGCGTATATCCAGGAATCTCCCCGGGGTCATATCGCCTGGCCGGCACCGCAGAACGAGTGGGACCAATGGTGGGACATCGGACTTCGGGGGGTTACCGGCAGAGTTGACGGTGTGATTGAACAGAATGGAACTCTTGCCCTGGCGCCGATTTCCGAAAACTATAAAAAATATCTGATCCTGCTCCAGAACTGGTACAATCAGGGACTGATTGATCTCTACTTCGGAACCCATGAATTCGAGAGAATGATGGAGAATTACCGGGAGGGGAAAATCGCCGTCTCACCGTTCACCCTGAACGAACAGTCCTTTTTCGAACAAACCATTACCATGCTGCAGCATTCACCGGCGGGCCCGGGTGGAAACAACGACATCGTCGTTTTTCCGCCGATAACGGGACCGGGGGGACAGGGGATATACACCGGTAAGGCAATTTCCTCTTTCCAGGATGACATGCATACGGAGTGGGCCTTCTTTGTCGGCGCGGGAGTAAGTGACAAAAAACTGGCCAGAATCCTCATGATTTGGGACTACCTGAATTTCGGAGATACGGAGCCTTATGTTTACGCCCGGTGGGGGAAACCGGGTACCCATTTTACCTGGTCCGGGGCCCAGTGGAATTCCCGGCCTTTGCGGGTCGAACCGGGAAAAAAGGATTTTGTACCGGGCCCGGCGCCCTTCCTTCTTCCCAGGTGGTGGATGCCCGAACATTTCATCTTTGCCTGTTCTCCCCTATTGGCCGAGTTCATCGAACACCGTAGGACCGACCCGGCCGTAGTTTCTTCTATAGACTATCCCGCCAAAATCGATGTCACCGAAAATCCGTCGTTCAACGCGGTACACAGCAAATACGCCGCGGGGCTGTTCAAATTGAGCTACAATTTGATGGTTGATGTGGTCAGGGAAGGCAGGGATATCGAAGCTGTGTGGGACACTTATCGAACCAATTATCTGCACAACGGAGGGGTAAAACTGCTTGACGCGTACAAGTGGATCAAACCGGTAGAAGAGTATCTAAGGGACGGCATTCTGTATTATTGAAAGTTAAGAGAAGATTTGGATAATCTCCTCCCGGGTCAGTTTACTAAATACATCTTCCGGCTTCGAGAAGAGATTATCTATCATCTTCTTTTTCTGTTCCTGAAGCTCCCGGATTTTTTCTTCAACCGTATTTCGGGTAATAAATCGGTAGGCGGTCACCTTCCCGGTTCTGCCTATCCGGTGAGCTCTGTCAACAGCCTGGTTTTCCGGGGACAGATTCCACCACGGATCGGTCAAAATCACATAATCGGCAGCGGTAAGATTGATGCCCAGCCCTCCTGCCCGCAGGCTGATCAGAAAGATTCGGCAGTCCGGGTCGGTTTGAAACCGTTTGATCTCCTTATCCCGGTTCCGCACGGCTCCATCTATGTAGGAGTATTCCAGGTTATAAGAGGTAAGCCGCTCCTCGATTTTTCTAAGTACCCGGACGAACTGACTGAAAACCAGGACCTTATTACTCCTGCCGGTTATATCCCGGATCCTTTGTTCCACCGCGTCCAATTTTCCCGATTCAAAGGGACCGCCTTTAAGGGAACTGTCGATAGCGATAAGCCTGAGCTTGTTAAGGGTGGAGAAGACAATAAACTTCTTCATCCACGGCTTATCACTATTCAGCACCGAGATAACCCGGTCTCGTCCGGTTTCAAGTTCCCGCCGGTAATACTTTTCCTGATCCGGCTTCATGGATACATATACAGGTATTTCTTCCCGTTCCGGAAGATCCGCCGCGACTTCCTTTTTCGTCCTGCGGAGGATAAAGGGCTGGATTTTCTTCCTGAGAACATCGGGGTCTCCATAGGTTTCTAAAAAATGATGCCGCTTTCCAAGCAGACCGGGTATCACCGTTTCCATCACGGCCCAGAGTTCGGTCAAGTTGTTTTCCACAGGGGTACCGGACAGGGCAATCCCGGTACGGCAGTTTAAAGTGCGGGCGGCTTTGTTGATTTTAGTCCGGTAATTTTTCATGATCTGCACCTCGTCGTAGATGATCAGATCCCAGTCGATCTTGTTGAGCAGGGAAATATCCCGGAGCAGGGTGGAATAACTGGTTAAAACAATGCCCCGGGGACGGAATGCTTTTTGACCCCGGTACCGGGAACTGCCGTAATGCAATGTTACCGGTACATCCGGAACAAACCGCTTAATTTCCCGGATCCAGTTTTCCAGGGTTGAAACCGGTGCAACAATCAAAAATGAATCCTGCCTTCGTTTTTCGCGAAGTGCCGCGACCAGCGCAAGAGACTGCACCGTCTTCCCCAGTCCCATATCATCCGCCAAAATACCGCCGAGTCCGAACTCATCCAAGAACCGGAGCCACCGGTATCCTTCCATCTGATATCCCCTGAGCCTGCCGCGGAATCCCGCCGGGATATCGTATTGAGATTCATGGAAACCGGAAAATCCATCCCGGATCCGCTTCATCCGGAGGATACCGGGATCATTTGAGTCACCGGCAAGATCCGCAAGGTCATCTAAAACAAAAAAATCCGCTGTGTGAAACCGGTAACCCTCCTGATGTTTCCTGCCGAAGGCAGTGACCCGGTTAAGCTTTTCTATGAACTCTTGATCAACCAAGTAAAGGGTATCTTCGATAACCGCGAAGGGAGTGCTTTGAGTAAACTTCCACTTCACCGGGAATCCTCCGGAGCACAGTTTTAGATCGAGCCAATCTATACCGGAAGTAAATTCGATGTCCAGGGAAGATAATTTCTGAAGCAGCTGTTCTCCTCCCGTCTCTTCAGTGATATAAATGATGAACCCCTTCTCAAACAGGTCGGGAACGATATGTACAAAAAAATCGTCCTCCAGAAAGAAAAAAATTTCATAATTGTTATCCAGCATTGCATAGCTATAAAGCAGGTCTACTGACTCAGCTTCCCGGGAAAAATCCCGTTCCCAGTACTCGGACCTTTCATCATTAGATGCCTTAATCACAAACAATCTCGGGTCAGACGGGTCAATCTCCCGGTCTCCGTAGCGGAATCTTAAATCACCGCTGACTCCGCGGGCTCGCTTTCCGCTCATCCGGAGACGGAGAACCGGTATAGGCCGGGGAGCCGGAACGATCTCAATCTTTTCCGGGGGACATTCAACACTCAGATTAACCGACTCCATCGCTGCTTTTACAAACTCCGTATCGGCATGGGTAAACGGACGTTCGGCATAACGGAGCAGAAGATCGACATTCCGGTGCCACACCTGATAATCGGCAGTAAAATAGAGGACATTCCGACGGAGATGATACCAATAGCCGTATCTGCCGGCGGAATCCGATAAAAACGAAGCACACCGTTCGTACTCACTGCCGTTTAACGATATCAGGGGTGTGAATTCCGGCCCTTCACCGGGATTCATTTTAAGCAGCTGAAACTGAACCGACCCGGCATTGAGCTGCTCAATATGTATCGGGCTGAAACTCCTGAGGTCCTGATACAGATACACCGTTCCTTTACCGGCGGAACACAGAAGATCCAGCCATAAAACAAGGGGAAAGGCATACTGACCTTCACTCCGGCTGTGAAAAAGGAACCGGTTCTCTATCTCATTATTCCCCGTAATCCCCTCCATATAACCGGGATATATTTTCCCCAGTGTGCCGTCCTTCCGAATCCGGCGTCTCCCGGGTATTATCATTAAATTGTCTGAGTCTTCTTTTAGAAAGTGATAATTATTGAAAATCAGGAAGACAAGTTGATAATTAATTTCCGCCGGCCCGTTATTTCTCTTCCTGAGAGCAAGCCCTAACTCATCCGAAATATTTTTGTTCATACTATTCACTGCCGCTTTTCAACACCAATAAAATCGGAAGATGATCGGAAAACCCTGATTGAGACGAGGTAATCCACCTAAGGGGTTTTCCGTTATTATCCACCGCGAAGGGAGGCGTAAGGACCCGGAAGTCCGTATACATGAGCCCCCCGGGATAGACCAGTTCCGGAGTCAGCAGAAAATGGTCGATGGTTTCCCAGGAATCACCATAAAAATAGCTTCCCCCGTCCTCCCATTCACTCCAGGGAGACCACCAGACTTCACTCTCCGGTGTAAAGCTGTAGTTCCGGTCCGTGGTTACGGACAACGTACCGGGAATAGGTTCAGACATCCCGGCCGGAATAAGCGCCGTTACATATACCCGGTCAACCCGGATATATTCGTCGATGTTTTCGTTCAGATCACCCACAATAACCGCTTCCGCTCCGCCTTTCCCGGTACCCAGGCTTTCCATCCTCCTCCGGATAAACGAGGCGGCCTGACGCCGGTATTTTTCTGTTTCCTCCGCCCCGCCGTATTTCGATTTCCAATGACAGCAGAAAAGGATTAATGGACCTCCCGGGCAGGAAATCCGGGCCTCCAGTATCTCTCTGAGGGGAGGACCGCCGTCACTGTATAGGCTGTGGGAACGGACGGAAGTGACGGGATACCGGCTCAGAAGACCGACCCGGACAACGCCGTCGCCGTCGCAGCCTGCCGCCGCGGCATACTCATATCCGCAGCGGGTCAGGTACTCATCATTCAGCCGCTTGAGGATCCGGACATTTTCGATCTCCTGGAGCACCGCGATATCAGCCCCGCCGTCATTAACCCAGAGCAGTACCCGGGCGACAGCGGCAAGCTTTGAATCGGTCAGTTCCTCGGTCCATTTACCGGTGCCGGGATCGAATTCCGGATATTCGGTGCCGTCATCGATCTCATCAAAAAGGTTCTGAACATTGTAGGATAAAATGGTTACTTGCCCGGAATCCTGCTGCCCCAGGGAGCATCCTCCGGACAATGAAAAGATAACCAGGGGCAGGATTAAACCTGCCTGAGTGAATGAGTTTTTTTTCATGCTTCCCGCCTTAATAAATGTATCCGGCTTTATAACCGTTCATCTATTAATGACAGGATTTTTTTCTTCTCTGCTTCAAAGGTGAGTGAATTTTCCGGAAAATTTTTGCCGGTTATCTCGGTAAAGGCACGGATATACCGATTGCCTGTTTCCAGAAAAACATCTTCCGGAATTTCCGGGGGGTCGCCGTCTCCCATATATCCCCGGTCCATGAGCCACTGCCTCAAGTATTCCTTGTCCAGTTTCCGCTGCTTCTCTCCCCGGTCATAGAGCTCCTGATACGTATTCGCGTACCAGAACCGTGACGAGTCGGGGGTATGGATTTCATCGGCAATAATCAGTTTTCCGTCTATGATACCGAACTCGTACTTGGTATCAACCAGGATCATTCCGTTTCCGCCCGCGATTTCGGCACCCTTCATAAACAGTGCCCGGGCTTTCTCCTGCACCTCATCCCAGAGTTTGCCCGGGATCAGACCGCTCCCCACGATTTCCTCACCGCTTACCGGCCGGTCGTGTGCTCCTTGTTCTTCCTTGGTGGTAGGGGTGATGATAGGCTCCGGAAACTGCTGATTCATCTTCAATCCCTCAGGAAGGGAAATTCCTGAAACGGATTTTCCCTCCTGGTACGCCCGCCACGCGGAACCCGTCAGATATCCCCGGACGATGATTTCAACCGGCAGAATACTGCACTTCCGTACCCGCATGCTTCTGGGGCTGGTAATTTCAAGCAGGTGATTCGGACAGATGTCCCGGGTTTTTTCGAACCAAAAACCGCTCATCCGATTTAAAACTTCCCCCTTCCGGGGAACCAGCCCTAATACCCGGTCAAAAGCGGAAATACGGTCGGAAGTGATGATGATCATTTCATCACCTAAATCCGCGATATCCCGTACCTTTCCCCGGCTGCAGCCGGCGCCAATCGGGAATTCATGCTCCTCAATACCAGGAAATACGTTGTTCATTTATGCCTCCAAACCGAAAATCGGGTTTCCTTCCCATCATTCTGCTTCTTATATTTAAATATAGATTGATTTACCGCAAGAGGTTCAGCCTCAATTCTTTATAAGGTGGAAACATGACGGATACTAAAAATGATGATACCGGAGTTAAAAAACCATGGTCCCTTGAAATCGATGAAGTAATTTCCCGCGTAAAAACCGATCCGGAGAACGGTCTCGGTGATGGTGAAGTAAAAGAACGGATTGAGCAGTACGGCAGGAACGCTATCAGGAAAAAAGAAAAGAAAAGCGCATGGAAAATCCTGCTGGAACAGTTTAA
The DNA here is from genome assembly GCA_964384485.1 of uncultured Spirochaetales bacterium. Classification (GTDB taxonomy): domain Bacteria; phylum Spirochaetota; class Spirochaetia; order CAYLLE01; family CAYLLE01; genus CAYLLE01. Next base: position 4,550 of record CAYLLE010000046.1, on the reverse strand, counting down.
GAGTCTTATCATCCTTCTTTTAGCGGCAGCCGGCGCGGCGGCTTTCGCGTTCGACAAAATAATCGAAGGATTCGCCATTATCGGTGTTATCGTTCTGAACACCCTAATCGGCTTCTTCACCGAACTGAAGGCGGTCCGTTCCATGGAGGCCCTGCAGAAAATGGGTATACCCGAGGCAACGGTTCGGAGGAACGGGAGCAATGAGAAAGTGAAAACGGGGGACCTGGTTCCCGGTGATATAGTGATTATCGAAAGCGGCGACATAATCCCCGCTGACCTCCGGGTCTATGAAGCCAATAAGATGCAGGCTGACGAATCTCCCCTGACCGGCGAATCGTTCCCCGTTCAGAAACAGGAAGAGCCGGTAGATGAAGAATCCGAACTGGCCGAAAGAAAATGTATGCTCTACAAGGGAACTTCGATTACACGGGGTTCCGGTCAGGGAATAGTGGTAAGCACCGGGATGAACACCGAACTGGGTAATATCTCCCGGATGGTGGAAGAAGCCGAGGAGGAGCAAACACCCCTGGAAAAACGACTGAACAAACTGGGCCGCACCCTCATCTGGGTGACCCTGGGGGTAACTGCCCTGATGGGAGTGGCGGGTATTCTTGCCGGGAAAGATCTGGTACTGATGATCGAAACCGCCATCGCCCTGGCCGTGGCTGCTGTTCCCGAGGGACTTCCCATTGTCGCCACCGTGGCTCTTGCCAGGGGTATGTGGATGATGTCGAAAAAAAATGCCTTGATCAATTCCCTCTCTTCGGTGGAAACCCTGGGGGCGACAAATCTGATCGCCACGGACAAAACGGGCACCCTTACCGAAAACTCGATGACAGTACGCCGTATGGATTACGCCGGAAAGGACGGTCCGGAACGGCACGACTTTGAAGAAACAGACGAAGAAAATGAATTCGAATCCGAAATGATTGAGCGGATGGTGAAAGTCGGAATCCTCTGCAGCAACGCCGAACTGAAGCCGGAAACCGAAGACGTCCGCGGGGTAGGTGACCCAATCGAAGTCGCGCTCCTAGATGCCGGAAACTGGTACGGTATCCGGAGGGAAGATCTGCTGGATGAGATGCCGGAAGAAGACGAAATCGCCTTTGATCCGGATACCAAAATGATGGCTACGATTCACTCCCGGGACGGAGATCTCTATTATGCGGTAAAAGGGGCTCCGGAAGCGATCCTGGAAAACTGCACGAAGATCAGGACCGGATCGGAAACCGAAAATTTAACCGAAGAGAAAAAGAAAGCCTGGATCAAACGGAATATGGAGATAGCTTCGGAAGGGCTTAGACTCCTGGCTTTCGCTGAAAAAACCACCTCGTCCAAAGAGGAAGCGTATAAAGACCTTACCTTCCTGGGGCTTGTCGGATTTATGGATCCCCCCAGGAAGGGAATAAAGGAGTCCATCGGCGACTGCCAGCGGGCAGGAATCCGGGTGATCATGATCACCGGTGATCAAAAGGAAACAGCTACCGCGGTAGGAGAAAGCGTCGGTTTGATAACCGATGAAGAGGATCCGGTTTTGGAGGGGAAGCAGATCAAGGAGTATTTTAATGATGAATCAAAGCGGGATGAGCTGATCCGCGTCCCCATTTTTTCCCGGGTTGATCCCGCTCAGAAACTGGACATCATCGGCCTTCATAAAAAAAACGGAGCCATCGTCGCCATGACCGGTGACGGAGTGAATGACGCCCCGGCCCTTAAAAAAGCCGACATCGGTATCGCCATGGGTCAGCGCGGCACGGAGGTGGCAAAAGAAGCAAGTGACATGGTGCTGAAGGATGACGCCTTCTCCACGATTGTGGCCGCGGTCAAGCAGGGCAGGATCATCTTTGCCAACATCAGGAAGTTCGCCACCTACCTCCTTTCCATCAACTTGAGTGAAATCCTTACAGTAGGAATCGCGTCCTTCTTCGCGGTGCCCCTGCCCATACTTCCCCTTCAGATCCTGTTTCTCAATCTAATTACAGGTGTTTTTCCGGCCCTCGCTTTAGGTGTTGGAGAAGGAGAAGACAAAATCATGGACCGGCCGGCCCGGGATCCCTCCGAGCCGGTACTGGCGAAGCGGCATTGGCATATGATATCGGTATACAGCTTCATCATCGCCGGAATTGTACTGGCATCATTATTAACCGCCCTCCAAGGATACGGTTTTTCTGAGGAGGAATCGGTAACGATCAGTTTTCTCACCCTGTCATTCGCGCACCTATGGCACGTATTTAACATGCGGGATCGGGGAAGCGGTATACTCCGGAACGACATAAGCAGAAACATCTGGGTATGGGGAGCGATCGGGTTATGTGCCCTCCTGCTGATCGGCGCCGTCTATATCCCGCCCCTTGCCAATCTCCTGAGCCTGATACCTCCCGGTTTGACCGGCTGGCTCCTCATTCTCGGTTTCAGCGTGATACCTTATATTCTGGGTCAAACCGGAAAAGAAATTTTTAAAGATAAAAGAAAGCTGTTCTAAAAAAAAACGCCCGGTTTACCGCCGGGCTTTTTTTATATATGGCTCACATTAGCCTTCCAGATCCTTCCTCGTGCTGACGACATCGGAAACCAGGCCGTATTCTTTCGCTTCCTCCGCGTCCATCCAGAAATCACGGTCCGTATCTTTTTCCACCTGATCCAGGGGTTTCCCTGTTTCTTCCGAGATAAGCTGATTGATCCGCTTCCTGATCTTTTCTATTTCCCGGGCGTGTATTTCGATATCCGTTGCCACTCCCCGCATTCCGCTTAGCGGCTGATGAATCAGGTACTGGGAATTGGGCAGAGCCTTCCGGAACTCTTTCGGGGAAGCAAGCAGTATCAGTGCCGCCGCGCTCGCGACGAGCCCCATCCCGATCAGATAAACATCGGGCTTAATGAACCGGATCATATCGAAAATAGCGTATCCGGCGTTTACGTCTCCTCCGGGGGAATCGATTAATATTTTTATCGGTTCATCCCCGGATGCCTCTAACAGGACAAGCTGTTTCACCACCCGTTCAGCCAGGGGCTTATTTATTTCACCGGTTAAGAGTATTGTCCTGGTTTTGAGCATCTTCTGCATCAAAGCATCCTGGCCCTGACCTTTTTCTTCATTCTGGCCGTTTTCTTCATCGTCCTCGTCCAGCCGGATGTTTCCGTCATACTGGTCAATATTTTTCATGGTGTACGTCTCCTCACGATTGTTTTAAGTTCTATTACAATATATACAAAATAGTATTGTACACAAATTAACGGAGTAATTACACCCTTAAAAAATTTATAGTGACTTGAATCGTGGACAAAAAACACTGTAAATAGTTGCATGATGACAATTTATCCGGAAACTTAAAAATCCGCCGGCCCCATTGATCATATTTCCTTTTCAGAGAAATAAATGTCTTGATAATTTGTCCACGATTCGTGTCATTAATCTATGTTTTTGCAAAGCCGGAAAAAATATTCTATCCTAGTGACATGAGAAGTAAAACGATAATCCTACTTGCAGCAGTAATCGGATTCGCGGCGGCAGCAAACTCGTCCGCTTCGGATTTCATGAAGTTATCCCGGGTGCCGGGAGGAACATTTTCCCTTCAATATTCAGAAGCCTCTGTAAGCGCGTTTTCCATGGGAACGTATGAAGTTACAGCCGGACAGTTTGTCCGGGTATACAACTGGGCTCTGGAAAACGGAAAGTTCGGTGAACCGAAAGGGACGGAACTCCGTTTTGAACTAAAAATCTCGGGGAAACCGTGTTTCGATCTGGATAATCGATGGTGCTATATAAAGTTCGCCGACGGGGCTTTCCGGGTCGACGAAAAGTACGCCGAATATCCGGCCTTGGCGGTAAGCTGGTACGGGGCGCTGGCGTTCTGCAATTTCCTCTCAGAAATGGAGGATCTGGATCCCTGCTACGACCTGACCGATTTCTCCTGTGATTTCTCGAAGAGCGGCTACCGGCTCCCCACCTTTACGGAATGGGAATATGCCGCCCGGTACATGGGGAACGGAGAGTTTCGGTACAAAAATGAGTACAGCGGCAGCGCTGATCCCGATGAGGTGGCATGGTATGCGGACAATTCGTCTAAAGCCCCGAACGCCTCCGAGTATGACGGGACCATGACCCATCCGGTGGGCAGTAAAAAACCGAACGAACTGGGTATATATGATATGAGCGGCAACGTGAACGAGTGGAATTGGGACTGGTACGGTGGTTCCTACAAACCCCAGGGTACAGATCCCCGGGGTCCTGAAGAAGGAACATACCGCGTTGTCAGGGGCGGAAGCTGGGCCGACCGGGTGTATATGTGCAGAGTAAGCCGGTTTAAAAACGCGAAACCGGCCACCTGGTGCGGAGCATCTTCATGCGACCTCGGTTTCAGGGTTGCAAGAAGCAGATAACCCCGGGTCCGGTGCTCGGGGTCAGCAAATCCCAGTCAACTTCGTCTGTGATAAAGAAAAGGCCATAATTTCATATAATATATAAGTTTAGATCGGGTTGACTGGGAATTGCCGCATTTTTTTTCGCGGAAAAACGGCAATTCCCGGTGATCCCGATTTATGTAATTGCT
>CAYLLE010000045.1:0-23196 GCA_964384485.1 uncultured Spirochaetales bacterium | reverse complement strand
GCCGGAAGCACAGGTGGATCAGTACGATCATCATCAAAAGAAAGCGTTTCTGGAAGCGTATAACAGCGCTTATGATCAATATAAAGACGAACAGAAAGCCTTCGCTACCGCCCATAAGGCGGCAAAGCAGGCGGAAAAAAAGGAGTAACCGATATGAATTCAGTATTTTGGGGATTATTTTGGCAGTATTTCCCCCTCGTAGCCGCGGGAGCGATAATGCTTCTCGATTTAGTGCTCGGAATTATCGAGGAAATAAGAACCGCCGCGTAACAAAACCGGGGGGCTGCTTCCCCGGCCGCTTACCAGGCTGCCCCTGCCAGCAGGATGATTCAATTACCGAAAATTTCTGAAAACCAATATAATCACTTGACCATATTTCATCATGCAGGTATATTACAAACAGGTTTGTACCACAAACTTGTTTGCACGAGGTCATGATGAATACCAACAGAAAAGAATCAGCCGCGAAAAAAAAAATTATACTCCCGGTGGTACAAAGACGGGGGCGCGGAAATCGGTACGGGGATACTGCTCATGCTTCTCGGGATCTACTATATCACACTGGAGGACCTGCGGGACCGGCCGGTTTCCAGAGCGTTACCGCGCTGGACCCGGAGCAGCATGATGGGTAAGCAAAGAAAACAAAAAGCCGCAGCCCCGGAAAATACTTCGGAAATTACAAAAGTGGACAGGATTATACACGAACCCGCCAGGCTGCTGATTCTCTGGATCCTGTCCGCGGCGGATAAAGCCGACTTTCTGTTTCTGCAGCGGGAAGCAGAATTATCCCGGGGCAACCTGTCATCCCACATTTCCAAACTGGAACAAGCCGGGTATGTCAAAGTAACGAAGACTTACCACGGGAAATCACCCGCCACGCTGATCAATATCACAGAAACAGGAAGAAACAGATTCGAGGAGTACAGCACAATGATTATCGGTTTCCTGGAATCCCGGGGAATCTGAGAGGAGTTAAATAGATGAGCAGCGCGATATCAGCATCAGGATTAACAAAGTATTTCGGAAACATCCAGGCTGTATCCGGTCTGGATCTGGAAATAAAAGAGGGCACGGTATTCGGATTTCTCGGTCCAAACGGTTCGGGAAAAACAACCACTATCAGGATGCTTCTGGGGCTGAGCAAACCTACAGGAGGGAGCGCCAGGGTGCTGGGTCTGGACATTAGCGAGGGTGCCCAGACAGTCCGGGAACAGTGCGGCGTCCTTCTGGAAAACGCCGCGCTGTATGAGCGGCTTTCGCTCCGGGATAATCTTGAACTGGCGGGGAGAATCAACCTGATCAGCAGAAACCGCCGTACCGAAAGGACCGCGGAGCTTCTTAAGCTGATGGGATTGTGGGAACGGCGGGCGGATCAAGCTGCGTATTTAAGCACGGGGATGAAGAAAAAGCTGGCCGTTGCCCGGGCTTTATACCACAAGCCCAAGCTTGTGTTTCTGGACGAACCGTCCGCCGGACTCGATCCTGAAGCGGCAGCTGATCTGCAAAATCTTATCAGCGAATTGGTGAAAAACGAAAATCTTACCGTCTTTCTAACCACCCATAATCTCCGGGAAGCGGAAAAGCTTTGTCACCGGATCGGAGTAATTCGGGAGGGAAAACTGATTGCGTTGGATACCCCGGAAAATCTCCGGACCGCGGCGGGGGGTGAGCAGATCACTATCCGGGCGGCGGGACTGGATACCGCTTTGGCGGACAGGATACGTACCATGAAAGGGGTCAAACTAGCTGAACTCCATGACCGTACATTGATTATTATGAATGAAGATTCCGGAACCTCTCCAGCCCCGTTTGTCCGAATTCTGGTCGAAGCCGGCTGCGAGGTTGAAGAGGTCAGGCAGGGAGGCGCCGATTTGGAGGAGGCCTTCTTAAAGATGGTGCAGGAATCGAGAGAAGGAGAAGAGCGGTATGGGTGATGTAATGACCGTAGTATGGAAAGAAATAAAGGAACAGGGATTCCGGGGCGGCCGACGAGGAAAGGCCGGACTCATAATATTTTTCGGAATTTTCGGGGTCCTGTTTCCCCTGCAGTGGGGAACCGGGTGGGTAACCGGTCTGAGCGGGATCATCCTGATATCATGGATGCCCCTGCTTTACGCGTCCGGCGTCCTGGCAGATGCCGTGGCGGGGGAACGGGAAAGGCACACCCTGGACACGCTCCTGGCCACACGGCTGCCGGGGACAGCGATCCTGGGCGGGAAACTGGCCGCGGGAGTGATCATCGCCTGTATGTATTCATGGATAATCGCCGTCAGCGGACTTATCGTCACAAACATTGCCTTCTGGGAAGGGAAGCTGCTGCTGTATCCGCCGGCCGCGCTTACCGCGATAATTCTGTTTCCTGTCCTGACGGCGGGATTTGCCGGGGGAATCACGGTTAACTTTTCCATACGCGCGGAAACAGCCCGGGAGGCCCAGCAGTTCGTAAGCATTGGGATTATTGCCCTGTTTCTGCCCTTCCTGATATTTAACTTTCTATCCCCCCGGATTAAGGAACAGGTAGTTTCCTTTTTATCCGGGGTATCCTGGGAAACCGTTCCAATAATAGCGGCTCTGGTTCTGTTAGCTCTGGATCTGCTTCTTTTCTTTGGCGCGGGCAGACGTTTTAACCGGGAAAATCTGTCCTTGGAATAGAGTGATGTGTCACCGGTAGCTGTGAAGTCCGGGGAGCAGGTAATTCACCCCTAAAAAGGTGAATAAAGCCAGGAGAAATCCGGCAATGGAAAGGGCCGCGGTAATGCTCCCCCTCTTTTCCCCGATATACCTGGCGTGGAGGTATGCCGTGTAAACCAGCCAGGTGATAAGCGCCCAGGTTTCCTTGGGATCCCAGCTCCAGTAGCTCCCCCAAGCCGCCTGGGCCCATACGGCGCCGAAGATCAGGGCACCCAGGGTGAAGATCGGGTAGCCTGTAGTTACGGCGGCAGCGGTTAACCTGTCCGCGGTTTTCTTCCTGCTTTTGTCTTTGGTGATGAAGTAATACAGGGATGAAAAGAACCCCAGGGCGAAGAAAGCTTCACCGATGAAGGAAAAGAACACATGCAGGGTGAGCCATGCCGACTGAAGGGCAGGTACGGGAGGTCTGATTCCGGCCGGGATAAGGGGAGACGACATCAGGGCCAGGGCCCCCAGGCTCAGGCAGCCGGCTCCGAAGGAGATAAGGGGAAAGTAGCGGAACCGGCTTTGGAAGCTGTACGCCGAGATTATCAGAAGGATAACGGCGGTTAAAAACGTTAACCCTTCATACATCCCCGTAATCGCCGGAAACTTGATCAGCACACTCCGCCGGGCGATTTCGGTCAGAAGGAGCAGTCCGGAGAATCCGTATAGAACAGCTGCGGCCTTCTCCGAAAGAAAAGAATTCCGGAAAAATTGAATTACCTGAATGAGCAGAGCGCCGCACAGTACGAAAAAGGACACGGTAGCTATCACGTTTTTTTCCTCCAGAAATACAGCACTAAACCGCCGCCTATTAAGACAAATGAAATTAGAACTAACGGAAACCCCGGATCGGCGACAATTTTTAATCCGGAAAGCAGAACACCTCCGCGCTGTGTGTACGATGCCTGATACACCCGGTATTTCCCCAATTTCAGGGGACGGTTCACCTCTAAATCGAATACCTTCTTTTCATCCTCCGGATACCCCGGACCACTGATTACCAGCCGGGAAATCCAGTCTTTTACCCCGCCCCGGGGGTACCGTTCCACGGAAAAGTCTTCAAGGAGTATTCGGTCACCCGAGGGAAGCTCAAGCGATTCTCCCTGAGCAAGGTAGAACACCCCTTCCTGTTTCGTCAGCGCGCTCAGTGTGCCTGCCGTAATCAGAATGATTATGCCGATGTGTATCAGATCGGGCGCAAAGTTCCTTGCCGGACCTTTCAGCTGTTTAACCAGCCGTTTGGCCGTACATGCCGCGAGATTCACCGTAAACAGTCCCAGGGGAATAAAAAAAAGAAAGGACCGGAAAAAATTTCCGTAGTTAAGACCTGAAACAAAACCTCCCAAAAAGGGTCCGAAGAGACTGTTGTATTCCCCGCTCTCCAGCCCCTGAGGGATAAACGCGGCCGGAATTGATACAATGCAGAGCAGGAGGATCAAAAAAACAGCCGTCTTTACGGAAGTAATAAGCTTGAGCAGCTTCAAATCAGCTTTCTTCTTGCGTCAGGCCGAACCGCTCCCTGCAGGCTTTGCGGAACGCGTGGCCGGACATTCCGAGAAGCTTAGCCGCCCGTTCCCGGTTTCCTCCGGACATCCGCAACGCTTCCTCAAAATATCCCTTTTCGATATCCCACAGGATAGCCTTAAGGTTGACCCCCTCTTCCGGGATACCCGCCACCGGCTGTTTTAAGGGCTGCTCAGGATTAAAGAAGGAAATAATTTCCGCGGGCAGCTGATCGATGCCGATTACATCACCCTGACCGGCTACACACATCTTCGTGACCGCGTGCTGCACTCCCCGGACATTCTCGGGCCATGAATATTTCCGGAGATAGTTTAGAACTTCATCTTTAAAAACTTTCTTTGTGCCGTATTTTCTATTCCAATCATTCAGAAAGAGTTCCGCAAGATCAATTACATCATCGCCCCGTTCTCTGAGAGGAGGAATGGAAACCGCGAACTCGTTCAGTCTTCCGTACAAATCCCGGCGGAACTTCCCGTCTTCTACTGCTTTCCGGAGGTCAATATTGGTAGCCGCGATAATCCGGACATCCACGGTAACGGTCTGATCCGATCCCACCGGGATCAGCTTTTTGTCTTCTATCACTTTCAGGAGCTTCGGCTGAAGGGAAAGGGGCATATCCCCTATTTCATCGAGGAAAATCGTTCCTCCGTGGGCCGCGCGGAACAGACCTAACCGATCATGACCCGCGCCGGTAAACGCCCCCTTTGTGTGACCGAAAAGTTCGCTTTCCACAAGATTTTCCGGTAAACCGGCACAATTAAGTTCCACAAAAGGACCGTCATGTCTGCTTGAACACGCGTGGATGAGTTTTGCCAGCAGTTCTTTTCCCGTGCCTGTTTCACCGAGGAGAAGAACATTAATGTCATAACCGGCGCAATTTTTCGCCTGCTCTACCGTATTTTTAAAAGCTGCGTCCCTGCTGTATATTTTGAACCCCGGATACTCGATCCAGTTGTCCTGTGTTCCCGGCTCCGCGCTGTGCTGAACCGGAGGCTCCGGTTTTTCTTGAGGAAGAACGATATCAGGCAGTATCCCTCCCCTCAATTCAATTTCACGGCATTTATACACCCCGCCGGCGAACTTAGGAGGGATTCCCTGGAGAAGACGGGCCTTAAATGTTCCCGACTTTACCAGGAGAAACCAGGCCGTCTGCATCTGCGGGGTACCGGGATCCAGGAGGACATGGTTTGCCGCTTCTCCCGCCGGAAGAGCAGATTCAGCTGCCTTGAGCACATTTTTCAGTTTTTGATAGATTTCCTCGTAATCTATCGGCGACTCTAATGTCATCCCGAGAAACTTGAAAACCGGGGCATCAGTCTCTTCCTGAGCGATCCGCTCAACTTCTTTCGCTTTTTCTAAATACCTGATATCTGAATAGATCAGGCATACCCGGGAATAGGTATATGCCTCTAAATGGCTCAGAATCGGCCCAAACTCGTCCCTGTCCTCATCAACATAGGGATCCCTGTTTCCCACAAAGGTATATAATACATCTATTGCCAAAATACCGCCTCCGTAACATTTGTTACACCGTTAGTGTAACTTTAGTTCCAATTCTCCCGTTTCTCAAGTAGCATTTCCGCAGGAAATTATACCAGCAAGTCCCGATCAACATCTTGTGTGATTTAGAATAGGCCATAATTACATATAATATATATACTTATATCCAGCAAACCGGAAATTGCCGTATATTTTTTTTCGAGGAAAATTGTGATTTCCGAAGTGGCACGGAATATGCTTATGAACCGATGGAGGGCTGTGTGACCATATCACCGCAAAAGGACCACCGGAGAGTTTTCCGGCCGGGTGAACGGTACAACATCACATACATGGATTCCTCGGGGCAATACACGGAACGGGAGATCCAGGTTTTACGGATTACCCACCGGAACGGTATACCCGTCTACATTAAAGCCTACTGCCGGCTTAGGATGGAAAACCGAACGTTTCGGACAGACCGAATAATCCAGTACAGAAGATGTGACGACCATTTTACCCCGAAGAAGATAGATTTTTTTCATAATCAGGAAACCCGAGAGATAAAGCCCCAAAGCCGGCCGGTCTAATACATAAAAAAAAAGAAAAAGAAATTCCTTCGTAAATTGATACTTTGGGCATTCATCGTATCCGGTTTCCTCTATATCGCGGATTTCGACGGCTTTCGGGGAAAGGCAAAAAAAACGGCGGAGAACATTCTGGAAATCGTGGGCATCGTCCTCCCCTCCCCTCCAGAACCGTCTCCTCAGCCTGCCCCCAAACCGAAACCGGCTCCGAAGCCAAAACCCAAACCAGCCCCGAAACCGGCCCCGATCCCGGATCCGCAGCCTCCTCCCAAACCGAAACCGGCTCCTCCCGCCCCGAAACCGGAACCGGTTAAACTGATTCCGGTTCTCAGACAGATCCCGAAAGGGGCCCGGAAAGCGGTTTTCTCCGTCAATACCGGGATCGATTCACCGGAGCTCCTGGAACTCTACCTAAATGCCGACCAGGACGGAGACAACCGTCTTTCCTGGGCCGAACTCGAAGCGTTTCAAATAGAATTGAATCAAAAATACCGTTACATCACCAACCCAACCGCCCTCAGGCCGGATGATTTTATCCTCCAGGGCGGAGGAGATTGTGAAGATTTCTCACTTGTCACAGCCGGTTTAATCAGGTTCTGGAGCGGGGAAGCGTACATCGGTGTTTTAGACGATCCATCCGGGGGGAGCGGCCACGCGGTATGCATGATCCGGACCCGGGAGAAACCGGAAAAGTATATGTATTATTTCTTTACAAATACCCCCTGGTCATTCTTCGGCACGGTATTACCGAAAGAATTTTATATTCCCGTTGATTACAATGTAGTGGGAGGAGTCTCAGATCCGAAAACAGAGTATTGGAACCTGGTGCAACTCTACATTCCGGAAAATATGTACGGACTCCGCATTTGAAATTTTGGTTGCATAATCATCGAATATGACGATAATAATAAGAAAGAATCCGAAGGAGCAGATTTGATTATCAGGAGATATCCCGGAAGCCTTCTGTTTTTTGTTGTATGTGCCCTCATTTTGGCAAACCCCGTCAGGGTAACCGGCGAAGATGTATACGCTCCTTACGTTACCGGGATCAGACTTGCTTCCAAGGATCCGCAAGTCCGGCTTTCCTGGAATTCTCCCCCCGATATTGATGCTTCTTACCGGATCTACCGGCATACCGAACCGATTAACTCGGAAAACCTGAACGGCGCGGTACTGGCTGGAACAGCCGGCAAAGGGGCCGAGTCTTTTACCGATTCACCGTACCGGAACGGCTCTTATTATTACGCGGTATTAGCGGAAACCGAATCGGGCAGAATCTACAAGATTTTTATCCCGTTCAAGAATGTGACGATAAAAGAGGTCACCATTTCAAGTCTCCCGGATATGGCCGATGATCCCGCCGAAATTGCCGGTATTTCAGCGGTAGAATCGGGAGAAGGCGTTTCAATATCCCTGGTCCTGTCGTCAGCACCCATAGGAAGAGAAATTGCCCTTCTTAGAAGTTCAGAACCCCTCAAGGGGAACGCCCGGGCTGATAAAACCGAAGTCATCGCGGAGATTTCACCGACGGAGCTTCCCTATAAGGATTCTCCGATTCCCGGTGTTCCGTACTATTACGGCGCGGTAGATTCGGGGAGTTTGGCCGAAGGTTCCGCGGTGATGACTCCCGGGAAGAACAGCCTGACCGAACCGGTTGAGCTTTCCCTGGGCAGCAAACCGACGGGAATATCCACAAAGGGACTGTCCGGACGAAGGTCGCGTCCCCTCCCCTATCTTGCCCTTCTAGGCGATATAGAGACAGGAGAGGGCCTTGACGCAGCGCTTTATATGCCGGTCATATCGGAAAAGAGAGATTTAACCAGCAGCACAGAAAAGGCTCTGCGCCGGCATATTTCCATGGACGACGCAAAAACATATACGAAGCGGGAAAAAGAAACATTACCGGAAACCGGCGGCGAAAACACAAACTCCGGTGAAAAATCATTAAAAATCATAGTAGACGGTCCCTTTGCTTCATCGGACTGGAAGGAAACCGACAAATTGCTGACCAATCTTCTATCGATTTACCTATCTCCGGAGGTCCGGGGAAAGGCCTACTTTTACCGGGGCCAGGCGAATTACTATCAGGAAGACTACCGGAGTGCTTTTATGGACATGCTGATCGCCCACGACAGGTTTCCGGAAAAGGTAGAACCGTGGCTGGATGATATACTGGAACGGATGGCTCAGCAGGATTAACCGTCGATCCGCAGGGATATACGGTTTTCCCAAACCTCTTCCTGACCGAGATTTAATTCCCACATCATTACAAAACAGGTAGCTTGATACTCTTTTACGAGTTTATGTCCGTCCTGACAGTGGGTTTCTAGGGGAAAGGTCCATAATCCGCCGTCCATATCTGTTGATACGGTGATTTCGTTGGAGTTATACAGATCTTCGCATATTATTTCACGGGTATTATTTACAATGGAAGGTCCGACATAGAGGACTGACCGTTTACCGCCTTTAAATACGGCAATTTGAAGGTCCTCCTTGGCGGGAGATGAGAAGGAGAGATTAAACTCCGGTGAAAAAACAGTGTGAAGCGGTTTTTCTGAAATATTCCGGATCCGGTAGTGCACATTCACAATGTTCCGGTCAAAAATATACTTTTTCGTAAGTTTTACCGGAACAGCAACCGACCCGTTTTTGACGGTGCCCTGGACGGAAAGGATTATTTCTTTCCTCTCCCGGTCAAACCGGGCGGCGGGATAGATTTTTTGAACGAAGGTGCCCTGTTCATCATGAGTCATTCGGCTGAACCGGTCCAAGGTTTCCCCTTTCTGTAAAAAATGATCGATAAACCCTCTCCGCATATAATGATCGTATCCTTCCTTCCTGATTTCAGGAGTATGGTAGGATTCATCATGCCGGGAAAGGGTATCCAGGTAGTTCCAGGAATCCGGAAGGTAATCCAGCTCAAAAAGAGACCCGCCTAAGGTGTGGACATAGGCATTCAACTCATTTCCCTGATACAAATATTCAGTGAGACCGTCCATATCAAAATCAAGTGCGATAATCGAAGGGATAAAGATACCCTTCTCCCGGGTGACCTTTTCAGCTTCTATAAGTGAATAATACATCTCCTTTCGGAGATGATTTGAATAAAGCCCCTGGGAAAAACCATGCCAGTAGGCATTGTGACACTGTCCCTTCCATAACTCTTCCCGGGCCGCCTGTTTTCGGTATTTATCGCCCCGAATCTGGTTTACCAGGATGTGAGTATACTGCATCTTTGAATAAAGAAGATTACTTTCCGGGTATTCCGATAAGAAATTTCTGAAAAACCGGCTTCCGTTATGATTGTTCTGCTTTTTCAGCTGATTTTTCGGCATCCACCGGATAAAAGTTTTAGATGCCCCGTTCCGGTTATTCCATCCCGCCATCTGCTCAAAGGTCGTGGAGTGAAAATACAGCCTTTTATGAGGCTGGTGCTTCTTAAGATATTTAAGCGGGTGTACCGGTTCGAGCCAATCGCTGTTTTTTTTCAAAAGCTCAATAAAGCGTTCCAGCCATTTTTCACCGTAAGTATGGTGATTATTGTTCTCTTCAAATCCGAACCATTCCCCGGATTCCATGAGAACAAATACCTGATCGTCCCGGGATTCATAATTGGATACCATATATTCAATGATTTTCTGGGGAGAAGCATTTACGGTTAATACCCGCAAATCATGACATAAGGGGAATACCGTGATTATCTTGCCCTGATCTTCAGTCAGATACGGAGAAAATACGCTGGATTTATCAAGACCAAGCGTATAAAGGTGATAATCATCGAGAAAAATGTATTCGATTCCGCTGTTCTTAAGGGTAGCTACCAGCGAGGGCTCCCATACCTGTTCCGCCAGCCATGCGCCCCTGGGGCGGGGGCCGAAGTTTTTCCGCAGATAGGTGGTTAATTTTTCTATCTGACCAAGCCGGTCGGGTCTGGGAATCAGGGGCAGTATCGGGTTGAAAAAGGCTCCGCCTACCATCTCCACCTGTTTCCTGCCCACCATTTCGGCGAGAACATCGGTAAATTCGGAATGATTTTCTTCAAACCAATGAAGCAAGGTCCCGGAGTAATGGAGTGTCAGGGGGATTTCCGGATATTTATACATAGTGCTGAGGAAGGGCTTATATGCTTGCTGATAAGCCTGTTCAAACACGTGAGGAAATGTCCCGACGGGAAGATTGTTGTAGGTGCCGAAGATAATCTTGGCTTTACTCATTTTCTTCTTCGATTTCACTCGTCTCTTCCACGTAAACTTTAACCGCCGGAATTATACATTTCGGAGGACACACCTTAGCGCCCATTGAACGGTCACCCTTCGCCTTATAGTCTATTCGGGAAAGATTATCGGTTACTTCATAACCCGCCATTGAAGTTTTACGTTCGCAGAGTTTACAGGCTATACAGCCGACTTTACAGTACTTTCTTACGTTTGCTCCCTTGTCCGTATTATTGCAGGCAACGATATAGTCGGCTGAATAGGGGATAAATTTCATTACTCCCGTCGGGCATACCTCTATGCATTTTCCGCAGGAGATACAGATATCCCGATCCACCCATACTTTGCCTTCTTCATCATAATCAATTGCGTCTACAGGGCATACCCGTATGCAGCTTCCAAGCTGCAGACAGGAGGATTTACAGGTTTTATCGCCGCCGAAAAGGAGGTGCAGAGCATTGCAGTCCTCTATGCCGTCATATGAAAAATCATACGAACTAACGTCTTCTCCGCCCCGGCAGTGTACCTGGGCAACCTGTTTTTCGGCTCCCTCCGCTAATTCCTGACCCATTTCCTTCGCCAGAGCCGCGGCAGTCCTGTTTCCTCCGGGAGCACACAATGTGAGTGAGGCTTCACTGTTGTAAACCGCCTCAGCATAGGAGGGGCATCCCGCGTATCCGCATGCACCGCAGTTGAGACCGGGCAGAAGGGATTCTATCCGTTCGAGCCGTTCATTCTTCTTGACCGCCAGGAGCTTGGAAGCGAAAGCTAAACCGACGCCTAAAAGACCGCCGAGGATACCTACTGTTAAAAACGCAAATAATATATTCAGAAAAACCATAAAAAAATCCTTTGGTTTATTTAACCAATCAAGTTGTTGAGCAATGTCTGATCAAAAGCCATAAAAGCCAGAGCCATAAGACCGCCGGTAATAAAGGCAATCGGAACTCCTCTAAATGGTTTCGGCACCCACTCCTGATCCAGTTTTTCCCGAATCGTCGACATAATTACGATAGCAAGCAGAAACCCGCCTCCGGCGGCGAATCCGGCAACAAAACTTTCCAGCGCGTTATAATCATTTCTTACCGCAATTAATGCAATGCCTAATACGGCGCAATTCGTCGTTATAAGGGGCAGGTAGATACCTAGCGCTTTATAAAGAGGAGGAGATATCTTTTGGATAGTCATTTCCACAAGCTGCACCAAAGACGCAATGACCAGAATAAAGGTTATTGTCTGAAGAAATGCTATATTCAGGGGGATCAGGATCAGATTATAAATCACCCAGGTAACAAGGGATGCTATTGACATGACGAATGTAACGGCGAATCCCATCCCCACTGCCGATTCAGTGTTTTTGGAGACACCGATAAATGGACATAAGCCGAGGAATTTCGTTAAAATGAAGTTATTGATAAAAACAAAGGTAATAATGATTCCGATATAACTCATCTTACTTTTCCTTCCTCAATTCGAGCCAGTTAAAAAAAGCTTTCAAAAAGCCTACCACAAGGAGCGCGCCCGCGGATCCTCCCAAAACCATAACCGGGGCTTCCGATAATCCGGGAATTTCAATCACTCCGTCAAAAGAACCGACAGCAAAAAGGGTAATTGTTCCGAACCCAAGCACCTCCCGGATAAAGGCAATAAGTGTTAAGCCCAGGGTGAACCCTATACCCATTCCCAAGGCATCAAGCACAGAAGAAGTAAGACTGTTTTTGCTCGCGAAAGCTTCTGCTCTGCCGAGAATAATACAGTTTACCACAATTAATTGGACAAAAACACCTAAATTTCGTGATAATTCAGGAGCAAATGCCTGCATAGTGAGATCAACTATGGTAACAAATGACGCGATAATGACAATATACGCCGGGATCCGGACTTTCTCCGGAATAAATCCCTTAAGGAGGGATATAAAAATATTCGATCCCAACAAGACAAATATTACGCCCGCCCCCATTCCCAGGGCATTAATAACCTGGGTTGAAACAGCAAGGGCTGGACATAATCCCAAAAGGATAATAAATATCGGATTTTCCCGGAAAATACCTTTGGTAAATTCCTGCATGTTCTTTGTATCAATCTTCATCCAGGGTCCTCACATATTCTGATCCTCGCTTCAGGGCCCGGGCTATACCGACAAATGTTACCGTTGATCCGGTAACAGCGTCAGCCTCGTCACCGGGAAGCATATCTTTCCGGACAGGTACCGGTTCATCACTCCCCGTCTGAACGAATTTTTCCATATACCCCGGATCTTCGGCCTTTTTACCCAACCCGGGTGATTCCTGATTTTCCATAAGAACCGCGTTAAGGACTGTTCCGTCAGGGGCATATTTCGCGATCAGGTCCATCTCTCCGCCGTATCCGGATCCGGTAAGCTGGAGGATGTAGCCGGTAACATTCTGGCTGCCGGAAGCATAAACCGGATAATATCCGGTAACCGCCGGGAGCGCCTCTTCCGCGTCGCCGGAAGGTACAGGAAGCTGTTCTCCCACCCGTCCGGAACCGGCGATTTTCTGTAATGCTTCCGTCAAAGCTTTTTCCCGGTTTTCGGCAATCCGGGGCGCGGTGAACGCGTTCACCATGGCCAGCACATAGGCCGCAATGGCGCAGATCACTGCAAGTTTCCCGCCGGTGACTATCATATTTTTCATTCAGCAGCCTCCCTGATCTTTTTCCGGGGAAGCCCGAACCGCGCCGGCCGGGTATATCTGTTTATTAACGGAACAAACATATTCATTATAATTATAGCAAGAGAAACACCTTCAGGAAAAGAACCGAATATCCGGATCAAAAAGGTCAGAAATCCGGCTCCGGCTCCGAAGATGAGCATACCTTTCCGGGTCATCGGAGAAGTTGCCATATCGGTAGCCATGTAAAAAACCCCCAGCATCAAACCGCCGGTAAATAGATGGAAGAGGATGTCTCCCGAAAAAAAACCGGTACCGTAAGCCCGTCCGCCGAATATCCAGACAAAGATTGCAAAGGTTCCGATATATGCCGCCGGAATTTCCCAGGTTATTATTCTTCTCGCCAGGAGGTAGACGGTTCCCGCGAGAAGCAGCAGGGCGGAAACCTCTCCTATACTTCCGGGTACATTTCCGATAAATATGTCCGCGTATCCTTCGGGCAGAGAAATACCGACAGGATTCAGCACATGAGTATTCAGCCACTGACTAACCGCGGCATCTGTTCCGCTTACGGGGTACCCCTGGTTTGACAGAAGATTGAAGGGATTTGTTACCATCCCCCGGGCATTCATAAGCCCGGTCTTTACCATTCCAAGAGGAGTGGAGCCGGATACCGCGTCCGCGGATGCCAAGGTCCGGGGCATTGTCCAGGCCGTCATGTGACTTGTCCATGAAAAGAAGACGAAAACCCGTCCCGCCAGGGCCGGATTCATCCAGTTCCTGCCAAGACCGCCGAAAGTCCATTTTACCACAGCCATGGCAAATACCGAAGCTACCACCGGTATATAGAGAGGGACACCGGGCGGCATATTCATGCCGATCAGTAAACCTGATAAAAAGGCGCTGCCGTCGAAGAGTGTATTTTGATTAAAGGCTTTCGCTATAAGATATTCGGTTAAAACAGCAGTGATTACAGCCGCAAGAATCACCCAAAGGGCGCGGATACCGAAAACATACACGCCCCATCCCGCGGCAGGAATAAGGCAAATACTGACCGACCACATGATTTTCGTTGTGGAGGCATGATCGTGGATCTGGGGTGATCCCGTAATCAGTTTTTTTGAAGGAATATTATCCTGGTTCGCCTGTTCCGCCTGCTTACTTTCTTTTTCTGCCAAGTTTCTTTCCTATTTTCATACCCTGGACCAGCGGGATATGAGCGGGGCATTCGTACCCGCAGCATCCGCATTCCCTGCAGTCCATCAGCCCTTCCTCCAAGGCCTGCTTTACCTCATCATGATCGATCAGCTTGTACAGCCTGGTCGGTACGAGCCCCATGGGACATACCCGTGCACACCGTCCGCACTGAATACAATTAGTCCTTTTGGAATCCTTTACTTCCTTTTTTGTCAAAGCAAGAATCCCTGAAGTTCCTTTTGTAACCGGCGTATCCAGATCATAGATGGTAAATCCCATCATCGGTCCGCCTACGACAATTTTTTCGGGAAGGGAAGTAAAGCCCCCGCATTCTTCTATGAGATTGGAAATAGGTGTTCCGATCCGCGCTTTAAAGTTAGCCGGATTTTTAATCGCGCCCCCGGATACGGTAACTGCCCGTTCAACAAGAGGTTTATCCAGCACCACAGCTTCATAGAGGGCAAACAGGGTGCCCACATTTGAAACAACCGCTCCCACTTCCAGCGGAAGACTCCCGGAAGGTATCTCACGGCCGGTTATCGATTTGATTATCTGTTTTTCATCTCCCTGGGGATATTTCGTTTTCAGCGGATATACGGTATATTGAAGATTTTCTTCCTTAATTAATTCCCTGAATTTCCTGATAACGTCAGGCTTGTTATCCTCCAAAGCAATCCCAACATTCTCGGGCTTAAGGATTCGTTCAGCGATACGGAGTCCGGTGATCACCTCTTTTGTCCGTTCCAGCATCAGCCTATGATCGGCGGAGAGATAGGGTTCACACTCGGCGCCGTTCAGGAACAGATACTCAAGATCAACATCAGGGGGAATTTTGTATTTTACGTGAAGCGGGAACGTTGCGCCGCCCATTCCCACGAGTCCCTTGTCGGCCGCGATTGAAAGCAGCTTCTCGGATGTAAGATTTTCCCACTCTTTTGATTCGGTTACCTTGCCAATACGGTCAAACTCGCCTTCCAGCTGGATAACTACGGCATCGGATTTAATACCATTCGGCAGATAAACCGGCCGAATCTCTTTCACAACTCCCGGAATGGGAGAATGAACAGGAACACTGACAAATCCGGTGGATTCGCCGATCATCATCTCTTCCCGGACACTGTCTCCGGGCGCGACAACAGCCTTTGCCGGGCTGCCGATATGCTGCTGCAGGGGAACGATGCATTCGGAAGGTATTATCGCGTTCCAAAGGGAAAGGTGGTGGGTCAGCTCTTTTCTTTCGTAAGGATGTATTCCCCCCTTCGGAAATGTTTTATGTCCAATCATACTTCTTGTCTGCTTCTCCTCGATACCCCGTTTTTCAATCCTTCAATAAAATACGCTGTCAAATGAATATTTGCAGTCAATATAGGAATGAATAATACAAATATGATTACAGCGGTATATACGGGGATTATTCCTGGTAAGTATACCCCGCCGGCGGGTTTCAGAACAACCCCCGCGGGACTTTCCAGTTCCAAAAGGAGGGTCGGGATACTGATTTCATCAATTCCCGACATAGTCTCCTGAAACCACCGGAGGGTGAATTTCTCCATGAATTGGGTTGACTTCAGAAATCTTTCGCCGTCACTTTGGAAGGTGGTCATCGGATAGCCTTCACCTGGAAGGGGAAACCGGTACTGAGCGTTGTACAGGAACCCTTTCTGGAAGGCCCGATGGGCAAGAAAGTCCGCCAGATCGGGCAGCCTGTTTGCCGGACGTTCCCTGTTCCAAAGCCGGAACAGACCGTCCCAGGTAAGTCCGCGGGATCCGTCGATCTGGGGAGTCGGAACGGCAGGACCGCCGCCGGAAATGTTAATACTCAAGATAAGAACCGGACAGAGCAATCCGATTAGAAGCCATACCGAGATTGACCCTATTTTCCCGGCAAAAGCATCTTTCAATGATTTGGGTAGAATAGGGGCGGGAAAAAATACTGAATGTTCACTGCTCATACGCTTCCATTTTTTAAATAAATAAAACATACCCGTAAGTCCGATTAATCCAAATATTGCGCCGAAATAATACAAAACAGGAAATGACAAAAGCAGCCCGATAACGAATACTCCGATCACGGTTAAAACGGCGAAAAGTGCCCTTAGGTGAATTGTACCCGGATGTTTCGGGGGTTTTCCGTATGAAAAGTAAGAATCGAGATAAGGAATTCCGGCCTCCAGCAGGAGAGACCAGGCGAAAAAGAGCAGACATCCACCGAGAAACGAAGCGGCGGTACCCTGCAGCAGCAGAGGAAGCAGCAGAGATGTACCGAGAACATAGAGAAGCCGGTTTTTCCGGATTCGGAGGATAAGGGCGCCTATCCATAAAAGGGGCGCGGCAGTCAAGAGAACCCGGAATAGATCCTTATTTTCCGGAAGTTCCCATTTTCCGGACTGTCCCTTCAGGGCTTCGCTGATTTTACTGTTCATATTACGGTACCGGTCCGGAATATAGTAGATATTGAACGAGATATCTGAAAAGGTGGTATGAAAATATCCCCGAATACTCCGGAGATAGGGGTCCCACCGGGGATCGCGGGCATCCAGCGTTGCGTAGAGTTCAGAAACCGTTACCGTATGCATATCGCCGATACCTGAATAGGTAACCCGGGCGCTGGACTGCCCGATGACGCCGGTAATCTCTACAGAATCCAGAAGCCGGTGAACATCCTCAGCGGGAATGGATTCTTCCACAAGCAGAACGCGGTAATTCCGCCATCCACCCGTCGGCTGTACAGGTTCAGCCAATATATACAGCAGTACCGCAGCGGAAACCAGAACCGCCGCCCCCAGAAGAACCATGAAGTCACGGGGAGATAAAAAAGTTTTTGAGAAATATACCGAAATAACTTTAAACCTGCTCATGCTGAAAGTATAGTATTCCACAGGCTTGAAAAATAGTAAATTGCAAAAAAGAAAATGAATACTGATAAATATGATCTGATACATTCCGGCCCCGACGATATCGGCAGAAGAGCGGACCGGGTACTGCGGATTTACCTGGAATCACTCCCCTTAGGCAGAATTTACTCGGCCCTGAGGAAGGGTGAAATCCGGGTTAACGGCAGGAAAATAAAACAGGATTACCGGATACGGGAGGGAGATGTCATCTGGATCCGGAAGTTCTTGTCATGTGTTTCTCAGGACAAAACCGCGGATATCTCCCGGGAAAAATCCGGGAACGGACAGATTATCCCCTGGGTGATACACGAAAACCGGCACATTCTTTGTATCAACAAACCTTCCGGAATACCTGTGCATGGAAAAGATTCTCTTCTCGAAAAAATACCCAGACAGCAGATAGAGCGGAAATCCCTGTCATTCCGGATAGCTCCGCTTCACCGGTTAGACAGGAACACAAGCGGTATCGTCTGCTTTTCCAAAAGCATTCAAGGGGCTAGACGGTTTTCCGAACTGTTATCCTGCGGGGAGGTACTGAAGGAATATTACGCCGTGCTTGACGGGATCATTGAGGAAAAAACGGTCTGGAAGGACAGGCTTCGGAGAGACAGGGAGAGGAAAATCACCGAGCCTTCCGCGGACGGCAGGGAATCGGTCACCCGTATTTTTCCGATAGAACAACGGGAAGGAAAGACTCTGGTTAAAATTATCCTTGAAACCGGGCGGACCCATCAAATCAGGGCTCAGGCAGCGCATCGGGGGGTTCCTCTGTGGGGGGACACGAAATACAGCGGGGTCGCGGGCGGTGGAAGATACATCCTCCACGCGGGAAGGCTGGCTGTTCCGGACGGTGAAGCTATTCTGGGGTTCAGGGAATTGAGTGCCCCGTTCCCATCCTCCTCAGCGGATCGGCTCGATACCCTTTTCCCGGGATGGAAAAAAAAGGTACATTACCAGATATGAAGCTGCTCAAGAACCTTAGATGGTTTTTTAAAGATATAACGGTTTACGCATTAATCGGGAAAAGCGGAACAGGTAAAAGTTTCCGCGCCGCCCTGATGGCGGAACGGTACCATATTGATCTCTTGATTGATGACGGACTCCTAATAAAGGATCAGAAGATTCTCGCCGGAAGGTCGGCAAAGCGGGAAGGCGCCTATCTATCGGCTGTTAAAACAGCCCTTTTTACTCAAAAAGATCACCGGAATGAGGTACTCCAGGCGATAGAACAGGAAAAATTCAGACGGATCCTCATTTTAGGCACATCCCGGGGTATGGTGGACAAGATTGCTTCCAATTTGAATCTTCCCGCCCCGTCAAAAATCATCTCAATTGAGGACGTTGCAACAAAAGAGGAAATAGACACGGCAATCAGGTACCGGCAGAGCCAGGGAATGCATATCATTCCTGTACCTTCCATCGAAGTAAAGAGGAACTATCCCCGGATATTTTCCGATTCCATCCGGATCCTCTGGAAGAAATTCGGATTTGGACAGAGGTCAAAGATTTTTGAAAAAACCGTGGTACGGCCCGAATTCAGTAAAAAAGGAAAAGTTACCATATCCGAGGGCGCTTTAACGCAGATGATTATTCATTGTATCGATGAATTTTCACCGGAACTGGTTCTTCAGAAAGTGGTGGTAAAAAGTGATATGGCAGGATACCGGATAACCATCTACATCGGTGTCCCCTTCGGTGTACCCCTGGCAGCAACCATCCAGAAGCTGCAGAAATTCATCATCGACAGTCTAGAAAAATACACCGGTGTGAATATCATCGAGATGGATATCGTGATAGACAAGGTTACCGGCAACTTCAGGGAACAGGAAAAAAATGTTTGACGGAGGACTTTCCGCGGACTAATATGAATATAGGATCATCTGACCCTATAACCCGGCTGCCGCGAAAAATATTCGCGGGAACCCTGGAGGAAAAATATGAAAAAAATATTAATAATGTCTATCATGCTGTGTGCATGTTTTACGGTTTTCGCTCAGGAGCGGAATCTTTATCAGGCCGAAACAGACCACTACACCGTGTTTTCGGAGGTGAGTCAGGAACAGGCATCTGAAATGGCCACACGGTTAGAGGCGTATCTGGAACTTTACAACCGCTACTTCCATTTTGATACCGAAAACCTGCCCGCAAAATACAAAGTCAGAATCTTTCAGAACAAAAGTCGGTACGATGAGTATCTGAATCGAATTATCTCTGAAACCCGGGAAGATTTTGTATATCTGCACTATTCCGATCTGAAAAAAAGTGAACTGGTGGGATATCACATGGATGACTCCGGAGAATTTTACCTTTCCCTCAATCATCAGGGATTCATTCAGTTCATAAGATCATTTATCGCGAATCCTCCCCTGTGGCTCAGAGAAGGTTTCGCCGTTTTCTTTGAAAAATCGGAATATGATGAAGATTACGGAAAGGTAATTTATAAAGAAAACCTGGCTTGGCTTCCTACCCTGAAAGATATTATCGCGGGAAATTCAACAGAAGCTCCCCTGAGCATGGAAGACCTGCTGTCCATCGATATTGAAGATGCCCGGGAAAAAATAGAAGTTTTTTATCCGCAGGCATGGGGAGTTATTTCGTTTCTTGTCTATTCAGAAAATAAAGATTATAACCGGCTTCTTTGGGATGCAATCAGCGCCCTTCAGGACGGTGTGAATAGAGACGCAAACGAAGCGAATGTGGAAAAGGCTTCCTTTCAATGGGTGGACGACACAATCCTGGTTGCTGATTTTATGAACTATCTCGACGGCAAAAAAACATTCCGGGAACTCGTGGAAGACGGCGTCGCGTCTTATTCGCGGAACAGCCTGAAAGAGGCTGAGCAGTCCTTTGTAAAGGCACAAAAACTGAGGGAAGACAATTTTATCCCGTATTATTATCTAGGTCTGATTAATTATGATATGGGTAATTACTCTCTCGCTGAATATTACTATCAGACATCCCTGAATCTCGGCGCGGCCGAAGGATTGACCTATTACGCGTTAGGGGTAAACGCCTACGCTGATAACCGATTCGATGACGCGAAAAATTACTTAACCAAAACTATAGAAGCAGATCCCGCTTCTTATTCAGAAAAAGTAAATACACTTCTCGCCAGAATAGAAGGTTAAAAACCTTAAGAGCAGCCGTTCACTTCGGCTGCTCTATTTTGAATTTTTCCGGTTATCCAGGGACGCTATCATACTGTAATACGAATTTCTTTTCTTACGGAGCCAGCTTACCGCTTTACCTACATCCTTATTCGGCGGAGTAATCGGTTTTATCGCTTCTTTCACCTTTAAGAAAACGTCTTTCTGAAAGGAAGGATCCCTGGGGGATCCGTTCAGGATTCCGGAATCATAAAAATAGTCGGCAACGCAGAAAGCAATCATCCTGTAACGCCGCTCTTCACCTAAATCTCCGGTCACATGGTCCAGATATCCAAGACTCTTGAAAAATTTCATCCGGTTTTCCGTGTTTTTTGTAACGTAACGGTGAATATTCGGCAGAAGATACGGAAGAATGCCGTAATGAAGAAACGCCGAAAATGCGGCCTCCGCGTGCCCCGACTCAAGGATCTTGAACACCTCTTCCGTAAGACGGGAAACAGAGCATTCTCCTAGAAGCGGGATTGATTTTTTAAGATGCCGTTTGAGCCGCCGGTCCATCCTGAATCCCGTTTTAATTGTATACTTGAGCGCTCTGATGATTCTTACCGGATCTTCCGTAAAAATCTGACCAACCGGAATAACCGGGCTGATCTTTTTTTGCTTTAGATCGGATACGCCGCCGGTATAATCGATAATCTGTTCTTTTATTGGACAGTAATAGAGGGAGTTCACCGAAAAATCGCGCCGGAAAGCATCGTTTTCGATGTTGCCGTAGGTGTTTGATATTTTAGGGTCGGCAGACCGGAACGTGGAGACTTCTATAATTTTTTCTTTAAAGAATATGTGCACCAGACGGAACCGCCTTCCAATGATCCTTGAGTTCCTGAAAACTTTCCGGATACGGACGGGATGGGCATCGGTAGCAATGTCAAAATCCTTGGGCTTTTTTCCAAGATACAAATCCCGAACAGCGCCTCCTACGATATACGCGGTGTGTCCGAAATGCCGGAGCCGTTTTATGATTTTAAAGGCGTCGCTGTCTATATCCGAAGAACGTATGTTATGCTCGTCTTTTGTATAAATCTGGGCAAGCTTAGCGGTTTTTCCATTTTCAGCAGTAATATAACGGGTCAGCAATGATGCAGAAACCTACCTTTTCTATATTCGACTTAATCTACTGTAACTTATTGCTTCAGGTCAAGCCTGTTCTCCTTTGTTCCGGTACCAAATTATTCCGGGTGCCCGGGTGGCCCGTTTCCGGGAAATAACGAGAAAGGCAGCCGCGACAAAAACTATGTAGGCGAAACTTACCAGCACTCCCAGCCAGAAGAGAAGCTGATTCCCGGTTGTGTAGCTGTATACCGGTAAATTAATCGCCAAAATGAAGGGAATGGCCAGCATAAAGGTTATCCCGGCCGCTACCATATATTGGGAAGCAACAGGTGTTTCAAAATCCGGATCGATTACCCGGAGCAGGGCGAGTCCCGTGGGAAGGGTTCCGGTAGAAATACCGTAGATCATCAATGTCCGGTGGAACCGGTGGTCCCGGAAAATCCGGGAACAAAACCACGGCACAAGAACAAGGGCCAGAACCCCGCCGACCGTGCTCATAATAAGGATCGGGAGCCAGTAATCCCGGACAACTACCAACGATATGGCAGCGATGGATGCCGTTACCATCAGATCAACTGATATGCCGGAAAGCCGGGTCAAGGTACCGTTATCCAGAACATAATCAATTTTAAGCCCCCGGAAGAGGCTTCGAATTACCATTGCCGTAACCGCCGCGAAAATAAAACTGATTCCCCAGAGATTTACCGCCAGTTCCCGGCCTAAATTCCCCGCGAAGGATAGAAGCCATGTGAGAAATTGGAGCAGAAGATAACTGAGAAGATACGTTCCCATCACCACGGCGGTATTGAACGTCATTGAATCTATTGCTTCACTTTCGGTGGTGAGTTTTGCTCCTTCCGGTTTCCGGGTGTCCGGGGGGTACACACCGGTCCTCACACCCCGGGCCGTGATTTTCTCAACCTGTTCCCGCTTAAGCCAATGCCGGCGGATACCGTAATTAATGAGAAAAACACCCCCGAAACTTGCCCATATGAACCCGACCGCAGCGAATGTGAGGCCCACTGTTCCGGCTCCATGGAATCCGAACCCTTCCCATCCCGTTCCGATCGCGAAAGCCTGTCCGGGTCCCAAAACGAATCCCAGGGGCATGAGAAAACCGAAAGACGGGAAAATACCAGGCAAAACCGTCACCATCAGCACGTAAGTTATAATAAGTCCCAGAAATGCCTGAAGTCCGTATTGGGACAGAACACTCATGGAGGTAGCGAATACATTCCTGCTGTTCCGCCTTTTATCAGCCTGGGAGGAGCCGATGGATTTGGGAGCCTTTCTTAAGGTCATGGAGATAAAGGAAAGACTGAGCAGGTGGTACACCAGTTCGCCTAATCCTCCCGTCCCGATTCCCAGTTCGGGAAGCACAAAATTATACAGAGGCAGTAGAATAAAACCCGCGGTCAGGGAATTGGGTATAAGATACTTTTGAAAAAAAGTGACTTTTGACCGAATGAATGTAGCTAAAAGAAGTCCCAGAGAAAGAATACCGATATCGATGAAAATCTGCCATGAAAAGTGCATGTGTTTCTCCTTAACCGCCATTGTAAATGTGGTTCTGGAATTTATCAATCCAAAAGACCGGAAATCAGCCGTTTCCGGTAATCACATTCGCATTAAAATTGATAAATTGTTTTATTACAAGCAATTATATAAATCGGGATCACCGGAAATGGCCGTTTTTCCGCGAAAAAAAATATGCGGCAAATCCCGGTCAACCCGATCTAAGTTTATATATTATATGAAATTATGGCCGATTTTCA
>CAYLLE010000044.1:0-23579 GCA_964384485.1 uncultured Spirochaetales bacterium | reverse complement strand
CAGTGGTAGAGCTCCACCTTGCCAAGGTGGATGTCGCGGGTTCAAATCCCGTCTCCCGCTCTTTTAAAAATTTTCATCCCGAAGGATAATATCACCCGAAGGCAGCGATTCATGTGATCAATTTATTAATATTAACGCGGATGATCACCGGAAATGTTGACCCTAAGGGAGTAACTCTTTAAACAAAAAGCAGAATACAGTATAATTGTCCCGGGACATACGTCCTTAGTAACAAACAAATAGCTAAACAGAGGTTAAACAGTGATTGCCAACAAAGAAGTGGAACATCTTGAAAATTCATCTATTAAACTCACCATTACAATCGGAAAAGATGAAATAAAGAAAGAATACGACAAATTAATCAAGGAATATTCCAAATCGGTTCAAATAAAGGGTTTCCGGAAGGGGAAAGTACCGGCTAACGTTTTGGAACGGAAGTTCGGTGAAAGCCTCCGGGCGGAAACCGGACAGAAACTCATCGAAAGCAGCCTGGAAGAGGCTATCAAGGATGTGGAAGAAAAGCCGCTCCCCTACGAAATGCCCAAGCTGGAAGAGGGGGGTGACGTCGAACTTGATAAGGACTTTACTTTTGTCATCACCTACGACACCTTTCCGAAAGTAAAGCTGGGGACCTACAAGGGACTTGAGATTGAAGTACCCCAGGTTTCCATCACAAAAGAGGACGAAAAACGGGAACTTGAAGCAATTCAGGAACAGAACGCCCTTGTTATAGAAAAGAATGAAGGAAAAGCGGAAAAGGGCGATATTGTAACTATAGACTACTGGGAATTTGATGATGAGGGGAATCCGAAAGAAGATACCAAACGGGAAGATTTCGTTTTTACCCTGGGCAGCGGTTATAATCTGCATAAAATAGATGATGATGTTACCGGCATGGAAAAAGAGGAAGAAAAAACCATCACCAAAGAATACGGTGACGATTTCGAAGTCAAAGAACTGGCCGGCAGGAAGGTGAACCTCGGGGTGAAACTTAAAACGATAAAAGAGCGGAAACTCCCCGAACTTGACGATGAGCTCGCCCAGGATGTATCCGACAAGTACGAAACCCTGGATGACCTTAAAAAAGATCTGCGGAAACGGCTGGAAGATTCCCTGGAAGCAAAGCTCCGGGAGACAAAGATTGATGCTTTGATGGAAAAAGTCGCGGCAGATTCCGAGGTAAGCCCGCCGGAAGCCATGATCAAAGCAGATATGCGGGCCCGGTGGCGGCAATTCGCGTCCCAGTTCCAGGCGGACGAAAATCAGGTCGCCCAAATGCTGGAAAGTCAGGGTAAGTCGGTGGACGAGGTGATGGAATCATGGCGTCCAAGTGTGCTTGATAATCTGAAGAAGCGGCTCGCCATTCAGCAGATGATTGAAGAAGAGAAGATTGAAGTTTCGGAAGAAGAAATAGAAGAGGAATTCAAGAAACAGGCCGAATCCAATTCCATGGACGTAGAGGAGATTAAGGAATACTACAAAAAGAACAACATGGTTCATTACATGGAGCATGAACTCCAGGAAAAGAAACTGTTCGATAAAGTACTCGGAGAGACAGAGGTGAAGAAAGGGAAGAAGGAGAAATTTCTGGACTTCATCGGGGGAAATAAGTAAATTCGGTCAGAGAAAATTGCTATGAACAAAGGATACAAAATGAATGAACAGATGAATAACCTGGTGCCTATCGTTGTTGAGCGGACAGGCATCGGTGAGCGGTCATACGATATATTTTCCCGGCTCCTGAAGGACCGGATAGTTTTTCTAGACGGCCCGATTAACGACGCCACGGCTGATTTGGTTATTGCCCAGCTCCTTTTTCTCCAGTCACAGGACCCGGAGAAGGACATCAGCATCTATATTAATTCTCCCGGAGGTTCGGTAACCGCGGGTCTCGCGATTTACGACACTATTCAGTACATCCGTCCTGATGTACAGACCATATGCATCGGCCAGGCAGCAAGCATGGCAGCAACCCTGCTTGCCTGCGGAAGTCCGGGAAAAAGGCTCAGCCTGCCCTCGGGCAGGATCCTGATCCATCAGCCCTGGGGAGGCGTTCAGGGACAGGCCACCGATATCGGAATACAGGCCAGAGAAATCATCAGACTAAAAAAGCTGATAATTGATTATTTTGCCCAGCACACCGGGAAAAACGGTGACCAGATAGCAGCGGATCTTGAGCGGGACCGGTTTATGTCCGCTCAAGAGGCGGTGGAATACGGACTCATCGATAAAATCCTGACCCGGGAGACAAAGAGGGAAGAAAATGGGTAAACAAAAAACCGACAATTTAAAAGTATGTTCTTTTTGCGGAAAAAATGCCGATTACGCCAGAAGGCTCATTGCGGGACCGGGAGTCTACATATGCGATGAATGCGTCAACGTATGCAAAAAAATTCTTGATGAAGAGGATGATGTTCTTACTTCCGAATTCATGGACGAAGTACCCCATCCTCAGGAGATAAAGGAATTCCTGGACCAGTATGTAATTGGTCAGAATTATGCCAAGAAGGTTCTCTCAGTGGCTGTTTATAACCACTATAAACGGGTAATCCAAAAGGGGAAACTGGAGGACGATGTGGAGCTTGAAAAAGCCAATGTGCTGATGATCGGCCCCACCGGAACCGGTAAAACACTTTTGGCCAGAACTCTCGCAAAAAAACTCCGTGTTCCCTTTGCCATAGCCGACGCGACCACACTTACCGAAGCCGGCTATGTGGGCGAGGATGTAGAAAACATCCTGTTAAAACTGATTCAGAACGCGGGAAATAATATTGCCGCGGCTGAACGGGGAATAATATACATAGACGAAATAGATAAGATCGCCCGAAAAACCGAAAACGTATCAATTACCAGGGACGTTTCCGGAGAAGGGGTTCAGCAGGCGCTGCTTAAAATAATAGAGGGTACTGTAGCCTCCGTTCCTCCCCAGGGAGGAAGGAAGCATCCCAATCAGGAGATGCTCAAAATTGATACATCCAACATCCTGTTTATCTGCGGAGGTGCCTTCGTTGGACTGGACAAACAGATAGAATCCCGGGTCGCTCAGCATCCCATGGGGTTCGGCGCGGATGTAAAAACTTTCAAGGAAAAGAATCTCGTTGAACTTTTCAGTCATCTGCACCCGGATGATCTTATCCATTTCGGTTTAATACCCGAGTTTGTGGGACGCCTGCCGATCCACCTAACACTGAATGATCTCGGCAGGATAGATCTGGAACGGATAATCTTGGAACCGAAAAATTCCATCATCCGGCAGTACCAGGCCAGTTTGAAGCTTGACGGCGTCAATCTCGAATTTCAGGATGAAGCGATCACCGCCATCGTGGACAAAGCAATTGCTCTTAAAACAGGCGCCAGAGGACTCCGGTCAATCGTAGAAACTTTGATGATCGATGTGATGTACGATATTCCTTCAATCGAAGGCAAAAAGAAGGTAATAATTACGGAAGATGTCGTTAGAAATTCAGAGAAACCGGAAATAGTTCTTGTAAAAAAATCTGCATGAAGCTGTTTGAAAAAAATTCCCGGGGAAGGGGTGACACCCTTCCCTTTATTCCTTTAAAAGACATGGTCCTGTTTCCCAAAATGGTAATGCCCCTCGTAACAAGCCGGAGCGGAAGCATCCAGGCGGCGGAAAAAGGAATGACTTCGGAGCGGCTGGTGATGATCGGCTCCCAGCGGACACCGAAGCAGGAACCCGGCGAATCCGACTTTTTCAGATCCGGAACCCTCGCGAAGATCATTCAGATGATGAAACTTCCCGATAACTCGGTGCGGGTTCTGGTCGAGGGACGGGAACGGTGTACAATCACATCCTTCCAGAAAAAAGGCGAGCTTTACCAGGTGAAATATAAGGTTATCCGGCCTTCAGATTTTCTCCCCGAAAATATCGGAAACTTAATGAAAGCGGTTCAGCAAAGCTTCCGGACGTACGCTTCGGTCGTAAGGAAAATACCGCCTGAAGCGGTAAAATTATCCGATTCAGCAAGCGGACCCGATGCCCTTGCCGACATAATAAGTGCTCACCTTCCTGTAAAGATAGAACAGAAAGAAGAGCTCCTCACCATGGCCGACCCGGTATCACGGCTCGAGAAAATCGTCGAATACCTGGAAGTCGAAACCGAGGTGCAGGAACTCAGGAAACGGATTGCCGGACGGGTTAAGAAGAAGATGGAGAAAAATCAGCGTGATTTTATCCTGAACGAACAGCTCCGGGAGATAAAAAAGGAAATGGGTTCGGAAGAGGACGATCCCTCCGGAACCGGAGATCTTGAAAGAAAACTGAAAGAGAAGGAACTTCCCGAACAGGCCCGCGCCAAAGCCGAGAAGGAACTCAAGCGTCTCAGTAAACTCCAGCCGATTTCACCTGAAGCGGGAATTCTCAGGACCTATCTGGAATGGATTACCGATCTGCCCTGGACCGAAAGGAACCGGGACAACAGCGACATTCAGGGGGCGGCGGCAATACTGGATGAAGATCACTACGACATGGAAAAACCGAAAGAGCGGATTCTGGACTACATCGCGGTCCGGACTCTTTCGAAGCAGCTGAAGGGTCCCATCCTCTGTTTTGTCGGACCTCCGGGTACGGGGAAAACCTCCCTCGGCCAGTCTTTAGCCCGGGCTTTAGGCAGATCGTTCGTACGGATCTCTTTAGGCGGCGTCCGGGACGAAGCAGAAATACGGGGACACCGGAAAACGTATGTGGGGGCACTCCCCGGAAAAATCATCCAATCCATGAGAAAAGCCGGTACGGTAAATCCTGTTTTCCTCCTGGACGAGATTGACAAGCTCGGAGCCGACTACCGGGGAGATCCCTCGGCGGCTTTACTGGAAGTACTCGATCCGGAACAGAACAAAACGTTTACCGATCATTATCTGGAAGTGCCTTACGATCTTTCCGACATAATATTCATTACCACCGCGAACTCTCTTCATACAATCCCCCATCCCCTCCGGGACAGAATGGAAATTATCCCGCTGCCCGGCTACACGGATATGGAAAAAACCATGATCGCCCGGAATTTCATTATTCCGAAACAGCTGAAAGAGAACGGTTTGGATTGGGCCGATGTCAGATTTACCGACGAAGCGGTAAAATCGATTATCCACGATTACACCATGGAATCAGGGGTCAGGAACCTGGAACGGGAAATCGCCGCGGTAATCCGGAAAGTCGCACGGAAGGTAGTCTCACTGCCGGAAGAACAGCGTGACAACTTTGCGGAAAACATTACTCCTCATGAAGTCCAGGAATATCTTGGAAAAATAAAGTTTAAACGGGATCTGCTCCACAAATCGGAGCGGCCGGGACTTTCCTACGGTTTAGCTTGGACGGAGACGGGAGGAACGGTGCTTCCGGTGGAAGCCCTCGTGTTCGACGGCAAAGGGGGAATGCTGCTTACCGGCAGTTTAGGCGACGTAATGAAGGAGAGCGCTCAGACGGCACTATCCTTTATAAAAGCAAACGCCCGGGAATTCCGGCTCTCCTCGGATTTTTCTAAAGAAAAAGAGATTCACATACATGTTCCCGAAGGAGCAATTCCTAAGGACGGTCCTTCCGCGGGCATAACCATAACCGCCGCGCTGCTGTCCGCCTTTTCGGGTATCCCGGTCAAGGATCAGTACGCCATGACGGGAGAGGTTACCCTTACCGGACGTCTTCTGCCGGTGGGAGGAATAAAAGAAAAGGTTCTCGCCGCGTATCGGAACAAAATGAAAGCAGTAGTGCTGCCGGAAGGCAATCGGAAAGACATGGATGACATTCCCGGAGAAGTAAGGGAAAGTATAGACTTTATTTTCACCGACTCCGTGATCGAGGGATTGACCAAGCTTTTTCCCGAAAGACTTACGGAAATCCGGTCTATATGATGTAATAAAGGAGATTATGATGGGTATTTCATTACTTGGAAGATCGTTATTAACGCTGTTCGACTATTCTGCCGCTGAAATTCAGCACCTTCTGCAGCTCTCCCGGACTGTTAAGGGGCAGTGCCGGGAAAACCAGCTCTACCAGCGGTTCAGAGGAAAAACCATTGCCCTGCTCTTCGAAAAAAGATCGACCCGGACCAGGTGCGCCTTTGAGACCGCTTTCGGAGAAGAGGGAGGGTATCCGGTTTTCCTCTCCACCCAGGACATTCATTTAGGAGTTAAGGAAGATCTTAAGGATACCGCCCGTGTACTCGGCCGGATGTTTGACGCGATTCAGTTCCGCGGGTTCAAACAGGAAACCGCGGAAACCCTTGCCAAATATTCGGGAGTTCCGGTATACAACGGTCTTACCGATTCATATCATCCTACCCAGGCTTTGGCGGATATCATGACCCTGGAAGAGAACTTCGGAGAAACGGAAGGAAGGACAATCTGTTATATCGGAGACTGCAGAAACAACGTCGCCGTGTCCCTTATGATCGCCTCGGTTAAGCTGGGTATTCATATCACCCTTTGCGCCCCGGGGGAACTGAAACCGGACGAAGCTTTTACGGCAAAGTGCAGGAATATCGCGGAGGAGACCGGATCCCGCATCAAAATCACCGATAAACCGGAAACCGCGCTGCCCGGTGCCGACGCCGTATATACCGATGTGTGGGCGTCCATGGGAGAAGAGGATAAGCTCAAGGAGCGGAAAGAACTCCTCGCCCCGTATCAGGTGGATGAAGAAAAAATGTCTATGACCGGGAACATGAATACCATTTTCCTGCACTGTCTTCCCGCCGTAAAAGGAAACGAAGTAGTTGAATCGGTCATAGAAGGTCCGGCATCCAGGGTCTGGGATCAGGCTGAAAACCGGAAACATACGATAAAAGCGGTCATGCTGGCCACCCTGATTAAATGATAATTCATCAGCAGCAAACCCCGGTCAACGGTTTGTGTGATTTAGAAGATGGCGTAATTATTTATAATATCGAAAATTAATCGGATTAACCGGGATTTGCCGCGAGTTTTTTTCCCGGAAAACGGCAGAAAAAAGAAAATTTCTTGAATTCCTGACACCCGGCGATATATAATGAATGTAGAAGATAACTCAGCTATGACAGGGGGGGAAAACCCATGAAAAAATTGGTTCTTATAGGTTCGGTATTGGCGTTACTGTTTGTCTCTATCTACATTTCCGCCGAAGATTCTGATCTCTTTGTAAAAACCGTCTATATAGACAAGGTGTACACGCACCGTCTCGGATTCAAGATCATCTATCCGGTGGGGACGACCCGGCTCGGTACTCTGTATATACCTCATTCCTGGACCGGGTACGCCGGTGCAAAGGCGGAAGTCATCTACGGGTTCGATAAAAATTATCCGTATATGAATATCTACTGGAAAGACGGAGAGTTCCACCACATAAGACTCTATGTCATGTCCAACTCCTTCGATCCCAGCTGGGGTGTCCTGGAAAATCATGAAGTATCCGACGATGTTTTCGATGTGGAGACCCTGGAAATAGAATTCTAACAGGCTTAATCAGTTTTGTCCCATAACCCGGTGCCCGATGCCCTAGTCTTATTCCTGAAAAAATACGAGCGGTTTTATATTGCGGCCCATCTTGAGCCGGACGGAGACTGCATCGGGTCCGCATTGGCCATCTCCCGCTTCCTGCGCCGCATCGGCAAGAAAACGGTCCTCCTGACGGATGGGCCTTTTATCAGAACTGAAATAGAACGGTATAAAAACCGGTTCAAAACCTCCCTAAACAGGGATGATTTAAGATTTGACGGTTCAGAGGGCTCGGTCATCCTGGACTGCTCTACCCCGGAGCGGATCGGTTCGATGGCTGAATCGATAGAAGGACTCCCGGCTGCGGTAATCGATCATCACTCCTCCGGGAAACCCTTCGGCGATGTCCGGTATATCGTGCCCGGGGCTCCTTCCACAACCTATCTGATTCAAAAAATTATCGAGAAAATGGACGGTCCGGTACACCGGGAAGAAGCTGTGTATCTGCTCTTCGGACTGCTCACCGACACAGGATATTTCCGGCATCTATCCGAGGGAACGGGCGAGGTATTCCGGCAGGTGGGGCGGCTGGTCGACGCGGGAGCGAATCCCCACGAAGTACACCACATGATCTACGGCGGGAAAAGTTTCGATTCAAGAAAACTTTTAGGCAGACTGCTCGACCGTGCTGAACCGTATTACGGCGGACAGCTCATAGTTACCTGGGAAACTGCTGAAGATACCGCGGGAATCGACAAAAACAGCAGGGATTCGGATACACTGTATCAGCTCATCTTTAGTATAAAGGGATGCAAGGCGGCCGCCCTTCTCCGGCAGGAAGGAGACAGCGAGATATCATGCAGCCTTCGTTCCCGGGAACCCATTGATGTGGGACAGATGGCGGCTGAATTCGGCGGCGGGGGGCACAAGCTCGCCTCCGGGTTTACCGTCGGCAATACGGAAATTCCGGAATTAAAAGAAAAAGTCGTTGCCCGGTTTAATCAGGTTATGTAAGCCAACGTAAATATCTATCCGTTTATCGGCGTATTTTTTGGTACGCCCTTTGCTATCACCTTTCTACCTAATTTTCCGGAGGTAGAATACATGGATTCGATTACCAGCAGAGTATTGGAATTTCAGCAGAAGGGAATGCACCTTTCCTATCTTATCGGTGAGCTCGGAAGAGCCGCTTATGATTTTCCATACAGGAGAAGAGGGTTTGATGAAGATGACCGGGGAGAGTTTTATCTTTATGTTTTCCCCCGGACGGTAAAACTGCTTCACCAATTCAGGTACCGCGGGAAATCATTTAATTCTTATCTGCACACTGTTTTAAAATGGCAGCTCCGGTCCTATCTTCACCATAAAGAAAAATTACTCAGGCTGGACGGTGTTAAAAAGCGGCGTTATTTCTGCTACACCGAGGAGTCTGACGAGATATATGCCGCCGAAAGGGGTTCCCTTATTTACGGCAGGAATCCGTTAACCCAAGGTATTCAGGTCCTGCTAAGAAGAGACGATTCGGGGATAATAACGGAAACATCCCGGAGACGGATATTGATCCTTACCCTCAAGGAATACCGGTTCATTGATGACGGCATTCTGAAACGGGTTTCCGATATAACCGGATACGACTTAGAAAAACTGTTCGGCATAATCGATACAATACACTTTCAAATGGAACAGAAAATCGGAAGGCTTAAAAAAATGAAAGAAACCCGGAATAATCTGTTCTTCATCCTTCTGACAAAGCAGGAACAGGCGGCGGTTCAGACCGACCCGGCGGAACGGAGAAAATTAAAAACTGAGTGTGAAAATATCCGGTCACGGATCCGAAAGCTGGATAAAAGATATCCAAAGGCACTGCTCTATCCGCCGAATAAATTGATTTCGGAACTCCTGGGTATTCCGAAGGGATCTGTTGATTCAAGTCTGTATTATGTCCGGAAAACGGTGCGGATGAATCAGCACACCCTGAATAATTGACCATTTGCCGGAAATTGCATTTGAAAAAGCTTTTAAAATATACCGGTATTAAGTATTATATGATGAATGCGGATTATTGCGGCGACACAGAACGAGCACAAATTACAGGAATTCCGGGCCATCCTCAAAGATATTGGAGAAGTAATTTCTCCGGATGACCTGAACCTGAAGTACCATTACGATGAAAATGGCAGCACTTATATAGCCAATGCCCTCGGGAAAGCCGATGCTCTCTTTGAGCTTATCAGCGCGCAAAGGTATGAGGAAGATTATTGGGTCCTTTCCGACGATTCCGGCCTCTCCGTACCCGCCTTAGGAAACGCGCCCGGGATTTACTCGGCGAGATACGGTTC
This sequence comes from uncultured Spirochaetales bacterium, assembly GCA_964384485.1. Lineage (GTDB taxonomy): Bacteria > Spirochaetota > Spirochaetia > CAYLLE01 > CAYLLE01 > CAYLLE01. Next base: position 13,809 of record CAYLLE010000044.1, on the reverse strand, counting down.
AGGCGGTGGAGAACGGCTTTCAGCTTCGGACCGGAACAGTTATCTTCTCGACAAGATGAAAAATCTCCAGGACCGGGCCGCCTTTTATGTCTGCTGCATGGTGCTGAAGATGTCGCCGTTCCGGGTTTACACGGTACAGGAAACGTGGGACGGTGAAATAACACAGTCTCCGAAGGGGCACGGCGGGTTCGGGTATGATCCGGTATTTCTCCTCCCGGAAGGTGTAACGGCTGCTGAACTGTCGGAAGATGAAAAAAATAAGCGTTCCCACCGGGCAAAAGCAGGTATGGGAATAAAACTGATATTACACAATTTATACCAAAAAGGATGGTAACATGAACACAATACCGAAACGCGAGGAAGTCCCGGAAGAATACCGTTGGGATTTATCGAGTCTGTTTAAAACCGATGAGGAATGGGAAACTGCTTTCAATGAGCTTAATGAAAAATACCCGAAACAGGAGACATTTAAGGGAACCCTGGGTGAATCCGCGGAAAATCTAAAGAACTGTCTCGATTTCCGGATGGAAGTGGAACTGCTGGCGGAAAAACTCGTGTATTATGCCCATCTAAAAGTAACCGAAGATTCGGGAAACAGTGAAAATCAGGGCCGGCTCGCCCGGTTCATGCAGACGGCCACGGCAGCGGAAGCGGCGGGAAGCTTCATGTCGCCGGAAATTCAGAATATCCCGGACGATAAAATGGAAGAGTTCCTTAAGTACGAAGGTCTTTCGGAATACCGGATCTTTTTAAAGAAGCTCCTTAGATTCAAACCCCACGTACTTTCAGAACAGGAAGAACGGATTCTGGCCATGCAGATGGAAGCGAATCAGACTCCCCACCGGAGTTTTGAAGCATTAACCGACGTGGATATGGATTTCGGTACGGTAAAGACAAAGGAAGGAGAAAAACCCCTGAGCCAGTCAACCTTCGGAATCTTTTTGGAGAATACAGACCGGGAAATTCGTAAAAACGCGTACCGTCAATTTTACGGAGTCTACGAGGCTAACCGGAATACATTGGCCAGTCTCTACGCGGGAAGCGTAAGCCTGGACATCTACCGCTCCCGGGTCAGGAAGTACGGCTCCTCCAGAGAGGCTGCCCTTTTTCCGGATAAAGTACCCGGCAGTGTCTACGACAACCTTGTCCAAGCGGTGAACAATAACCTGGAGCCGCTTCACCGGTATTACGGGCTCAGAAAAAAAATACTGGGGCTTGATGAACTCAGGCACTACGACGTACGGGTTCCCTTGGTGGGAGACGTAAAGCAGAAACACTCCTACGGCGAAGCGGTGGATCTGGCAATGGAAGCCCTGGCTCCGCTTGGGGATGAATACCGGACCACCCTCCGGAAAGGGCTCTTGGGCGGCTGGGTAGACCGGTACGAAAACAAGGGTAAACGGTCCGGCGCCTTTTCCGCGGGATCATACGCGGGAGATCCCTACATCCTTTTAAATTTTCAGGATGAAGTCATCCGCCACGTTTTTACCCTGATTCATGAATCGGGACATTCCATGCATTCCTATTATTCCTCCCGGGAGAACCCCTTTCCCCACTACCAATATACCATTTTTGAAGCTGAAGTAGCGTCCACGTTTAATGAACAACTCCTGTTTCACTACCTCATGGATCATACCGAATCGAAACAGATGAAGGTTTTTCTGATCAACAATCAAATTGATGAAATTCTCGGGACCCTCTACCGTCAGACCATGTTCGCGGAATATGAAGACAAAACCCACAAGATGGCCGAGTCGGGACAGCCGCTTACGGTCGATTCTCTGCGGAATGAATACCGGAATCTCCTGGAACGGTACTTCGGACCGGAAGTTGTGCTGGAGGAGAATTCCGATATGGAAGGACTCAGGGTTCCCCATTTTTACCGGGCTTTTTACGTGTATAAATACGCTACCGGGATATCCGCGGCGATTACGCTGGCGAAAAAGGTCCTCTCCGGAGAAACGGGAGCGGTGGACCGGTTCTACGACTTTCTTAAGTCCGGCGGGTCAAAATATCCCATCGACGCCCTGAAGGACGCGGGGGTTGATATGACCTCGCCTGAACCGGTCAATACCGCACTTGATGAGTTCAGCAGTCTCCTTACCAAACTGGAGCGGGAGCTCTCCGCCGGCTAGGGCGCGCTGCTCCATTCTCCGTTCGCGAGATCGATCCTGAGCCGGTTGTCCTCCGGTTCGGGATCATTCCACAGCCCCCGGATAAAGGGCCTCCGGTTTCCCGCGACCAGCCTTCCCATCAGACTCAAGCCTTTCTTCGGGAGCATCTCCCGTTCGGTGCCGTCAAACTGTTCATCACCGGCGTAATGGGCAACCATGGCCCGGGCGATGAGGGGAGCAAGCCGCCTTGATTCGTTCTCCCTCATTCTGTAATCACGCATCGTTTCGTAGGCAATGCCTTCAATTCCGGCAAAAACGTAATCGTAGGAGTATTCCCTGAAAGAGATTCCCCGGTCCTGGAAGGACGGAAGGGAATCAATAGTTTCCGTCTGAACAAAGGCGGTGTTCCCGGTGAACTGAATATACCTGACCGGACACGGATAGGTAACGAGTGAGCCGGTTTCGATATCGTAGAGCCATTTCCCGGAATCGAACTGTTTGTGCGCGATATCCTGGGCGTGATAATGGCCGGTAAACACGAGGCGCATATTATAATGGGCAAACATCTCGGATATCTGCCGGTAATTATCAACGATATACTCACCGTAATATTTATTCTGTGTCTCGTAGTGTTCGAGGATGCCGTGGTGCATCATCCCGATTACGGCTTTCCCTTCCCGAAGTGCCCGGATCAGGACACGCTCGATCCAGGCCAGGGTTTCATTCGAAAACCGTCCGTCGGTAACGGGGTAATCCTCCGCTTCATTCTCTTTATAGCGGCAGGGATCCATGGCAAGTATCCAAAGTCCCTCCACCGGTTCCGCCACATAACTCAGAGAACCGTCATGAAGCATAACCGCGCTCCCGTATCCTGAGTCCCAGTACATCTCCCGGAACTCGTCCGGAGTAATTGACTGTACCGGAACCGTCTCGGCGCCTTGGTAGCTGTAGGCGTGGGGATTAAGCACATCGTGATTTCCCGGCACTACAAAAACTTTGACCCCGTATTCCTGCAGAGCCCGAAGACCGTGAGCGGCGATCCGGTGGGACGACAGGGCCCCGTCCTTTGTAAGGTCCCCCGGAACCAGAACAAAATCGGGGGTTTTTTCTCCGATTTTTGTTACGGCATTGTAGAGGAGCTCCACGCTTTCCCGGAGCAGTTTCCGGTCATCCCCGAGATACTCTTCAAAGGCCTCCCCTTCCGTTCCCAGCTCGGGATCATAGATATGAAGATCGCTTATCACCGCGAATGACCCGTCCGGATAGGGAACACCCGGACTTTCCATCAAAACCTGTAACTCCGGATCTTCCTCATAGGAAAATTTCGGACCGCCGGCACAGGATGCCAAGAATACTGTTATAATAATCGCCAATATCGGCGCAAGTTTATACATCATGATAGTTCCTCCGTCGTAAGACAGTACACGGTTATTATGAATATTTTATGAATAAGGTCAACTATCCGTTTTTAGTTGGCACAGACTTTGCATAAATTGTGGTAACAATAAAATATTTGGAGGAAATATGAAAACTGGTGCAGCTATTTTAGGAATCGTGGGCGGCGCAATCGCGCTGATTATCGGGGTTATCTCTTTCTTTCTTGGATCCTTGAGCGAAACGTTAGGCATCGCCGAGTCCACAGGACGGCAGGTGCTGAGCATCGTGATTCCGGTCGTAGCCCTGGTGGGAGGCGGAATTGCCCGTTCATCCGGAATTGTAGGGGGGATCCTGATGCTGGCCTCAGCGGTGGCTATACTGCTGATCCTTGAAATAAGCGTGTTTTCCCTGATCACCGCGATTCCAATCGGGTTAGGCGCGATTCTCGCGTTCGCCGGCGCGGCCGCGAAAACGGAATAGGTATAGCGCGTCCGGGCGGACAGTCCGGGCGCTGCCTTTCTAATATATAAATTTAGATCGGGTTGACCGGTGATGATGATTGCTGTATCACAGCAATCACCCGGAAATTGCTTTCTTTATCACCCCTTGATGCCGCTCATGGCGATCCCCTTGATAAAGTACTTTTGGGCGAACGCGAACAGGACAATAAGCGGGATAACCGCCACACTTGCCCCCGCCATCTGGAGGGCGTAGTTCTTGCCGCCGTACTGGGTCTTCTGCGCGATGCTCTGAAGCCCCACCGACAGAAGCTGCTTGTCCTGGCTGGCTATAAAGATCAGCGGACTCACATAATCATTCCATACCCAGATGAAGGTGAACAGCGCCATGGTGATCAGGGCCGGTTTTGCCAGGGGAAGTATTATCCGGTAGTAAATCCTGAAGTGGGAACACCCGTCCATGACCGCCGATTCGGAAAGCTCCATGGGAATCACCCGGAAGAACTGCCGCAGAAAAAAGAGAAAGAACACGTCAAAGGCGCTGGGTATATAGATGACCATATGGGTATCTAAAAGTCCGATTACCTTGTAGAGGAGGTACCGGCTTATGATTGTGGTATCGTTTGTAATCATCATGGTGGACAGAATAAACAGGAAGATCACTTCCTTGAACCTGAACCTGAGCCTGGCAAAGGCGTAAGCCGCCATGGTGACAAAGATGAACCGGGTTAACACCGTCAGAATCACCGTTTTGATTGAATTCAGATACCAGGTCAGAAAATATTTATGCTCCCACAGCTGGACATAATTTTCGGTCTGTATCTTCTCGGAGATAAGCTTTAGTGGTTCTGAAAAAACATACGCCGACGGTTTAAATGAAGCGGAGAGCATGAACACGAAGGGAAGCACCATGGTGATTCCGAGGATGAGTCCGAACACCCCAAGAACGTAATAACGGGCCGGCTGTCTTCCGGCTTTACGGGTCTGTCTGATACGGGGCTTTAGTAGTGTACCCATCGTTTCTGTCCTTTCCACTGAATAATGGTGATTCCCAAAATAATCAAAAACAGCAGGATTGCCTGCGCGGAAGCATAGCTGTACTGATTGAACGTGAATGCCGTCTCATAGATATTTACCGCTATAACCCGGGAAGCCGTTCCCGGCCCCCCCTTCGTCAACACCTGCACCTGGGTGTAGTTCTGAAAGGAACCAATCATCCCGGTAATCACAAGAAAAAACGTGGTGGGTGAAATAAGGGGCAGGGTTATTTTAAAGAACTGCTGTACCTTGTTTGCCCCGTCTATCCTCGCCGATTCGTAGAGGTCTTTGGGTACCTCGTTTATGGCCGCCAAAAACACCACCGTCGGAAAGGCGATGCCCTGCCAGATAACGATCATCACGATCGTCGGTAAGGCGGTCTTTAGACCGGCAAGCCACATAGGCGGATTTTCAACCCCCATACTCCGAAGTATGGTATTGATCGGACCGGAAAACGGTTCCAGAAGGATCGACCAGATCATGGCAACCGCCACAAAATTGGACACATAGGGGACAAAAATCATCGTACGGCCGGCCCCCTTTGCCGCCATGTCCTTGCTCAAAAACAGGGCCAAAAGCATGGAGATGATGGTAAACCCGGGGACAAACATCAGCATATACTGAAAGCTCTTCCAGTATCCCTGGAGGGCGAACTCATCCTGGAAAATCCTGATGAAATTATCAAATCCCAGAATCTTAATGGTGCTGATATCCTTCAGTGTATTGAAATTAGCGACACTCATGAGGAGGGCGGCGAACACCGGCACCACCCGGAACAGGAGGAATCCGCAAACAAAGGGGAGTACAAAAAGCAGCGCGTTTCTTGCTTCATCTCTTTCCAGGCTGCTCCGTTTATGCCTTAACGTAAACAAGGTTTCCTCCTCAAAAGCTGTTTAAAGCGGAGGGCTCCCGGTAAAGGAGCCCTGGCAACTATACTGAACTATAGGGAACAGTTTTTATTGGTCGGCGAGATCATTCTTGATCGCTTCGTCATGCCGGTTTTTAATAGACATTACCGCGTCTTCCAGGGACTTCTGTCCGATGTAGTAGAGCTCCGCCTCCTGCAGCACAATTTTTTCCAGTTCCGCCGCACCGGGACCCACGATCTTTTCGTTCACAAATCCAAGATCATTATCAAAATAGGTGGTGTTCAGGTCTTCAATTGTTACATCCCCGTCGGTGGAATCGGAGATTTTCTTGAAGATTGATTCAAGCTCAGCGTCCGACAGGTCAACCCGTGCCGGAAGGGTGTTGAAAAACTTGTAGTAGTTTTCGCCCAGGAACTGCACCAGTTCGAAAGCCTCTTCGGGATGTTCGGAGTTGGCGTTGATGGCTTCAGCGGAAGCGACACCGAAATTGTTCACCTGATAGGTCCAGTCATCAGGTCTGGGAATCTCCAGGATGCCCCAGTCCCAGTCCCTCGGATAATCGGTTTTGTTGGTCAGAATTCCCAGGTACCAGCTTGAGATAAAATGCATTCCGTATTTGCCCGACATGAATCCGTCCCAGGAGAGTTTCTTGGTTTTGAACTCCAGCCAGCTCGGCTGGATCTTGTGCTGATTTCCCAGGTCACCGAAGAATTTCATACTTTCCTGGAAAACCGGATGGTGGAAGTTGGAGCTTCCGTCTTTATCGTATCCGGAGATCCCTTTCTGACGCGCCAGGAGATAGCTGTACACATCGTAATCAAGCATGTAGGAGCCGTAAATGCCGTTATCCGGATCGTTCAGCTTTTTGGCTGTTTCAATATAGTCGCTCCAGGTCCATGGAGCTTCCGGATAAGCAACCCCGGCATCATCGAAAATCTTTTTGTTGTAGAAAACAGCCCACATGGTAAGCATTTCAGGCAGGTAGTAGATTGCGTCATCTTCGTAGTAATCGATAAACTTCCCGTAAATGTTCTCCACATCGTAGTTGTTCTTTTCTATTAAGTCGTTCAGAGGCATGATCAGACCGGACTTTACGTACTTGTACTGCAGGCCGGGATAGGAAAGTTCCATCACGTCGGTCTTGTCACCGGAGAGCAGGGCGATATCCATCCGTTTCGAACCTTCGTCGCTTTCCAGGTAAACCTGTTCGACTTTGTACCCGGTTTCTTCTTCAAAAGCGCCGAGCATCTGATCCCAAATTTCTCCCTGATAAGTCACGAACATGGAAACAGTCACCTGGTCTTCCGAACCCGCGGCTGCTTCTTTTTCTCCGCCGGCAAATACAGCGGCGCAAAGAAAAACCATAAGCAGAAGACAAATTGTTTGCTTCATTTTTTCCTCCTAATTGAAGTCTTGCTTTGAACGTTATTATAAAGGGGCTGTGTTAAATTAAAAGGAGAAGATCTTTGTATTTTTCCTGATATTTTTAGGAATGATCCTTAATCGCGGGAATTTCCATGGTTACGGTAGTACCGTGCCCGGGTCTGCTGTCTATTTCGAATGAGCACTGACCGCTGAAATACAGCTGTATCCTCCGGTAAACGTTGTTCAGTCCGACACTGGTACTGACAGCTTCCGGCACCTCCCCGGTTATCCGCTTTCTTACCGTGGATAGTTCTTCCGGTTCCATTCCCGCGCCGTTGTCCTTAACCGTTATCTGTACCTTTCCGCTGCCGTTTTTTCCTTCGATAAGGATAGCGCCCGCCGACTGTACCGGTTCCAGTCCATGGATAATCGAGTTTTCAACCAGCGGCTGCAGGACGAGTTTTACCGTCAGCAGCTCCTTGACGGAAGGTTCGAAGTCAATCTGTACAGAAAACTTGTTGTTATACCGGATTTTCTGGATGTAGATATAGTTTTCCAGGTGATCCAGTTCTTCGCCGAAGGTGACGAGTTCTTTTTTATTCGAAACGGCGCCGCGGAAAAAGCTCCCTAAAGCCGCGGCCATGTCGCACACCTTTCGGTCTCCCTTTTTGTACGCCATCCATTTAATGGATTCCAGGGTATTGTAGAGAAAATGCGGGTTAATCTGCTGCTGCAGCGCGTTGAGCTGGGCTTCCTTCTCAAGAAACATAAGTTCACTTTCCCTGAGTCTTGACTGATAATTTTCGTATATCAGGTCGTCCAGCCTGCTGATAAGTTTGTTATACTCCATGGATAGAATAGCAATTTCATCCTTCCCCTTATACCCTTCCACATTACGGTGGTAATTTTCGTCCAGATTTTCAAGCATGATCTTGAGCCGGGTAATCGGTTTGGCGATTATGGATGCCACCGCCATGGTAAACACTCCGATAGCGATTATATACACCAGGAGCAGGAGGGTGGAATACCAGAGCAGGGGATATAAGCTGGAGGTTAATTTATAGGCCGGTAGAGTTTCAACAAGGGTTAATCCGTATCCGGTCAAGGATTCTTTAAAGATTATTGTGCCGCTCCTCCGGTAATCCCCTTCCTCCGTCTTTTCAAGCTCTCCTATATCAAAAGCCGGATACCCCATGCCGTAGCTGGCAATCCGGTTTCCCTGTTCGTCCAGCAGAAAGAGATCACCCCGGCTGTCCGGATGGACGTTGGAGAGGAGATTGTTCAGTTCATTCCTGTCGATGGACAATATAAAAAATCCGATATTGTTACCGAAGTCACCCTCACTGCTGCTCCGGATACTCCGGCCGAAGGATATAACCGGTATACTGCCGGCGCCGGTGCCGGTACCGGAAATAAGAACCAGCTGGTCCTTTCCCCGGCTGATCCGGGAGATAATGTGCTTATCAACCGAGGAATCCAGGGCACTGCCGAAATAATCATTTACCACCAGCGCTTCCCCCCGGGGATAGAAAAAGCCCATGGAAAGGATATCCCGCTTGGCCAGCTTTACCGATACAAGCGCACTCTCCAATTGTTCCTGCTCATTTCCGATGTTTCCGTCTGTGTCGCCCCGGAGCATCCGCTGCACCACATCCATATAGATGAGCCGCTTCGAAATATTATCGTAACTTTCCATCTTGTATTCCAAATTCCAGCGAACCTGACTCAGCGTACTTTTTGTCAGCTCCATTATCTTGTTTTCGTACACCCGGTAGCTGCTTAGAATGACAGAGCCGATAAAGAGAAAATTGGGAATGCCCACGGCCACAATAAAAAATACGACGATCTTTTTACTGATGGTCAATTTGGGGAGAGGTATTTTAGTTGTGACCTGAATCGGCGCGAAACGGCCGGCCGGATCTTTGTGAAAATTGTTTACCATCTCGGTCAGGGGTTCCGCGTATTTTCGGGAGAGGAGTATTGAAAGAATTATAACAACAAGAAGACATCCGGAACCGGTGATAAGGGCGTACCGGTGAATGACCGGTACCTCCTTTAGAATATAATCCATGGGCAGCTGTTTGTAGAGATAGAAAGAATGAGGCGCGAGATGATGCCGGGTTACAAGATGTTTCGTTCCGTCCGCAGTAAATATTTCATGGGAAACGGCTTTGTCCGGAGAACCAAGATCAGGCTGAGGAAGGGACCGGTCCCCCTCCCGGCTCGACCAAATTACCGTTTGCTCCTGATCCGTTAAATAATAGCTCCGGGGTTCCCGGGCATACGAAAAGAGTTTGGAGGCCATATCATCTTTAAAACTGATAATGATCATTGCCTTGATATCGTTATTATCACCTTTGATAAAATCGGTATAAAGGATTTTATTGCTGATCTTCTCTATTAACTGCTCCTCTCCGGAACCCGCCGGCAAAGAAGCATTCGCCGGCTTATAATAGAAGGGCCGGATACTGTTTTCCAGGAGCGGATTTATCTGATCAATCTCCAGAAATCGAGCAAAATTGAAACTGTCGCCCAGATAATAACCGCCGGTCAGGATAAAATCCCGGACGTACACCAGATCGTTTTCGCCGATCATGATCAATTTATCGATATACTGGGTATCGGCAATAACACTTCCTATCCGCGCGTCCACCGTTTTGATGACACGGTTTATCTCCCGGAAATTGTCGTCATCATACTCAACAGTCATGTTATCTATTATGTCCTGATTATTCTGCAGCACCTTTATCCAGGTATCAACATTATCAAAAAGAGTGCTCATGTACTGGCCCGCCTGAATAGATGAATTTGCCTCATATTCCAGCTGATGCTTAATGAGCAGACCGTTCACTAAATTTTGGGAGGTAAAAAATATTGAGATGATGATAAATACAGTCAATCCGACGGAATATAGGAGCAGTTTTCGTCCGTACGTCATAATTCTTATAAACCGTTGTGTTTCTGCCGGTATTTATTGGGAGACAATCCGGTCTGTTCCTTGAAGACATCGGTAAAATACTTCGGGTTTTGGAACCCCACTGCCTCCCCTACTTCATACACTTTAAGCTTATGATTCCTGAGCAGTTCTTTCGCTTTTTCGGTCCGCCATTCCCGGATATAGTCAACAAAATTCTTACCCGTCACCTTTTTAAACTGGACACAAAGATAGCTTGGATTGAGATATACCTGCTCCGCCACCATATCCAGAGTAATTTTTTTCCGGTAATTTTCCTTTATAAAATCCACGGCTTCCCGGATAAACTTATGGGCGGAACCGGACGCTTCCCGGTTCATTGAATCGATCGTATCACACGCCTGCTCCAAAATTTCTCCAGTCATCGCTTTTAATTCCCGGAGACTCTTTTTCGATTCTATGAGACTGAGAAAAGGCTTCCTGATCCCCGCGACTTTCTCCAGGGTGGTTCCGTATTGCTGAAGCTTGTTTTCCAGGGTATTCAGAAACTGCAGGAACCGGTCCTGAATAATCGACGGCGTAATCTGTTCACCTTCCCGGGATAAGGTATTGATAAACGTATCTTTTTCCCGATGCAGCTCTCGACAGTTTCCTTCTATTAATGCGTCGATTATCCGGTTCTCCTCCTCGTATGGATATTCCAGAATTCCCGAAGGAGTTCCGGCACAGCGGCAGCCGTAATAAACCGATCCCTCCCCTCCAAAATAGCATTCTTCCAAAGCCTTCCGGGCCTGCCGTGCCGAGAGAGATACCGAAAGGATACCGGTACAATAATTTCCCACTCCCGCTGTAACCTGTATATCTTCTTCCTTGAATAATCCCGCGATTCCGGCATGCATCGCTTCCGCGATACGGGACAGCTCCTCCCGAGGGTCATCATTTTGTGAGCCGGAGCTGTTAAAGCTGATCAGGTATTCCATATCCCCTTCCCGGGGACATCCGTATCCATATACCTGGTTCTCTGTAAACCATGTTTCTAAATATTCTGATACCCGGAAGAACCGCTCCTCCGGCCGGCGGGATGATCTCTTCCCTGGCTTCCGAAGCCTCATCCGGATCACAGCGTAATACTCCTTGTTCAGCCTGAGCTCCAGTAGATCGAGCTTTTCCCGAATCTCCATCCTGTCCGAGATTCTGCCGTCCAATAATCCGGTAATGAAATCGCAAACCGCGGCGGGTAATGTTTCCCGGACGATCTTCCGGAACTGTACCATTTGCCGCCGTTCCGCTTCTTCGCTGTCCAGCTCGCTTTTCAGCTTCTCCATCACTTCGTCAATCCGGTTCAGACTGACCGGTTTCATGAGGTAATCGGAGACCCCGTGGGTGATGGCCGCTTTCGCGTATTCGAAATCCTTGTATCCGGTCAGAATTACCGTCTTGCAACGGGGATACTGTTCCCTCACAATCCTGCTGAAATCAAGTCCGTCCAGCTTGGGCATCCGGATGTCGGTAATCGCGACATGAATGGGGTTCCGCTCCATCAGCCGCAGTGCTTCCTGACCGTCCGAGGCGGCACACAAGGCGGAGAACCCCAGGCGCTCCCATTCATAGGACATGAGTCCGTCCCGGATAACATCTTCATCGTCCACTATAAGAACGTTATACGGCATGAAATCATTATAAACCATGGCACCGGAAATGGGAAATTATATTGACAAAAAGGACAGGGAAACGGTACAATGCAAATCCATTAGTAAATTAGCTGCGGCGATGGTGAAATTGGTAGACACGCTAGCTTGAGGGGCTAGTGGGCGATTAGCCCGTGGAGGTTCAAGTCCTCTTCGCCGCATTATTAGTTTGTTTCGTAAGGAATTATGAAAGAGGCTTCCTGAGTGATCGGGAAGCCTTTTTTATGGCTGAAATGTGGAAAAAGGAGTGGAATTAATATGATAAACATAAATTTAAACATTTACACCTGAATCCGTATAAATAAAAAATAATCCAAGCCCAGTCCTTTGGTTTTTCTTAAAAACTGGAAAAATGAAAAGCGGTGAAAAGCGGAAAATTTACATCGGTGATGACACCTAGCCCGGTCGGCAGTTAAAAACCGAGTGTGCAACCCTCCAAATAGCACGAGTGTTCGAACGTCTATTATTTACAGGCAATCGGAAGCATACACGAGATTACGTTGACGTTATATTCCTTTTGCGTGATATTTTCTATATAAATTGAAGGTCACGACAAGTCTTGAGAATTACCGGAAGTAATGATAGCCCAGGCGCAAGCCCTATACGAAGAGGTCCAGTTATCCCGGTAATTGTAAGGTTTGGCTATAAGAAGAATGGAGGCAAGGATGGCAAAAGTTAAAGACGCAATGAAAGCGATGGAAAGCGTGATGAACGATGAATCGATCGTCCGTTCAGATGAAATCTATAAGAGGGAACTATTTATTCTAAAGCTTGCGGAACTGCGGGAAAAATACCATATCCGGCAGACGGACATAAAGGGTTTTTCCCAGCCTTCGATCTCCCGGATTGAAGGACGCAATGACATCAAGCTGTCTACCTTGATAAAGTATCTGACCCAAATGGACCTTGAAATGGAGATCGAGGTTCGCCCCCGTCATCCGAAAGAGGGAGTCCCTTCCGAAGTGATGCTCATTCACACTTATCCAATTCGGACGTCTATCAGCATTTAGAGCCCGATTTATTTTTCTCTACCTGCTCAAACAGCTCCTATACGTTTGTAACGAATAAGTAATTGACCAAATGTATGTTATAAGCTACAATCATTGTCATGATAGACGCATTATTCCAATATAATCCTTGGTGGGAAGGAGTGTATCGCCTTGATGACATCATTCCACGTGTAAAATACATCGAACTGCTAAAACAGAAAGTTGAGAACGAGCAGATCATCTTTCTCACAGGTTTACGCCGTGTTGGAAAGACAACATTGATGAAGCTTCTAATAAAGGAATTAATAGAAAACTCTGAAATAGCAAACACACATGTGCTATACGTAAGTCTGGATGATTATATTTTCAAAGACAACAATATATTGGATATCATTGATGAATATAGAAAAGCTCATCGGCTTTCTGTGGATGAAAAAGTATACTTGTTTCTAGATGAGGTGATCTATAAAGAAGATTTTCATCATCAATTGAAAACACTTTTTGATAGACAAAACACAAAAATATTTGCGACATCATCTTCAAGTATACGTTTGAAAGACAGAAAAGCGTTTTTAACCGGTAGATCTTATGTAATAGAGGTTTCACCGTTAGATTTCAACGAGTTTTTGTATTTCAAAGGAATTAATATTTCCAAGAAAGATATAAAATTGTTAGATCCCTATTTTCAGGATTATTTAAGAACAGGAGGGATTCCCTACTATGTGCTTAATGAAGAGCGAGAGTTTTTAGTAGGTTTAGTAGATGATATTATTTACAAAGATATAATATCAGAACACGGTATTAAAAATACCCAGGTTATTAAAGATTATTTTCTATTACTGATGGAAAGAAGTGGAAAGCAGCTAAGTATAAACAAAATTGCTAATATTCTAAAAATATCGGTTGATTCATCGAAGAAATATCTATCTTATTTTAACGATACCTTTTTAATTCATTTACTCAGTCGCTATGGAAAAACAAACGAAAAGATTCTTTC
>CAYLLE010000043.1:1803-24025 GCA_964384485.1 uncultured Spirochaetales bacterium | reverse complement strand
ACCGGGAATTGCTTAAAGATTTATGATGCTAGAAGTACTATTATCTTCTTGTTTTCATGATTAGCCAATTATCAGGGCATAGTTCATCCCTTGAGAATGGAATCATAGAGATCAATCATTAAAGATTACAGCAAAAATGATACAATTGACTGAAACACGGAAACCATGGATTGTGTTCCCAAAGTTTCAGGATTGTCCGGCGTGAATGGGTGACGACTTTCACCGCGACACGAATCAAGACTCTAGAAGACCGGCTTGTGGAAGAACAGGATGCACCTGTCGATGCTGTCTCGGGCACATCGAAATCACATTTGAAGACGGTGAGATGGCGGATGTAGAGTATGATGAAGTCAAGAAAGAAGGGCGGAAGGTTATAGCACGGAAGACTGAAGACGATAATTATGCCGAACGGTGGGAAACAAAAAGCTATATCACTCCCGAAGAAGCATATGACGAGTTGGAAGAGCGGCTTCTTACTGCCGAAGTCCCGAGCGGAGTGGATGCGGTTACCGGCGCAACTGGAACCTCGACCAGATTTGTCCAGCTTGCCCAGCGGGCTCTTGCCAAGAGACAGGAGGCTACGGTACCCTAATAAGTATCGCTAGCAGAATTAAATGATCCCGGATTTGTGTCCGGGATTTTTTTTAATACTTAGGAGGACCTGATGAACTTTTTCAGTGTTACAGGAAAGACCGTGCTTATTACCGGATCAAGCAGGGGACTTGGCAAAACCATTGCTTCCGGATTCGCGCAAGCGGGGGCTAAGGTGGTGATAAATGGAAGAGATACGGACCGGCTGGAAACTGCGGTGAGTGAATTCCGAAGCGCGGAGAAACACGTATTAGGTAAAGCGTTTGATGTAACCGTTGAAGATGAGGTGGAAGATGCTATAGCGGAAATAGAGTCGGAAACAGGCGGAATTGATGTCCTCATCAATAACGCGGGAATTCAAAGGCGGGGACTTCTAAAAGATTTAAGTGTGGAAGATTGGGACGCGGTAATCCGGGGAGACCTGACCTCGGCATTTCTCGTAAGCCGGGCTGCTGTTCGTTTGATGATCAGCAAGAAACACGGATCGATCATCAATATTACCTCCTTGATGGCTGAGAAGGCCCGAAGCACCACCGGAAACTACTGTGCCGCGAAGGGAGGCTTAAAGATGCTGACCAAGGCTATGGCTGCGGAGTGGGGTGATTACGGAATAAGGGTAAATGCCATAGGTCCCGGTTACTTCCTGACCGATATGACGAAACCTCTTACTCAGGATCAGCAGTTCGACGGCTGGGTCAAATCCGAGGTACCCCTTGGAAGATGGGGTAATCCCGAAGAATTGATCGGTACGGCGATTTACCTCGCATCCGATGCTTCGTCCTATGTTACCGGACAGACAATATATGTGGATGGCGGATGGTTCGCTTCGCTCTAATTAATGTTGTATAATAACGTAAAGGAGGAAAAATCATGAAAGAAATAATACAGACAGATAAAGCGCCTAAAGCGGTTGGTCCCTACTCTCAGGCGGTAAAAACAGGGAACCTGCTTTTCTGTTCCGGACAGATACCTCTGGATTCTCAAAACGGTACAATCGTTCCCGGGGGAATAAAAGAGCAAACCAGGAAGGTGATGGAAAATATCGGAGCAGTTATAAGTAAGGGCGGGCTGAGTTTTGATTCCATTGTAAAGGCTACATGTTATCTGAAGGACATGAACGACTTTGGTGAATTCAATGAGGTATACGGTTCCTTTTTCAGTGAAAATCCTCCCGCCCGGGAGTGCGTGGAGGTTTCCCGGCTACCGAAAGATGTTATGGTGGAAGTTTCAGTTATCTGTTCCGCCTAATCAGCCGGCTATAGACCTCAATATGAGGAAAAGACTTTTCTGCTGCTCATGAAACGGAAGGACGGCTTCGGAAGGATAATGGATGAACCCGCCTGCTATGTCCGGTGCTGTGGCGTATATATAGTTCATCACTGTATAAAAAACATGGTTACAGACGTAGCTGCCGGCTGATTGAGAGAGGGTTACCGGAAAGCCGGAACGTTTTAACCGGCTGAATATACGAGGCGCGGGCAGGGAAGCAGGAAAAAACTCTTCTCCATGGGGATCGATTTTTTCATTCTGCGGATTATTTCCTTCATTGTCCATGATGCGCGCGGAGTTTATATTTTTCGCGACGGTTTCTATCCGGATTGAATCACTCTTGGCGGCAAGACCTAAAGATATAATGATTTCAGGAGACACCTTTCTGATCAGCTCCATTATTATTGCACTGGAGCTGTAAAACACAACCGGCAGTACTTTGGTGAAAATCCGAATGTTTTCCAGTTGTTCCGGCAGGGAGTCGACGAGTTTTTCGGTAACATTTGTGGTATTTTCTCCGAACGGTTCGAACCCGGTAACAAGTACGTTCATTGCTGAGGTCCGTTGAACCTGGAAAAGCATTCGTCGAGCTCCTGAAGAACGGGATCGTTTTGCGGCCGCAGAAAAACGTTCAGGTTGTCCATTGCTCTTGTCATTCCTACATATACCAGCCTCCGCATAAGGCTTTCGGTTTCATAATGATCGAACAATTCTTTCCGGGGAAGATAGGGAAGATACATTAGAACTACCGGAAAATCGAGTCCCTTCGCGGAATGCAGTGTTGAGATTCTTACCTTTGATGAACCTGAAAAAGAAAATTCCGGAGCAGCCAAATTTTCGCTTTCAACTTCGCGTGCTTCTAAAGCATGCTGAACAGCGGCGATTTCCCGGTTTCTCGGTACAAGGATAACTAGGTTTTCCGGTTCATATTCCATGTCTTTGATAAATAATATGGTTTTTTCTGTTAATAAAAAGAGAAGTTCTTTTACTTCCTGGGATTTGTATAACTCCGGTATGGGACCTTCCCGGAATGCAAACGGTTCATTGGCCGTATTCCAGGTTCCTTTTGGAGCGGATTTCCGGAAGCTTTCGGATAACCGGTGGATTTGACAGGTATTTCTGAAATTGGTTTTTAGTATCCGTGTTGTTCCGGTAATATTTATCCCAGCTCTCGCGAAGGGAAGTCTGCACGTGTATAGACTTTGATCCGAATCACCCGCCATTATTAGAGACCGCCTGGTAATCATCTTTAAAAACTGAAGGTCCGCCGCGGTTAAATCCTGTACTTCATCAACAAATAGCAATCCTGTTGAATGATGTTTAAGCTCCTCTTTATTCCGGGAAAAATGGTCAATCAATTTTAACCTGGCATAATTCCTGGAATATGAGTTTTCCTTTTCCATAAACCTGATTAAATCATCCCGTAGAGAGAATATTTCAGCCCGCTGATTTCTGTCCAAGGTGCCCGGCATTCCGGGCCGGGGAATCATTTTATCAACATAATCTTCCCGTGGAATATTGGTTCCGAATAAATAATTTTCTATTTCACTTATAAGGTTATTCCGGGACAAAAAAGGTGGGGTATTATCAGATTTTAAAAAATGATCGATTATATCGAAATCGAATTCGGACTCAGGATTCAGCGCTTTTAAAATCCTGTACACCAGACTGTCAACCGTGCTGATTACTTCTAACGGTATTTTTAATCCTGCAAGTTCGGAAAGGTACTGGTTATACTTTGCCAGGGTACGGGTAAACGTGACGAAGGTGACCGACTCGCCGGGTTCCAAATCAAGTTCTCCCTGTCGTATTGTTCTTCTTAATGCTTCTATGAGGACCAATGATTTTCCGGTACCGGCGCCTCCGCGTACCAGAAAATCTTTTTTAAGGCTGATGCTGTTTGTAACCTCTTCCTGTTCCGGTGTAAGTTTTCCGATATACCTTTCATAATCCATCCTGGTCTGGGTATAAAGAGAAAAGCGGGACAAATACCTAAGATATTTTTGGAGATCATTATAGTCGGAAAATCGGTTTTCTATCCGTTTACGTTCTTCGGTTAAAGCGTGCCGTTCTTTACGTAATTCGTCTATTTTCTTATCTTTTTTTGTGTTTCTCGATTTTTCTCTTTGGAGTTCAATATCATATCTGGCGATATCCAGCTTTAACTCATCTAATTCCTGTTTAGCTTTGTCATATGATGACTTCTGACGGAGCAGGCTCTGGTTTTGATCCTGCAAATGGATAAGTTCCTGCTGCATATGCTTTAGTACTGCCTGCTGTTCAATCACTGAAGTTCTGTTCTTCCACCCGGACAATGCGGCTGAGAGCGATTTTACTTCCGGATTGCTGCCTATCCCGATCAGGGAACAGAATGAGAGAAACAGATGGGTCGCTCCTAATGCCTCTTCAGCATCCAGTACTTCAAACGCGTGTCTGACTTGATTCGTTATCGTGTGCTGTTTACCGAGTCTGCCGAGACAGTTAAGCCCTTCGATAAATGTATTCTCTTGTTGTCCCAGGAGTTCCTCCCGGAGTTTCCAGGTTAGTTCAGGAAAACGGAGTTCATCTCCGTATCCTTTTTCGGAACGGAGATACCATTCGATAAAGGCATGGAGAGCCAGAACGTAAAAACCTTCATCTGTTCCAATAAGCCGCTTAAGCCGCAGCAGTTTTTCCGTCATATTTAATAGTATCGGACATAATTAAATTTTTTTCCGCGATTTCTTCCGATAATCGGATGCCTTATCATATATTTTTTCTTTCGACAGACCCGCGGCCAGAAACAGCGCGAATATATTTTCCAAAGGGGTTTCCGGAGCCAATGTGTGGGTTCCCGCAAGGATATATCCGCCGCCGTCATTCGTCATTATCTCAATAATATTTTCCGCATAATTTCTTACTTCTTTCGGAGATCCGGAAATGAGTATATCTTCCGTATCAATCCCCCCCATGAAGGTGAGATATTGACCGAATTCGGCTTTCAAGTCCGCCGGATTCATTCCCGGACAGCTGCTCTGCACCGGATTAAGAAGATCAACTCCCAGCTCGATCAGATCTCCGATAATCGGGTGCATGGCACCACAGCAGTGATAAGCCACCGGCAAGCCGGCTTGTTTTCCGGCAAGGATAACCTGTCGGAGGTTTGGTTTTATCTGCTCTCTCCACAGCTCAGGCGACATGATCATGCCGTTTTTTCCTGCCACATCATCTCCCGTCCATAGCAGGTCCATTTTAAAGCGGTCCGCCGCTTTTAATCCAAGGTGCTCGGCGAAAGAGGCGCATCTGCTGAACATCTCATTGGCTAGTTCCGGGTTAACGGCCATATCCAGGATTGCTTCTTCCATTCCCCGGAGTCTCCAGTACATTTCGAAAACACACGGAGAAACATCACAGCCGATAAAATAATCGGAAGAGCCGGAAATTGATTCCATGTTTGACAACAGATTATCCGTGTGATCCCAGGGAAAATCATAATCCAATATTGTGCCGGGCTCCCCATTATTCAGCGGATGATGAACAATCTGATTAAATTCACCCCGCTTCTCCCATTTTATGCCCCAAGCATCGGTATGTCCCATTCCTTCGGATCGGTGCACTATGCCTTCCATGGCGTAATTATTGTTTACCCATGTCATCAGAAGATCGTTACCCATGACCAGGTCAATACCGGCCGGTTCAATTTCCAATACTAAAGAAAGTTTTTTCCGGGTTTCAGGATGATACCACATGCAGATTGGTGTGCGGTCAGTTTTTTTTCTTATGAGCGCGTTATTAATTCGATCTTTAGGTTTCATATTAAAAGAATATCGGCAATCAAACTCTTTGTCTGCCGGGATTTGCTGTCCATGTGCGGCATGGGTAGTTTCCGTTAGCTATTTGTGGTATTATAGTCGTTGATGAATATGAAGATTACCGGGAAGGTTTCGGAAATTAAAACCGGAACCGATAAGTTAATAGATAATATACAAAAAGTTATATATATAGACAGAGAAAAGCTAGAATATCTTGTAGCCGCGAAACTGGCCGGAGGGCATGTTATCCTGGCCGACAGTCACGGGGTCGGGAAAACTTCTCTGGCCAGGGCGCTGGCAGGCTCGATTGATTGGACAGGCTATGAAGAGCCGCCGGGCGAAATACCCATGGAACCATTTTCTAGAATTCAGGGAACGGTGGATCTGCTCCCTCAGGATATTGTCGGGTATAACAGGCTCGATCCGACGGGAAAGGAAATGACATTTATTCGGGGGCCGATTTTCGCCCATTTTCTGCTCTGCGATGAGATAAATCTTCTGACTCCCAAAACACAGGGAGGGTTTTTCCAGGCAATGGAAGAACAGACAGTTTCTGTGGAAGGCAGAAATTATGCGTTGTTCGATCCTTTCTTTATCATTGCTACCATGAATCTTCGGGGTGTTCATCTCTTCCCGCTGCCGGCTCCGCAGCTGGACCGTTTCATGCTTAAGCTGTCCATCGGATTTCCCGACGCGCGGACAGAATCAGAGATCATCCTCCAGCACGGCCAGGAAGACGCCTGGAAAAATTTCGGACCAATTATAAACGCGAATGATTTAATCGCTTGGAGAAAGATGGTAGACCGGATTGCCATACACCGGGATATTGTGGATTATATGGTTCAGCTGATTCAGAAGACAAGAAATCATCCTGAATTCGTTGAAGGAGCGAGTCCGAGGACGGGAGTAAAGGTGTCCAGACTTTCCAGGGCCTTAGCTGTGGTGCGGGGATATGATTACGTTACAATAGATTTAGTAAAGGAAATATTTATTCCTGCCGTTGCCCACCGTCTTGAATTAAAAGATGCAGGAGGAGATGCCGAGGCAATCCTGCGGGAAATTATGGATTCAGTTCCCGTTCCTGTTTAGTTTATTAATGAACGTTAAGAAGTTTTTTACTGCAAATTTTCCTCTTACCTACGGCGGAACATTATTTTTCCTTATAGCAGTTATTACATTGTTCAGCGGGATAACCCGGAATTCTTCCGCTGCTGCGCTTGTCGGATTCCTCGGGCTGTTCCTGCTGGGTATCCTTCTTCTGTTTTCATTATCCGCTAAACGGCGGAGATCCGCGGGAGAGGTGAGCTGGTTTTTACCGAATCCAATCAGAACATTTTCGGCAAACCAGAAACTCCGTGTAACCCTGCCCTGGAAAAACGCCCCCATGTTTTTCCGGTATCATCATTCATTTTTCGGCAGAAACATTTCCGGAACTGAAATAATAGAGCCGTTCCGGTTCGGCGGGACAAGTTCTCCGGGGGGGACGTTTCAGTTTACTGTATATTTTAGATTCTCCGGGTTGCTCAGCGGTTATACCGCGGTTCATCTCCGAGATATATTCGGTTTAACAAAATCGTTATTACAGGTTTCCGAAAAAAAATCTGTTCCTGTTGTTCCGGGAATAATCTCGAACATACCGAAAGAATCTGCCGAGTCATCCTCCGGTACGGGAGAAGATCAGTTGAAACGGATTTCGGAAGACATGAAATATTTTATGCGGGAATACATCCCGGGGGACAGGTACCGGGATATAAACTGGAAGGCTACGCTTCGGGTGGAAGAATTGATCACCAGAACAGCCCCGGTAACAAACAGGGAGGTGAAAATAATTCCGGTTTTTCTGCTGCATGCCTGTACGGAGGACGCGGAAAGGTACAGGTTTTATGAAGCGGCGCTGCATCTTGAGGCGACAAAATCATGGCTGCTTACTTTTATTAGCAGAATACTTGATGAAGAAAGCGACTATATTTTCGATATATATACCGATACCCGCACGATGCGGGTTCAGGATCATGATGATCTGGAAATGGTATATCAGATGTTGGGCGGTACCGGTTTTGTCCGGAGAATGCACATACAGCCTGCGGAATTACCTCAAGGAGCGGTAATTTTTACAACCCCGTATCAACCGGGTATTTTCTCCGGGGCTTTACCCGGAGGATGCAGGGTTATGAAAACTGTTTCCTGGAACGGAGAAAGCCCTGACCTTTCAATACCGTTCAGGGAAATCGAGGTTCCGCGGAGTTTACTTATTCGGGACTCCAATTTCCTCCGTCATCTGCTGGTAAAGAAAAACAAAGGGGAAGAATCCGGGCATGAAGACCGGAAACTTAAAGTTTTTATAAGCAGAGGCTGGTTATGGTAATAGTTCTGTTTTTGCTTCGTTTTATTCTCTATTTCTCCGCCGTTCTTATCCCTGTGCTGCATCCGGGAATTGCGGTACCCTATGACAGGCCCGGCCTCTGGCTCTGGTTTGTATTGATCCCGGCTGAAGCGGTATTGGGCGGTCTGTTTGCCCGTTATAGGAATTATCGGCGTCAACTCGGGGGGGCAGCGGTGCTGCTCCTTATCATATCGGTGTTTTTTTTCCGGGGTCCCGGAGTTTTTGAACTTCTGCAAACGGCAGCAGCAGCTGTTATTGTTTTTGCGGCATCCTTCCTTATTTTTCTCCCTTTTAAGGGGGAGAGAGGCATTTTTATTCTGGAGCCGGCAGCCTTGGGCATCCTTTATTTCAGGATGATCACGTTTACCCGATCTTCTCAAGAAACTCTGGCCCAAAGCAGTACGCTAGCCGTAATACTCCCTTTTCTTTGGATACTAACCTTTATCGTGTATCTATTGGTCCTCTATTCAGCCGGCTTCGGCTCATTTAAATTTTCCACCTTTGTAAAAGAAGCCGGAATTTTAGGCGGGTTCCTGACTGTATTTTTCCTGGTCATCACTCTTTTACCTGCCGATTTTAGTCTGCATGACTTTGTTGAGAGTATCTTTGGAGATGAAGCCCGTAATGATCCTGTCCCCCTGGATGTAAGCGGCCCGGGTATCCCGGGAGGAAATCTGCGGGATGACCGGGGAGAGCGGGGTAACGGCGACACCGGGAACATCCCCGGGGGAATGGGTCTGGAAGGGCTCATGGGTGAATTGTTCGGCCGGCAGGGGCAGGGAGGAGAAGAACCGGGTTCGAGTAATTTGCAGGGAATGGATCCTTCCCAGTGGGGCAGGATGATGTCTCAGGGAAGGGGAGAGGGACCGCAAAAGCAATACGCCGTTATGATTGTAGCTTCCAAGCGGAGGCGGCTGTATATGGGAAGCAAGTACTATTCCGTTCTGGATCCGGAACAGGGATTTATGGAAGATCCTGAAGATCCTTTAAACCGGCTTTCCGAACGAACCCTGATGACAACCTGGACCGCTTCTGATATTCCGTTTGACCGGAGCAGAAAGCAGGTTAAATATTCGGTGTGGAGTGCCGACCGGCCCCGGTATATCCCGTTCACACCGGTCAGGATCGAACCTACCGTGTTTAAAGAAAATTACGATCCGTTCCTGTACGCGTATAACGGGACAAGTTACTACAGTGATTATGCGGAACTCAATTCGATTTTTGTCAGGCAGCTTTCTCCGGAAGAGACTGAACAGTTAGATCATTACTTGTCAGTTCCTTTAGAGGGTAATAATTATGAGGTATTTAGGGAGTTTACCGGAGAGCATATAGGTGAGTCTTCTGAAACACTGTCGATTATCGAAAATATTATGAAGTCATTTTCCGATTATCAGTACGAAATTGGATTCACCGAAGATGTCAGAATTCCTGCTCTGAAGCGGTTTTTGCTTGAAACGAAAACCGGTGATTGCACCGAGTTTTCCAATGTAGCGGCCTTAGCGGGACGAATGGCGGGCATCCCTTCCCGGGTGGTGACCGGATTTCTTGCCTCACGGGATCTGCAGATGCCTCCTCACCTGGAAGGCATAATCCATCTTCAAAAACAGATGGATGAAATAGCCGACATACCGTTATCCGAGCTTTTTCTGGTGACCACAATGCACAGACATTCCTGGGTACAGTTTTATGTGCCCCCCTATGGATGGGTCGATTTTGAAGCGACGATGTATGCTATTCCTCCGGAACCTGATATGAATCCAAATGCAGCAAAGGTGGTGATACCCCTTCTGGACAGACTGGAAACTAATCTTGTCAGGGAACCGTTTCGCTGGGATATCGCGGGTATTGTTCTTCTCATAATTGCGGGGGGGATTATTCTGGCCGGCTATACGGCGGTTGCCGGTAAATACTGGTATCTTGCGGCGGTTTCCAAAAAAGCTTCCCGCCGCGGTGTCAGCGCCGCGGCAAAGCTCCTCCTTTTTAGAATGAGGCGGAACGGCTGCACGGTAAAGAAGCCCGGCATGACGTTAAAAGAGTACGCTGAGCAATATAGTGAACTGTCCGTACCTGCAGAGCTCCACAGTCTGCTTCTGTATTCAGGTTCACTGTCAAAAGATGAGTGGGAAAAGATTTGGCGGGAATTTACAGGAAAAAGCAAGGAGCTTCCCGGGAAGTACCGCCGGAAGGGATTCATAGAACTGATAAAACGGATTTTCTCATACCGGGGGCTGTTCCGGTGAAGGGCAGATATTTCCGTATTCCTTCGGTATTACTAGCCGCTGCCCTTCTTTTGATGAGCTGCGGCGGACAGAACGAGTGGCGCAGATTCCGCGGCGAAGACGGCCGCGGTACGGTCAGCCGGGGAGTTCAGCCTCCATTGGGTCTAAAGTGGAAAATCGAGCTGCAGGAACAAGATGAGCCGGCTTCGTCTTTTAATAACAGCCTGATTCTAAATGACACCATATATTTCGGATCTACCGACGGAAACTTCTATGCCTTCGATATAATGACCGGCTATATGAAGTGGGCATTCCGTACCGGTCATATTATAAATTCTATACCATACACCGATGGAGACCGGGTGTATTTCGGGTCCAACGACGGTTTTGTGTACAGTCTGGATTTGAAATCCGGGGAGCTCATCTGGAAGTTTGAAACAGATTCTACAGTGCAGTCCTTGATCCTCGGTTTTGACGGCAAAATTGTATTCACCAGCGATGGAGGACAGACCTATATATTGAACCGTAACGGTGAGCAGGAATACACTATTCCCAATCCGGTTTGGCACCTCCATACCTTTCAGATAGATGACGGAATAATGTATTTTGCCCCGGGACCGCTGGAAAATCCGAGAAGTTTCAGCGCCTACAATCTTAGGTCTCGAGAACGGCTTTGGACTGTGGATCTGACCTTCTCTGATGATTACTGGTTCTCTCTTCCGGCGGTTTCCGATAACCTCGTTCATTACGCCACCGCTTCGGTACGGGAAGACGGCTGGGGTTTTACATTCCGGGCGCTGGACCGTGAAACCGGATCTGTCCGCTGGATCAGGCGGGAAGAATCTGACCTGGGATTAGATACCGGCATTGAAATTATCGAACTATTTTTTAAGAATATCGATCTGCTCGATTATCAGGCTCCCTCTGTTTGGAAGAATCTGGTGATCTATACGAGCGGTGACCGTACGGTAAGAGCTTATGCCAAAAAGACGGGAGATACAGCATGGGAGCGAACTTTCTCCGTGCCGGTAAGCAGTTCTCCCCTTGTCGCGGGAAATCGACTTTATTTCGGACTCCGTTCAGGCACAGGGAATGACGGAATGCCCGTTCCTCCCCGGCTTGTCTGTCTTCAGGCTTCGAACGGTCATATCCTTTGGGAAATGGAACTTGAGGGTAATCTGTTGAGTTCACCAGTTATAGGCGGAAACTGGGTTGTATTCGGTACTGATCAATATATGCTGTATGTTCTTGAAGAGCTATTCTGAATAGTATAAAGATATTATAGTTATACGGTAAGGAGCAGATATGAACCCAATTAATGCAGCAGTTGAAGTGCTTGGCGGCCGTCCGACTATTGTAATAAACGGAAAAGCCGAGTCTCCGGTTATATATTCACTGACCGATGTACCGGGAGGAAGATTCTCCTGGGAAGAAAGACCGAACTGGAACATCCGAAATTTTATATCCGCCGGTATCAGGCTTTTTCAGGTAGATTTATGGCTTGATGATATATGGAACGAGCGGCGCGAACTTAATATAGAACCGGCCAGAAGACAGATCAAAGCGATTACCGATCTCAGGCAGGATGCAGCGGTATTTATCCGTTTTCATGTAAGCCCCCCGGTATGGTGGCTTCGGGAAAATCCTGATGAGCTTGTTGCCTATGCAGACGGTCCCCTGGACGGATCCATAACTCCCGGGTTACAGCGTTATTTGGAAGATGATCAGAAACGTGTTCCCCGTCACAGTTTTGCTTCTTGGAAATGGAGAAAAGAAATAGGCGACGTTTATAAGCGGTTTCTCCTGCTCCTTTCGGAAAGTCCGGAAGGGGCAAACCTGGCGGGGATCCAGCCCGCTACCGGGATATACGGGGAGTACCACTATTGGGGATTCATGAATCATGATCCTGATGTGAGTCCTTCCATGCAGGCAAGATTCCGTGAATTCCTTAAAGACCGGTACGGTACACCCCTCGTTTTATCCCGGGCATGGGGTCAGGATATAGATTCTATCGATGCGATAACAGTTCCCGGAATGGCGGAGAGGTACCGGGACCGGGAGGGAATTTTTCTAGAAACGGGAAAGGACGGTGCTGTCACGGATTATTACCGGTGCCAGCATAGAACAGTAACCGATGTCATTGAGTATTTCTGCACCCTTACGGCGGAGAACTGGAGCCGGCCCATTATCAAGGGTATTTTTTACGGTTACTATTTCAATCTTTTCGGCCGTCATGCCACCGGAGGTCATCTTGAACCTGACAGAATTCTGAACTCTCCCGTTGTTGATTATCTAAGCGCGCCCCAAGCGTATCAGCCGTATCAGCGTCATCCCGGAGGTTCGGGTCAGAGCAGGGGTATTATCGAATCGTGTTATCTTCACGGCAAAGTATGGCTTGATGAAATGGATCAGGGAACATCTTTGGGAACACCCTGGCCTCAATACATACCAAAGACGATTGAAGAAGATATCCCGCTGCTCCGGCGGAACGTCTTAGAACCGCTTCAGCGGGGCGGCGGACTTTGGTATTATGATTTCGGTCCGCGGTATTCAGCAGGCGCGTGGGATCATCCTGCCCTCATGGAAGAGATTAAAAATCTTAAAACCCTCACCGACGGCAGAATGGGAGGCGGGCTGAATCGTCAGGCCGATGTTGCCGTGGTTTTTGATACCGAGAGCCTTTACTATCTCGATCCTGCTGAAGCCGGTGATCCCATAACTGAACCCGGGACAGATGAATTCAGCGCGGTGATGTTCAAATCGGGCGCGGTTTTTGATATGTATTATCAATGTGATCTCAGGAATATACCCTGGGACAGGTACAGAGCAGTTATTTTTGCAAACAGTTTTTATATCAGTGATAAAGATGCTGATTTTATAAAAGAAAAGGCTGCCACAGAAGGCAGACATATAGTCTGGATTTACCTGCCTGGTTTTGTAGGCAGGGAAGATTCCGGGTTTCCGGGAAGTTCGGACATTTCCGGATTCACCCTTTCACCTTTAAAGCTTTCCGTACCTCCGGCAGTTTCCGTAACGGGGGAGGGTTTT
This sequence comes from uncultured Spirochaetales bacterium, assembly GCA_964384485.1. Taxonomy (GTDB): domain Bacteria; phylum Spirochaetota; class Spirochaetia; order CAYLLE01; family CAYLLE01; genus CAYLLE01. The sequence goes on along the minus strand of CAYLLE010000043.1, from coordinate 10,724 downwards.
CCGGCCGAGACATACGGAATCGCCGCTGCGGTTTCTCCCTTACCGGTAGTTGATACTCCCTCCGACGGAAAGCTTCTCGGATTATACCAGGGCACTCAGTACGGCGCCTTTGCAATGCGGGAATCCGGTTCCCACACCGCATGGTACAGCGGGTTACCCCTGACAAATCCGTCGGTTCTGCGGGAAATATTCCGGAAAGCCGGGGTTCACATCTATTCTGATAAGAATAAAACAATCTACCAGGGTTTGGGGCTGCTTACTGTGCATACAGAGGACGATTATCAGGATACAATCCGGTTAAAGAACGGCAAAACAGTGGAAATTGATGTAAAAGGACCGGCTACCGTTGTAATGGATTCGGAATCCGGAAAGATACTGGTGTCATAACACCCGGGGGGAAATATGAAAAATTTTATATCTATAGAAAAATTGCCTAAGGAGCTTAAAGCAGGATTAAAGGCCGTGTCCGATTTTATACCGTTAAAGGATGAAAACGGTGACACACTTACGGTCCGATTTAATCGGGTGGATACCGGGCTTACCATCACACCCAGGGACGGGACAGTGGAAATCGGATACGGAGAAATTTCTGACGCCTTCCGGGGACTGGGCATCGTATCCGGCTGGATAAAATCGGGAACCGAGCCAAAGGAGCTTCAGGAGACGAATTCGTTTGAAAAACGGTGGCTCATGCTGGATGTTTCCCGGAATGCCGCGGTGACCGTTGATACAGCAGAGGAACTTCTCTGCCGGATGGCCTTGATGGGCATAAACGGTTTCATGCTTTATACCGAGACAAATTTTGAAGTACCGAAAGAACCGTACTGGGGATACCATGACGGACGGTATTCGGTACAGGAGCTTTCCGGACTGGACACCTTCGCTTTCAATTTAGGTATAGAGATGATGCCCTGTATACAAACACTGGGTCATCTTACCAGAGCTCTCCAGTGGGATGCCTATTCCGGTATAAAGGATACCTCTTCAGTCTTACTGGCCGGTGAAGATGCTACATACAAGTTTTTACAGAAAATTATAGAAGCGGCGGTAAAACCGTACAGAAGCAGCCGCATTCATCTGGGAATGGATGAAGCTTGGGATCTCGGTCTGGGAAATTATCTTCGGAAAAACGGATTCTCATCAAAAGAAAAACTGATGCGGGATCATCTGAAACAGGTTATTGAAATCACCAATAAGCTGAAGCTGAAACCCATGGTTTGGTCAGATATGTTCTTTCGTGCCGCCTCCAGTGAAGGTCTATACAGAGACAGGAATGTTACTTTCACTGAGGAAGACCGAAAAGGGGTGCCTGATAATCTGGAGCTTGTGTTTTGGGATTATTACAACCATCAGAAATCCGAATATAACGAGATGATGGCAGCACACAAGGATCTGACCGACCCGCAGAATCTGATATTTGCTACCGGAACACAGAGCTGGAACCGGCTTTGGCCGTGTTATCCTTCGGCTTACGGCACCATCGGTCCGGGAATTGAAGCCGCCGCGGAGAACGGGATCAAAGAGGTTATCATTACATCCTGGGGTGATGACGGTAATGAAAGTGATGTATTTTCAATCCTGCCGATTCTCCAGTATTTTTCCGAGCTTACCTGGGGATATACCGGAGAAGAATATTTTGTGAATCCGGAAAATCTCCTCGGGAGTTCGGGGATAGATATATCATTATGGGAAAATGCCGGAAAATTAGATGCTCCTCCCGGAATAACCTTATCAAAAAATACCGGCAACCTTTCCAAGGTGCTGCTTTGGGAAGACCCGTTGTGGGGAACAGCCCAGCCAAGCCTCCCTGACGCGGATTTGGGCAATCACTGGAGCGGTATTGTCCGGGCTTTGGAAAACAGTTATCTGGAAGGCGGTTTGAATGGTAAATTGGAGATTCCGTATCTGCTCGCGGAGGTGCTGCGGGTGAAATGGGATCTGCCGTCCCGGATTCGCGCTGCTTATTCAAAGGATAAGCGTGATATTATTAGCAGAATCGCGGAGATGGATATTCCCGAACTGCAGGAAAAAGTCCGGAGACTCTGGGAAGTTCACAGACGGAGCTGGTTCAGTTCGTATAAAGCATACGGATGGGAAATTATAGAAAACAGGTACGGAGGGCTTCTGCTCAGGCTCGAAACAGTAAGGATGAGACTGATGAAATATTTTAACAAGCAAATCCCTTCCATTGAAGAGCTGGACGAACCTTTGCTCCCCATGAAATCGTCTTCCGGCAATAGTTTCCCGAGATTCGATTACCACCAAATTTATGGTCCCACAAAGGTGCCGGCACTTCCCCCGGACCCCGGCATATGTTAGTATTCCGTTAAAATTACGTTAGTATTTAATTAAGGCGGAAAAATGGAAGCAGTACTCCAGGTAATCAATCTTATCGGCGGGTTAGGAATATTTTTAATCGGCATGCGGATTATGGGTGAGGGCATCCAGCGGAGGGCCGGCGACAGACTCCGGAAAGTGCTCCACCGGCTTACTGACAATCGCTTTAGCGGTGTGCTTACCGGGATGGGTGTTACAGCAGTAATCCAGTCTTCATCGGCTACCACGGTTCTGCTTGTCGGTTTGGTCAACGCGGGATTGATTACCCTGACCCAGTCTATCGGAGTGGTGATGGGTGCAAATATAGGCACGACATTCACTGCCTGGATGGTCTCCATACTCGGATTCAAGGTGAAGATCACAAGCCTCGCGCTTCCCGCGATAGCGATAGCTATTCCTTTTTACTTCAGCGCGTCGGCTAAACGGCGGGAGACGGCGGAGATTCTTATCGGTTTCGGACTCCTGTTTCTCGGACTCCATCTGATGAAAGAATCGGTTCCCGATATAAAAAATAATCCTGAGATTCTATCGTTTCTAAGCCGGTGGTCCAACTGGGGATACGGCTCAATTTTTATTTTTATATTAGTTGGTACCCTTCTCACGGTTATTGTGCAGTCTTCTTCCGCGGCCATGGCCATAACGATAACCATGGCTTTCCGCGGCTGGATATCTTTTCCTATTGCTGCCGCTATTGTGCTGGGTGAGAATATTGGGACGACATTAACCGCCTTTTTAGCATCCATTCCCATGAACGCAACTGCGAAACGTACAGCCCGTGCGCATATGATCTTTAATATAATCGGGGTCGTCTGGATGCTCTTTTTGTTTTACCCGTTTACCAGAATGGTCGATACTATCATGCCCGGTGATGTAACCGATCCTGTAAACATACCGGTTCACCTTTCTCTGTTCCATAGCTTGTTTAATATAGCAAACACAATACTTCTGATCCCGTTTGTTACCTTTCTTGGAAAAATAGCGGAGATGCTGGTAAAGGAGAAGGCACCGGTTCCCGGCACCCAGGCTTACAAGTTGAGGCTGATTCCGACTAATTTACCGGATGCTCTTGAATCAAATCTTATTACAATCCAGGGTGAGCTCGCGGAAATGGGATCCCTTACCCTCCGGATGATGGAATTGATCCGGGAAGTAATAGCTGAGCCGAAACGGATATCCAAAATCGAGATGGAAATTGCAGAGAAAGAACAGCTGACGGATGATATGCAGGAAGAGATAACCCGCTTCTTAACACAGTGTATGCAGCTCCCGGTGAGTGAAAATCAGGCCAGGAATATACATTCTTCCCAGCGTATAGCACATGAATTGGAAAGTATTGCGGATTCCTGTTTCAGCATCACTCTCCACCTGAACCGGCTCTTGAAAAAAGGATGGAGAATTCATGATGAAGCTAATAAAGAATTATCAAAGTATACATTGCAGGTAATGGATTTTTTACGATATAATGATGATTATTTAGAAAGAAAAACCGAATTTTACGATTACGATGAAGCGCAAAAAATGGAAGACGGGATCGACAAGGTAAGAAAAAAACTCCGAAAACGCTCCCGAAAGACTATTGAAAAAGGTACAGACGGCGATGTTAAAGGGGAGCTAATCTTTATTGACATTGTTCGTCATCTTGAACATATTGGTGATAACTGTCTGAATATTACCGATGCTTTAGCTGATATGGAGGGATTCATACAGAAAACATAGTGTTACATGAGGAATTAATTTGAAAAAAAGGTCGATAGCACATTATTCAAGACCGAGATATTTACTTTCCCGGTTCCTCATTTTAGCTGTTCCGCTCATTTTTGTGTACACATCCGGACAGTATTTTTTATCCCGGTGGATTGGTAAGGATGTAAGGGCTTCGTTTGAAACAGATGCTTTATATCGGGGCGTTATGATTTTCGCGGAAATAAAGACTTTTTTTCAAACAGTTCTGAGTGATCTTTCCATACTAAGCGAGGAGGCGGAAGAAATTTTTTCCCGAAACGGTTCTTTGCGGGGAGAAGATTCTCTTTTCTTTCAGCGTGTGCTTTTCCATAAAAAATATTACGATAAGATAACCGTCTTCAACCCAAAAGGTGAAAGTGTATTTACGGCGTCTAAAGATCTCTCTAAAAATGAAGAGCCGAAAAACACCGGCATTTTTCCAAATGTAAAAAACCTCCCGCCGGGCACAGTTTATTTTTCCGATTTCAGCCTGCAGGGACAGGATGAATCCATGCAGTTTCCCCTTAAACCGGTGATTAATGCGTCAATACTGCTGGAAACGGAGGAAGGAGAACCGCGCGGTGTATTCTGTCTGCAGGTTTCAAGCAAATACTTAGAATCAATAACAGACAGTGTTTCTTTACATTCGGAAAAAATTTATCTTGTTTCCAGTGAGGGAAACGTGATAGTTGCTCCTTTCGGCGAGTACACCTGGACCCATATACTGTCTCCGTATTCCAGCAGAACATTCGATAAAAAATATCCCGGTGCTTGGGGGGCTGTTGACCCGCAGAACAAGATTTCTGTGGAAACAGAGAATGGTTTATTTTATATAATGCCGTTTAGTTTTAATGATCATTTAGAATACAGTAATGTTGAGGCTGAGGCTGAGGATTTTTTTCTCATTTTTCACCTGTCCCCTGATGCTTTAAACCGCGGATTTTTCAGTACATACCGGTCCGTAACGGTTATCTATGCGGTTATATCTTTCCTTGTACTATTGGTAATATTCCTTTGGGTTGTTATGCGCAGGAACAGGATGATTAACAGACTGGAACTGGAAGAAGCAGCATACATAGATCCTTTGACAACAGTATTGAACCGGCGGGCCTTCTTGGAAGCCGCGGAGCGGGAGAAAAGCCGTGCTGAACGATTCGGTTTATCACTTGCGGTAATGGTTGGGGATTTAGACCATTTCAAGATGATAAATGACAAGTACGGTCATCCCGCGGGTGATGCCGTATTGAAACAAGTATCCCAGCTTATGAAGGATTCTCTCCGGATTGTTGATCTTATCTGCAGATGGGGAGGAGAGGAGTTCATTGTGCTGCTGCCCCGGACAAATCTGGAGCAGGCGGTAGAAACAGCCGGAAGGATAAGAAAAAATATTGAAGAAACCGTGATAAAAATACAGGATTATGAACTTCGGATCACAATCAGTTTTGGAGTTTCCGAGTACCGGAATACGTTGGATGAGACGATTTTAAAGGCGGACAAGCATCTATTTGAAGCGAAGCGGAACGGGAGGAATTTGGTTTATCCGGTAGTGGAAGATAAACGGAGAAGACGCCATTCCGTACCGGAGAGCAGTCAGGAAAAACATGAAAAACGGAAATCATTTTTCAGCAAAATCAGGACCAGTAAAGAATAGTCTTTCTTTTCTTATTCTGGCAGCTCTCTCAGTATTTTTCTTACTAAGCTGTGTAACTTCAAACGGCGTGTTCCAGTCCAACATTACTGTGCAGCGGTATCCCGGAGACGGGAACTGGCTCCGGGGTGATCTTCACATGCACAGTCTGTATTCCGACGGAGATAGTTCGATCCAAGCTGTTATAGAAGCAAGCAGAAGCTCCGACCTCGATTTTATCGCCGTTACCGATCACGATACTTCGCAGAAAGGGATAATTTCATCCTGGAAAGACCCCGGTTACGAAGACCCTGCGATGATGATGCTCTACGGGACGGAATGGACCACAAGTATGGGGCATGCCAATATTATATCGGCTGTGCCGTTTGATTATTCAGTTTTATGGGAAGCTAACCGGAAGAAAGATTTCTTCCTGGCATTGAAGGCAGCTCAAACAGCAGGGGCAATCTTTTCGATGAATCATCCGGTAAGAATTACTCCGTCCTGGAAATATCCGGCTGCCGATTTAAGGGTGATGGAAATATGGAATGCTCCCTTCCGGTTTCCGACGGGAAACCGTCAGGCTGTCGGAATGATCTGGACGGAACTGCTTCTTTCCGGCCGCCGGGTAACCGGTATCGGCGGAAGCGATAGCCACAGACACAAAGGAATGCAGTCCCGTATAAATCCGCCGGGGTATCCTACCACATGGATTTATGCTGAGGAAAAATCACCCCAAGCAATAATTGACGCGATAAAAGCGGGAAAGGTGTCGGTGAGCTACGCGCCCTACGGACCCCGGCTTGAACTGACTGCCGACGCGGACGGTGACGGGGTTTTTGAGACCGGCATGGGCGGGACGCTTCAGCCGAATTCCCGGGTTCAAATCAAAGCACAGGCGGTATTTCATGAAACCCCTGATTGGGCGCCCGGACTTTTTAGAATTATATTGTACGGGGATGATACGGTTATCGCTTCAGAAAAACTCAGAGCTGCGAACGGATTTTCGGTAGTGGTAAATGCAGCCCCATCGAACTATACCTATTTTAGGGCGGAACTTCATGGTCCTCCGGAGGGTAATCTGCTGTTCCGGTACCTGACGGGAAATACTTTAGCGGTAGCTAACCCGATATATACCCGACAATGATAAGGATGGATCTCCGTGAAATACACAAATCTTGGTTCAACAGGCTTAAATGTGAGTGTCCTAGGAATGGGAACGGGAGGTCCGAGCAGAGCTGGGAAGCGGACGGGAAAAAGCAAGTCCGAATCGGTTGATATTATAAGAACCGGACTTGACAGCGGAATCAATTTCATCGATTCCGCTGAAGCATACGGCACGGAAGACATCGTCGGTGAAGCTGTTTCCGGACTGAACCGTGATTCCGTAATTATCTCTACGAAGACCCACGCGTGGCAGGAGCCCGAGACCGGATCAATCTTTCCGCGGCTTGAACAAAGTTTAAGGAATCTAAGTACCGACTATATCGATATCTATCTTCTCCATGCTGTAACTCACGATCTATACAGTGAAACCGCGGAGCACTTTATTCCCCAGCTGGAGAAAGCCCGGGATCAGGGGAAAATCAGATTCATCGGCATAAGTGAAATGTTTATGAGCGACCCATCCCACGAAATGCTTGCTGCCGCGTTAGATGATCAGATTTGGGAAGTATTCATGGTAGGGTTTAATTTTCTAAACCAATCCGCCCGGGTTAAGCTGCTTGAAAAAACAGAGAAAAAAGGCATCGGTACCCTGGATATGTTCGCGGTTCGCCGGGCTCTAAGTGACGCATCCCGCCGGAAAGAAGTTGTGCGCGAACTCCTTGATAGCGGTCAGCTTAACTCTGAAGACATTCCCGAACCGGAGTCCGAGGACCCGCTTCGGTTTCTGCTTGAAGAGTCCGATGCCGAGACTTTTCCCGAGATGGCCTACCGGTACTGTCTGGAAGAACCAGGCATCCATGTGGTCTTAACCGGAACAGGAAGCCGGGAACATCTGCTGCAGAATATCAAATCAGCAGAAAAACCTGCTTTATCACCACACTTAAAAGAAAAAATAGACGGAATATTCGGCCGGGTAAACAGTGTCTCCGGCCATTAATTATAAGGAGTAAGCAGATGGAAATTGCTGTTGACATCTTCCGGTTTCTGCATTTTATCGGGCTGGCGGCTCTGCTGGGCGGTTTATCCGTTCAACTGAAGCGGCAGGAGCGTAGGGTTACCGTAATAGTTTTATCCGGAGTAATTATTCAATTTGCTACCGGAATTATCCTGCTCCTCCTAACTCTCGATACAGCGGATCATCTAAAGGTAACCGTTAAAATTGTGATTCTGGCTGCCGTATTAATCATCGTTTTGATGCGAAAAAACAAAACGTTTAATGCCGGGTACTATCATACAACCCTTGCCATGACTATTATCAATACCGGGATCGCTGTTTTTTGGTAGAATAAAAACAGGCACACTGCCGGCGTTCGGAGAAAGCTGCGCTTTCCCCGACTTGCGGGTATGAAAGCAGCATAATAGTAATTATTCTGCAGCTTTTTCAAATTGATGCAGCGAAATACTTTCCTCGTAAAGTGTATCCGGACAGAAATCCTGTCCGTTTTTCCACTGAATACTTCCTAACAAAGGCTTAACCGAATTGAACAATAATTCATCTTTCAATTCTATAAAGAAACCTTTTTTTAAATACGGTTTAACATCAAAGATTCTTTGTTCATCATTTGTAAATGTTAATAGAAGAGTATAATTTGATTTGGGTTTTACGTCTTTCACTCTTGGATTCATATCCACACCTACTTTAAAGGATCGATTTTGAATATTTCATTTCCTTCACTTGCCAATTTCCAATCAGCCATAATTTCATCTTTGTGAATTATCAGCCAAGCCTGAATCAATTTTAACTTATTCGATTTTATTGTGCCTTCTAAAATTTCCCCGTCCGGGATAGAGACAACTGCCTGCTCGTCTTGATATTGAACATGAATATGGGGTTTCTTATGTCTTCGATTGTCGAAAAAATAAAGAGAAATAATTATTCCGTAAAACATTGAAATAATGGCCATAACCTAATTGTACTAATTTTAATTTTGTCGGGGAAGTGTCTTCTGCCGGCGGTCGGAGAAAGCTACGCTTCCCCGACTTGCGGGTACGGCCTTTTCCCAAAAAGGCACACTGCCGGCGGTCGGAGAAAGCTACGCTTCCCCGACTTGCGGGTACGGCCTTTTCC
>CAYLLE010000043.1:0-1703 GCA_964384485.1 uncultured Spirochaetales bacterium | reverse complement strand
CAAAAAGGCACACTGCCGGCGGTCGGAGTCGAACCGACACGGGGTTGCCCCCACCAGATTTTGAGTCTGGCACGTCTACCAGTTTCATCACGCCGGCGATACTTCTGTATCGAGAAACTAATTTACACAATTTTTGCCGTTTGTAAAAGGGCCGAGGCGGCAATTTCCAGCGGAAGCATTCTAAATAAAAATTACCATGATTTTTTCCCGCTACATCCCTTTCAATCTTAAGGCGTTAAAACATGGACCCCTATCTCGCCCGGTTCTATCCTGAGCCGGCCGTTTTCAGCCCGGAAAGGGGGGACGATAATACGGGGTGCCGATGATTATCATTACTGCCTCCTGTTGTGTTTATCATTGTGACGTGCGGTTGACCATTCTGTAAAGCATGGCATAATGTATTATGGAGGCGGATATGACAGGAAAGGAAAGGATTATTGGAGCAGTAGAACATAGGGAAACTGACAGGGTGCCTGTTGATTTCGGCGGATACCGGTCCAGCGGTATAATGGCCCAGGCATACGCGAACTTGAGGAAATACCTCGGTCTTCCGAAAAAACCTATCAAGATATACGATGTGATTCAGCAGCTTGCAATCATAGATGACGACATTCTTGAATGGTCCGGAGCCGATACCGTTGAATTGGGCCGTGAATTCTGTAACGATGATACAGGATGGAAGCCCTGGATCGAGGCAGACGGTTATGAGTTTTTAATCCCTTCGTATACGGATATACGGAAGGAGGATCCTCACTGGTATCTGTATGCTCCGTCCGGAAAAAAAGCGGGGATACGCCGGGAAGGCATGCTCTATTTTGATCAAATCTATTGGCCGTTTCAGAAAGAAATTCCTTCAGATCTATCTGTACTCCCGGGAGCGATGGGAGACGTTATGTGGTCGGTGCCGACCCCGCCGGATTTGAGTTCACTCTCGGTCAAAGAGTTTGCCCGGGGCGCGGAGCGTTTACGGAACTCTACCGATAAAGCCGTAATCTATCTCTTCGGCGGAAACCTGCTCGAGATCTCCTGTTTCTTGTGCGGCATTCCGGAATTCATGATGCTCCTGGCCGGAGATCCGGATGAAGCGCATCGTCTTCTTGACGGTCTTGTGAAGATGCACAAGAGTAATTTGAAAAAATACTTAACTCCGATTAAAGAGTATGTTGATGTCATACTCTTCGGCGATGATCTGGGAATGCAGTCGGGACCGGAAATTTCACCGCGGATGTACCGGGAGTTTTTTAAACCCAGGCATCATGATCTTTGGAATTACGCGAAGGAGATTGCCCCGGTTAAAGTTATGCTGCATTCCTGCGGAGGTATCCGGCCGCTTCTGGATGATCTTATAGATGCCGGACTGGACGCGGTTAATCCGGTGCAGATCAGCGCTGCGGGTATGGAAAGCCGGGGATTAAAAAAAGACTTCGGTTCCCGTATTTGCTTTTGGGGCGGCGGAGCAGATACCCAGGAAATACTTCCGAACGCCGAACCGGAAACGGTAAGGAAACATGTCCGGGAGCAGCTGGAAATATTTTCTCCCGGAGGCGGATTTGTTTTTCAGCAGGTACACAACATAATGGCAAATGTTCCTCCGGAAAATGTCGTCGCAATGTTTGAAACAGTTGCTGAGTTTAATAAAAGCTGGTAAGGATCAGCAATTCCCGGTGATCACATTCGCATTAAAATTTATAAATTGTTTTATT
>CAYLLE010000042.1:16577-24051 GCA_964384485.1 uncultured Spirochaetales bacterium | reverse complement strand
TTTAATAAAACAATTTATAAATTTTAATGCGAATGTGATCACCGGAAATTGCTGATATAATCCGTCCTAGGTATCCCAGAACCGCTTTAAGGGATATAATTTTATATAAAATGAACAGCCGAGGAAAATATATACTGCTGGTGGAAAACGATTCGGTAACTGCTATTCAGGAAAAGATGATTCTTGAAAAACAGGGACTTACGGTCAAGACAGTATCCAGCGGTGAGGACGCTGTTTACGGGGTCGATTATGATCAGTTCGATCTTATCCTGATGGATATTGATCTTGGCCTCGGAAAGATGAACGGTACCCCTATTCCGGATACCATCGACATTGTCCGTTCCCCTCACCCGGAATTAATCTTTCGGTTTCCTTCGGAAGTTTTCGAGCAAACCTTGCTATAGACCCCGGAACCGGCTGCCCTACCCTTTCTTTCGGAAAAAAATACTGAACTCGGTATCAGGACCGGCAGTCACGAGCTCATACTGCCAGCTGCCAAGTCCGCTGCCGGCGCAATGGAATGCTTTGTGCGGATCCAGTACCCACTGTTCCGGAGCGTATCCCAAGAGTACAATGTTAAGTCCCGGTTTTGTCCGCAGGGATCCATGAAGCCGGCCTGAATCAGAATCGAATTCTTGACGGGACAGGATATATCCGCCGGTTATATGATGACTTACCGAAACTATACGGGGCTCCGCGGAAAGGGGCATTCCGTGAATAACGGCAGTATCCTCCGGCGGCACTTCAATCTCGAATGAGGAGGAAAAACGTCCAAGCCACCGGTATTGCCACCACTCCAGAGCACAGAAGGGGGTGCCATCCTCTACACCAAGCCATTCCGGATGTATCAAGTACCGCTGGGTGCTCCGGGTCAGATTAAAAACGGCAAGTGTTTTTCTGGGACCTTCCGGCCATTCAGCATCAAGGCACCAAAGGGAGGGATACCCCTCAGGAAACGGATTTTCAAAAAGGTCCAGAGGACGGGCAGCGTGCGGAATCATGGGCAGAACCCTTCGGATCAGCTCCAGCCGGTCGGCGGAAATCCGGGATAGATCATCTCCGGTCATAAGATGACCGCCGCTCAAGGCCGCCGCGGTTGTCCTGGTCCTGGCCTCGCCCAGGGAACAGCCGTTTCCGACCTGAACGGAATCGGCGTCGTTTACCCAGAACCTCCGGTTTTTAAACCAGGAAGCGGCAATGGTAGAATGTCCGTACCGGTATCCCTCAAAGGCTCCCGGCCAGGTCCCGGCTATTCCGATATCCGCGGCAATACGGACCGAATCACAGTATCCTAACTGCAAGTTTGTCTCGCATGAACAGGGAGCCAGATGGCCGTCCCAGCCGAATCCTCTGCGTAATGCATCCCAGGTATTCTTTAGTAATTCTCCCTGAGATATATTTTTTCCGGTCTCCTCTCCTTTAAGGGGATTGAAAAAATCAAGCTTGCAGTAATCGGCTCCCCACTTCCGGATCAGTCCCATTTCCGCGGCCCACCGCTTGAGCACTTCCGGTTTTGCTCCGTCGAAAAAGTTGAGCCGCCGCCATCGGCCTCTGCCCTTAATATCCACCGAACCCCAAACCGCGGCTTTTCCTTCCAAAGGGGTGCCGTTTTTATCGGCAGCCATCAGCGGTGTGAGTGCCGCCTTGTCCCTGACGTATTCGGTGACGCAGAACGGCGTGTGCCAAAGCCCGAATTTCAGTCCAAACTGCTTTATTTTATCGGCGAGCCATGCGATTCCGTGAGGAAACTGGCCGGGATTATGGTTCATGCTCCCCCACTCCGCTTCGAACTGCCACCCGTGATCAAGGAGCATATAGGTATGAGTTTTTTGGGGATATCCGGTAAAAACGTCCCGGATTATCTCCGCGTTCCGCAGCACGATTTCCTCTGTTACCGCGGCCCGGTAGCCGTACCAGGTCATCATGCCGGTTACCGGGGGATCATCAAAACGGCGGCCGATATACCGGGAGACTTGATCACCGTATGCTTCAAGCATTACGCAGGGATCGTTTCCCTCACCGGCAGCCAGCACATCCAGCCTGAAATCACTCCCGGGGTCCAACGCAGTATCGATCCGCTGCCAGGCATCAATCTGCCGGAGCTCATTTCTCCCGCTGACCGGCCGGATATCGATTTTGTTTCCTCCCTGATACTGGCACAAAAAACCCGCCAAAAAGGCGGTGCCGCTTGTTTTATCCCACACCGCGGTAAGGAGGTCACTGCGGTGAAAACGTCCAGGTTCGGAATTATCGGAGTACCGTTTCCCAAGTCCGGTCTCCTGCTCTTCAATCACCATCATCCGGGGATCGTCATCCAGGTAATCGAGCCGCTTAACCCCGGTCCACGCGCACTTTCCCGGATCCATGAATATCCGCCAGTCACCTGCTGATGGAGCAAAGCCGGAAAAACTGATGCCGGCGGCATCTACGGCTATAGGAGACGCGTCGTTGTTCTTTACCGATATCCTATACAGGGTGAAACAGCTGCTTTTTTCCGTCTTTACCAAGATACTAAGGTTACGACGGGAAGCTTCTTTCGGACTCAGCCTGTCTCCGGTGCTTATCAAGTACGGTTCTGCTTTCATTCTTCTATTATACGATGTGCCGGTCAAGAACGGCAGGGTCTATATTGAGTTCCCGGGCAATTTCAAGGAGATTTGTCCAGACTTTTTCCGGCACTCCGATTCCATGTTTCCGGCAGTATTCCTGGTGTTCGTGTTCCTTCAGCCCCGCGTAGTATACCCGGTCTTCACCCTCGGCAGGTTCCGCTGAAGTCAGCCGGGAAAGCATCACATCCATATCAGCCTTAAATTCCGCGGGATCCCGGAACAGATCAATTTTGACTGCGGCAAAGAAATGACAGACCCGGGCCGAAGTTTTTTCCGTATCCATCACCTCTTTACCAAAAGTCCCGCCCGAGGTCACGGCCGTCATGATGTCGACCAGGACTCCAAGACCGTATCCTTTATGTCCTCCCAGGAATTCTCCGATACCCCCCAGGGGAAGCAGACCACCGCCCGCCTGGACCAGCATATCCCGGAGCAGTGAACCGGCATCGCCGGAATTTTTCCCTTCGGTGTCTACCGCCCATCCAATGGGCAGCGGATTCCCCTCCCTGGCATAAGTTTCGACCTTACCCCGTGTTACAACCGTGGTTGCCATATCCAGAACAAAGGGCGGCATTTTCTCCGCGGGAACGGCAACAGCTACCGGGTTTGTACCGAACATCGCTTCCCTGCCGAAGGTCGGAACCCCCAAGGCCGCCGTATTGGTCATGGCGATACCGATCATGTCCTCCGGCACCGCCATGGACGCGTAATATCCGGCAATACCGAAATGATTGGAATCCCGCACCGATGCCGCCGCGAATCCTGCTGCCCTGGCTTTTCCGATAACCCGTTCCATGACCTGTCTGCTCACGCTGAGTCCGGCTACCCCCTTCGCGTCCACAACCAGAGACACCGGTGTTTCACGCACCGTTTCGGCTTCGGCCGCCGGGTTCATTACCCCCGTTTTGATCCCGTTTACATACCGCCACAGTCTGGCGACTCCATGACTTCCGATGCCGCGGGCATCCGCGGCGGTCAGTATATCGGCGGAGTCTTCAGCTTGTTCCGGAGTCATCCCGAGCTTCCGGAAAACTTCAGCGCAGAATGATTTAAGCGCCTGATGATTAACCCTGATGTATTCGTGTTCCGTCATTTTCGTGCTCCCAATTCTTTTGTTTTTTGTTTAAAGCGAATGATATTCGAAACAGGTATTCCCTGATGAAAAGAATGTTCCGTTGCCGGAATCAGTCCGCTCTCTTCAGCTGCTGTCATCACTTCGGTTGCGTCAACATCTCCGATTAGGACCCATTTACTCCCGATGCTCGAATGCCGCAAGAACGCGTTCGCGTCCGGCAATTACGTCTGTGCTGTTCATGCCGGTAATGGTAGATTATATTAAACGGAAGCACAAGATCTTCACGGAGATAAAGAATAAAGAAATAGCCTTTAAGGCTATATATCGACATATCCAACATGATGCGCGCGCCGTGAAAATGGGTTATCTTAATCAATATGTGTATTAAATATTACAGCTGAATATGGACAACTCTGAAGACAGTTGCAGAACAAAATTAAAGAGCTTTGGCAGAAATGGGAACGGTGCCATCCCTCAGCGAAATATTATATCGCGAAGCTTCGTCAGCAATATCAGATTACAGCTTGAGGAAGACAGCTGATGCAGGGGTTAAACAAGAATAGTTTCGATGCCGTATTTAGTAAAAATGGTATCTCCGGTCACAACAATCAAATTATGTACTTTCGCTGATGTAATCAACATCCGGTCAAACGGGTCTTCATGGAAATGATGCAACTCTCCTAACTGTGACGCACTTTCAGCATCATAAGGTAATTCTTGTATACCCGAGGCGGTAACCGCGTTAATGTACACATCCGGTATTTCCAATTTGCCGATGGATTTTTTTATTTCGATTTCCGCAATGGATATGGAACTAAAAAACCGGAACCTGCTGTTTAACTGTTCCATGACTTCAGGTTTCTCAATTATCCTTTCATTCCCCTGCAGTATCCAAAGAAGGACACAGGTGTCAAGCAGCAGATTTTTTTTCATTCCTGAATATATCCTTTGAAGATTTCCTTGAGCTTCGGGGTGAATTGGTTAAAATCGTCTGCTATCTTTATTTGATCTTGAAGCCGGCCAGGTTTGATTGGTTTAGGTTTTTCCTCATAGGGTATGATCCGAACAACAGGTTTACCCGATTTTGCTATAATGACTTCCTCCCCTTCCAAGGATTTTTTAATCAATTCCGAAAAATGGGTTTTTGCCTGATAGATATTCTTTATTATCATACTTGCAATATATATACCTAGTCAGATCTAGTCAAGCGGATGCGGAACGAGCATGTACCGTTTAAGACATTTTGCAGACCAAGTATGCTCAATGTATAGACATCATCAATTCATGGTGTATGTTTTTGGTATGCACTGTCTTGATCAATATATGCCTTTCCCTGGAAATTACCGGAGCTTCCCCCTGGAGCACAGAATTGATGGTTATTTCTGATCAACTGCTTCCAGTAAGTACCGGGTAAAATCAGCAATAATCGGGCAGTATTTTTGGAAAACAGGTAAAATTAACTTGGTACGCCGTTCTAGACCGAGTTTCAATATCTCTTTATTTTCTGATAGATAATACTTGTCCAGATAATGAAGGAAATCAAAATATTTTCCGGCAGTTATTCCCTCCGGGGCTGTTTCATTTAAGGCCCGCACAGCCTCCGTTAGTGACGTGAAAGAATAGTCACGGTTTAATAATTGAAATTGCCGGTCCGCCCTGCTCCACCGTTTATGGTACATGCTGTTTTTGATGGCTTGGGAAGGATATCCTACCGCAAGCAGGTCGAAGAATGTGTCCAAAAAATTGGTCTCTAACGTTGTGTTGTTTCCGTCCGTACTCTTTCCGAGGAAGAAAGCTGCTTCTTCATAATCACGGTTCAGACGGATAAAATCCAGTGATTCCACACTGTCACCCGGCGAAAGATCGGGATGGACGGCGAATGATAACCGCCGGTATATCCGCTTCAATTGTGCCGCATCTTTAATTGTCCCGGCTTTTATTTTGGACAGAAAGATATTCTGGGGGCTCAGCATACTTCCAGATTACCAAAATAATACGCTGCAGCACAACTTCCCTTTTCGTAGATACGTAGACCGCTCATGACTTAACCTCCGTAACTTGAGTTACGCCACGGTAACCACAGTTTCAAAATTCCGGAAATAATACAGCAAATTCAGCAATTTTACGGCCTGGCATACTTTCTGCTATTTGAGCGGGGCAAGTTAGGGTGAGCCTTTTGCCAGTCCTGATGCCCCTAAAACGTATATAAGGAGTATTATAATGAGAAACGTTTTTTGTCTATTAATTTTTATCCTGATGTTACCCGGATATTTTGTTTCGGCGGAGGATGAGACCGAGGTTAACGCGATTATTTCCGGTCTTAAGGCGTGCTACCAGATTGGAAATGATGCAAACAGGCTGGAATCTTACGATCAGTTAGCTGAGCAATTGGGAATCACCAAAAAGTCGGTAAATGCTTCAGAATCTAAGTGGCAGGTTACTGTAGATAAAGATCCGATTAGTGACAGTAAAAAAATATTTTTCTTTCTTCCCGCGGAAACAAATAATCTCTACGATGAGGTGATACTTATAATCCGGGTGCAGGATTCCGCTACCGAACTTTTTGTCGATTGGGATGATTATCTGGCGGACAACACAAAGATCACGGTCCGTTTTGACAAAGAAGATCCCTATTCGGTTAACTGGGTGGAATCGATAGACAATACCGCCCTCTTCTGTAACTGCCCGTTAGGCTTCATAGAAAAAATACTTCAGCACAATTCCCTTGTCCTCCGCACTTCACCCTACGATGAAGGTCCCAAAACCGCTATCTTTGACATCTCCGGTCTAAAACCGTTAGCCGAACAGTATAATAATGACCTTAAGTGGTTTTAGTTTTAAGCATCCGTGGTGTATGCGGACGGGGACAACAAATGTCACGTCCCTTGTATTATACTAAAAAGTATAACCGGGGCAGGAGGAAAAAAATGACGGAAAATTGGTCGGAAGAACGGATTGAAATTACGCGGAGGACTTTGGAAGATCTACTGGACGGCGTTTATCCGGGTCCCAGGTGTATGCTCAAAAAGATTGCCGGGCAGGAGCGGATATACGGACATATCATGAATTCACCCGGGTTCATCGGGAGAAAGGATGATGACGAGATCGTCCTTACCGGATCCGATGGTTCCGAATGGCGCTATACTTCAGTGGATGACATTATTTCGGACGGATGGGCGGTTGACTGAGGAGCGGTTTAGAAGTGAAGCTAATAACACAGTACGGTTCAAATTACGGTCACCAGGTGAAACCCTTCGCCGGGTATTGGGTAAAGGATAACGGCGTTTACCCGTTCGATCATACCCATATCATTTTTGTGCTTGATAACACGGAACTGTTCGGCATAACCGGCGCGGAAATCGAAGACTGTTACAATAAACACAACGAACAATTGAGAACTGAAGGCAGAGCGCGGGAAGAAATCATTAAACGGGTTTCTAAGGACGGGTGGATACGGGTACGTCATTACAAAAAGCCTGATTACTGGACTGTGCAGTTTGATGTATACCAAATAAGGATTTCTACAATAGAAGATTTTATCCAGTTCGCGCTGGAAAACCTTGGAATGACCAAGTATGATCCGATTGTGCTTACCGGTTATTTTGACGGATACAAAAAAGAGTTTTCCTTCCAGGACGGCGGTGTCGGTCATTTTATTGCGGAGCTGCAGGGATAAGGACAAATAGCTGTTTCGCCGGCGGCACATCAGCCGGCAGATTTTTTCGCGGCTCCGTCATCAGCCTCCCAACTCCACACAGCGCTTCCGGTAATGGAGGTAATTCCCGTAACT
>CAYLLE010000042.1:0-16477 GCA_964384485.1 uncultured Spirochaetales bacterium | reverse complement strand
ATCAGCCTCCCAACTCCACACAGCGCTTCCGGTAATGGAGGTAATTCCCGTAACTCACCTCCGCCGGGACCCCGTGGTCGCATGTGGGAGCATACCCTCCCCGCTTCCGCATAACCGGCAGAATCCGTTCAAGTTCCCGGTCAATTTCCGCCTTGCCGGCGGTGAGTATCCGCTTATCGATACCTCCCGACATGACCAGCTCCGGGTACTCCCGCCCGATGGCGACCACATCACAGCCTGACGCAACTTCGAAAGGGGTTAGGGAATTCATGCCGATCCCTTCCCGGTACAGGTCGATCATTGGGACACAGTAGCCGTCGGTATCGATTTGGATATGCAGTTTTCTGGTACGGTCCTTCTGACGGTGCCGTATGTTTTTAATCAGCTCCTGATAATAGGGGAAGAGGAACTCCCGGACCGTATCGGGACTGTATAGGAGACCTTTGTTGTAGCAGATGTCTTCGGCGAGAAAAAGGATATCCAGGTCAATATATTCCTGATGCTTCGCGATAACGTAATCGGCAAGGGAAAGCCAGGTTTCCATCACTTTGTGGATAAGACCGGGCATATCATAGAAAGCGTAGAGAATTTCCGTGGGTCCGAAAAGGCTCCGCAGGTACATACAGCCGCCGATAACATGCTGCGTAACCATCATTCCTAACCCTGCCGCATCCTGTATGGCTCCCATTCGTGCTTCCAAATCACGATACCGTTCCGGTGATTCCGGATCGAGCCGCCAAACCAGGTGTTCCTCCCAGGATTTCTCATCTTTCAGCGGATGATTCACGTACTCAGGCATGAATCCGCTCCGCTTATTCTTGAAATAGAGAACTTCCCGCCCTGCACTGTCCCGGACCAGTTCGTATTTACCCCGGTCTTCCAGAACTTCTACCTCAAAGGCCGGACTAAACGACGCCTCACACCATCCCAATTCCCAAAGTCCGCACGCGCCGGGTTCATCATACATAAAAAGCTCTCTTCCCTCAGGGGAATAGGGATCGATATCCGGCATGCCCTGTGTTTTCCATTCTTCCAGACTGTAAAATCCGAACTCCCGGCGGTGAAAAGGCGCGCCGGGTTTTATGTCATACATATCTCTGACTTTTTGAATAGACTGCTTTACATCCATGGATACATAATATTTTAATTTACGGCAGAGTTTAATGGCAAATAATAGAATTTGATATACAATATGATAATATGTGGTTTGATTTTGCCGAGTGCCCAGCCGAAAACAGACTTCCGAATGTGGATATCCGTACCGCTTTTCATGTTAAGGGTGATGAAACATACTCCGTCCCGAACGGCCGGAAGCAGGGCCTGGTTGCGGTCATGACCCGGGCGGGAGAAGGTATCGTAACCGTAACAGCACGGGAGTACCGGTTACAAGCAGGAACGGTGATTCTCTTGGACGGCAGCGATATCATCTCCTACGGAACAGCGGACAAAAAGTGGCATTTCTGGTGGTTCGAATTTTTTTCCGATTTACCCCTCCGTGCCGGATTAGGGATCCCTTTCCGCACGGGAACGGTTCCCGGGGAAGAAGAAAACTTCCGGATGATTCTGGACGACTTAAAGCAGAACAATTCAGAGACAAAATCACGGGCATGTTACCGGTTCGGTGCTGTTCTTCTCTCTTGGTTTTTAGCCGTTACCGGAACTGAGCAGCAGAAGGGAGCGACACCCTACTCTCAGACTATACATACCATGGCAGAGGAGATGAGCCGTCTGCCCCTGGAAACACTGGACACAGCAGCGCTGGCTAAACGGGCCGGACTCGGGGCCTGCCGCTTCGTACAGGTTTTTAAACTCGAAACAGGAATGACTCCGAAGGCATGTTACGACCGTTCCCGGTACGATTTAGCCTGCCGGTTCCTCCGCACCAGCAGAATGGGACTGGATATGATCGCGTACAGACTCCATTTTTCGAGCGCCTATCATTTCAGCCGGTTTTTTAAGAAATACGCGGGGGTGCCGCCTCGGGAGTACAGGCGGGGGCAGGAGGGCGCTTTATTTTCGATACGCGGGAAGAATTCTGCCCGGTTTTAGTCTACCCTCCTCCACGAGGCCGTCCTGAGTCCTCTCCTGTAATTCATCAATGTGCCGTTCCAGATCGTCTACAACGATGAATATAATTCTGGGAAGAAATGGACGGTGGACTATTTTATTAAAACTTCAGAAGATTACAAGATTGTGCGGTACCTGGTAGAGAATTCAATCCTCAGATCCAACGAAAAAGCGATAAAGGCTAAAATAGAATCTCTGGGTGAAGACGGCTTGGTAATTCCCCGGATAGAGCGGAATCCATACCAGAAGATAATGATAGAATTAGCCGGTGCGGAGCAGTATTTTTTCGATCTGTACAGGAATCCTGATTCCGTGCTGTCCCTTATGGACGCGATTGACAGAAAAATTGATGAACAGATCTCATTCGTCATGCAGTCAAAAGCAGAAGCGGTTTGGCAGCCGGATAACGTCACATCGGACCTGACTCCGCCGTACAATTACGAGACCTTCCTTCTGCCCCGGTATGAGAAGATAGGATCCCAGCTTAAAGATGCGGGGAAAATTTATGTTGTCCATATGGACGGCAGACTAAAGGCGCTGAAAAATCTTGTTGCCGGGAGCCGGTTTGATGTTCTCGATTCATTCTCGCTTCCCGTAATGGGAGGCGACATCTCCGTTACCGAGGCGGTTGAAACATTTTTGGATAAAACATTATGTCCGAATTTTCCGTCATCTCTGGCAGAATCACCGGATGAGGAAATCAACAGTTTCATCACTCAATTAAAAATTGAGTTCGGCCGGGATACCCCGTACATGATACAGATCAGCGAAGATCTTCCGGAATCATCCTATGGCAGGATCTACGGGATTTTGTCGGAGCGTTTACCATAAATCACCAATTTTTTCTATGAAATAGCCACAGGAACTAAAGTTTTATAGTAACCTTTCCATCAACACATTTCCCGCTTGATGTTTTCCCTCCGGGCAGATGAAAATTGTGGAATTCAGCGCCTTCCCAGGATTGGGGAGCTCCGGAAGCGGTGCTAATATCCCGGAAAAAGGAGCCGCCAAAAGTATCATTCACTGCCTGCACATACAGCCCGTGATTCGTCAGATACATCGGCATGCTTCCGTCTCCGGAAGTTTCGTATAACACGGTCCAATCCGGATCGGCGTAAGAAGCTGGAACTGCTTTCTCAAGCTCGTTAACGAATTCCTCAAACTTTCCCAGCCGTATTGCCGTAAGCCAGTATGTTGCCAACGTCCACCCGGTATAAAAACCCTCACCGGCTCCCCGGCACAGTTGTTCCCGTACGGCAAAGGCTTTATATTCCGGTCCGGCCGCCGGTTTTCCCGGAATAAAAGCAGCCGGTCCCAGCTGGACAGGATGTTTTTGACGGCCGAGTTTATACTCGGAAGGATCAACCTGGCAGGGCATGTATATACCGTATTCCTGGTGATAGAGCCGGTTGTAGGCGAGACCGTCACTCAGGATCTCCTCCCATTTTTCCTTTTCCGGCAGCGTCGTTTCAAGATATTCCGCCGTTTTTAAAGCCGTTTTCAAACAGTATTCGGCACTGAATAGAGCACAGAGATAATTTTTCCCGTCTATGCCGCCCCATTCGTCCTGACCCATGGAAGGTGTTATGTGAATCCCCCAGCTCCCGTCCTCCTCCCGGACTAAAATGTCACCATAGAAACGAGCCGATCCCAATATAATCGGGAAGGCCGTTTCCCTTCCCCACTCCCGGTTCCTGGTATGCATGAAGGTTTCAAATGCCATAAACGCCGGATAGGCGCTGTTGTGCAATTCAAATTGATACCAATTAGGCGACCCTTCCGAAAGGAGCAGTGAGTGTTCATCCATTGGAAATTCCCATGCCCAGAAAATACCTTCCCTGCCGTAAATCCGCGATGTAAAGTCACGCATGTTTTCTAAACACTTACGGAAATATCCAACAATCGACTCAGCGATATCAAAATGACCAAGACGAAGAAAAACCGGAAAAATATATGCCATGTCCTGTGGAAAATGATATGGCCAGCCGTTACCGGTATAGCCCATGGGTGATACCGGGCAATAAAGATCAGCAGAATAACTTGATAACAGATAGTACACCGATCTTGTCCAAAGAGCCTGGAACCGGTCATCCGGCAGATCCACATAAGAAGATCCCCACCGGCGGTTCCAGGCGGCCGCGGCGGTACCGGAGT
This sequence comes from uncultured Spirochaetales bacterium, assembly GCA_964384485.1. Classification (GTDB taxonomy): domain Bacteria; phylum Spirochaetota; class Spirochaetia; order CAYLLE01; family CAYLLE01; genus CAYLLE01. The sequence goes on along the minus strand of CAYLLE010000042.1, from coordinate 12,256 downwards.
AGTTACTGTCCCCGGCCGCTGTTTCCAGTTCATGCTCCAGTTCATCTCTCCGGCTGATTCCGGCGGAGCCGAGAAGGATCCGGCTCTCTCCGCAACGGCTTTTAAACTTTAAAACAATCCGGTTTTCTTTATACAGAAAATCGGCGCCTTCATCGGCGGATGTTACCTGCAGAAAGAGAAGACTTTCCGCCGGCTTCCTTCCCGGTGCGTTTTTCGCGTCCGAGGCGGAAACGATGCGGCACTTTATGAGCGGTCTTTTTTCATCAATAAGGGGGTTTTCAATCGTTGTTATAACATTCTGCTGATAACTTGACCGGGTTTCCGGAATCACCGTAAAAATTATATCCGGCAACTGTGCGTCACTTGCTGCGGAGTATGAAAAATCAACCGCGAGAATATTCCGAAGCTCGGGGTTGAAATACAGCCTGGCAGAAAACCGCAGCCCCGGATACCGCAGACGAGTTTCGAGAAATCCGTCATACAGGTGGAGATGCTGATAATATGTTTCCGGCAGTCGTTCCGGTAATCCCGAAAAATAAAGCCGGCCCAGGGGAACTGCCGCGTCCAGCCCGTATGCTCCCCGGAGCCAGTGACCGGCGTGCATGAGGAGGGTATTGGGTCTGCTGTCCCAGCTCCGCGGAGTATATTCAGTATCCATCAGCCCTGACGGCCCAACCGCGGCCCCGAAGCTGCCGCTTCCCAAGTAGATGTTTGCCGGCTCATTCCCAATATCGGGGTACCGGGTCCTGATTATATCTCCTCTGGATATGTTACGTCTCATGCCAATATATTTTCCCAATCAGTATTTTGTATCGTTTCCGTCAATGCCCGCACCTGACTTGGTGATAGGAATCGGGTCATATCCTTTAGAACAGCAGGAGATATTTCACGTTCCAGAGCGCTGTCGATGTCCCGTTTCACTACGTCCCGGACATTCATGGCGAACAACAGTTTACGGCACCTGTTAAAAATATCAATCTTATTCTGTATCAGACCATTACCGTCAGCATAAAGGAATAATTCAAGCTTTTGTTCGCTAATCACCTCCGGAATTGTTAAAACATATTCCTTTGCCGAACTGTTATACGATCCGGCAACACATAGCTCCCGACCGTCTAACATTACAATATGATTCTTCGGCTCTAAAAACCCCCGGAATACTATATTGTATGTCCGGTATTTCGGAATACATCGGACTCGTCCTTCAGCAGGTCCGATAATTACACGCAGAAAATCATCCTGCCATGTAACCCGAAAAGGAGTCAGGGCAAATTCACCGCTCTGATACTTCTGACTTATGCCGTCATCTTCGTACAAATCGAAACTGCCGTCTTTTCCCGGAAATATTAGAATATCCAGTTCCAGGGGATTTCCCGCTGCGCGCACCGCCGATTTCGGCTCCATAGGAATAACCGCACCTTCCGACGCGAACACCGGCATGTCTTCCAAATCACCGTAAATTCCATACCTTTTTCCTCCCGGATAAAACTCACCGTTAAAAAAATTAAACCATCTGCCCGGAGGCAGCCACACCTGCTGTCTGGACAACCGCAGATCAGTATCTCCGGGAGAAGTGAAGGGGGCACAAATAATATTCGGCCCAAAATAATACTGTCCCGGTACTGAATAGGCTTGGTCAAATTCGGGATGTTCATAATACATGGGCAGACAAAGGGGAAGTCCATCTTTGTGATTGCGTCTCATCATCGTATAGAGGTAAGGTATTAAAGAATGCCTTAGCTGCATATATTCTTTCAGGATACGGTATGTCCTGCAGTCATAGGCCCAGGGCAGCCTTTCGTTATACCGGTTCTTGGAACTGTGAACGCGCATAACCGGGCTGAACACTCCGAACTGGACCCACCGGATGTACAGTTCCCGGTCACCGGTACCGATCATATGTCCGCCGATATCGTGGCTCCACCACCCGTATCCCACATTTGCTGAGGTAGCGGTAAAATAGGGCTGAAACGCGAGGGATTTCCAGCTCACAATAGTATCTCCCGAAAAACCAACCGGATACCGGTGGCTCCCCAATCCTCCGTACCGGGAAAAGACAAGACCGCGCTTATCTTCTGACCGTTTTAGATCCAAATAATGCAGGTGGTTCAGCCACATCAGCGGATCAAGACCGGGCATACCGGTTTCAGTTCCCTGCTGCCAATCCATCCACCAAAAATCCACTCCGATTTTTTCATGCGGATGGTGCAGAAAAGTGAAATATGCCGACACGTAGTCGGTATCAGTCATATCAAACGGAATACCCTCTCCACGGGAAACGGGGTTACCTAAATGCTCAGCCATTTCGGTATACATCTCCTCATGGGGATGTACACCGTCGGCGGGATGGAGGTTTAGGGCGGTACGTAATCCTTTTGTGTGAATCCTCTTCATCAGTCTCTTCGGGTCGGGAAATAATTTCCGATTCCATGAATACCCGGTCCACCCGTTTGTATATTTGTTTTCTACAATGTGCCAGTCCATATCCATGATGAAAACCGTCAGGGGTATATCATGCTCTTCAAAAGATTCTATGAGTTCCATCATGGTTTCCTCTGTGTATTCCCAGTACCGGCTCCACCAGTTTCCCAGAACATACCGCGGTACCATGGGTACTGCTCCGCTTACACGGTAGAAATCCCGGAGACAGTTTTTGTAATCCTTCCCGTATCCAAAGAAGTACAGATCTTTCGTATTTTCTGCCAGCTGAGTTTCAACAGGGTCAAACCTTCTCGTTATCCATCCATCCGGGAGGAATACCACAGATCCGGAGTCATCAATCACGCTCCATCCCCTGGTGGACATAAGCCCTTCTCCCAGCGTTACGGCGTCGCCGTCTATATTATCCAGGGTCCGGGCAGTCCCCTTCAAATTATGCATCCAGGATAATTCACCGTATTTCCAGGTCACATCATCTTCGATAAGTGTTACTCCCAGATTATACTGGGAAAATGAAGCGCCTCTGCCTGTATATGTAATTTTCAGATGATCGGTGCGGATTACCAGTGTCTGCTCACTCCGATCCACCGTAAAACTCGGTACCGGCTGTTTCCGGTACCAGAACACTTCACTTGCCCGATCCTCAAACCGATTTTCCGGACTATATTCGATCCGGATGAGTCTTGAAGTGAGGACGGTAAACCGTACATGCTCTGCTTTGACTACAGCATCCTGATGGGCTTTTGGTGCCGTATCAATTTTAAACTGGTTCATTATCCTTTTATTCCTCCAATCATGAAACCTTTTACAAAGTATCGCTGGAGAAAGGGATAAATCATGATAATCGGAGCAGTAGCAAGAATGGTCATGGATGCCCGGATTGCTTTTGGCGTAATCATCTGGGTCATCTGCTCCCGGTCAAACCTCTCCATCATTGCTTCCGCGGTCCGGGCGGTTTGAGTAGCCATCGTACTCTGCAGGATCTTCATAAGCTCATATTGAAGCGTAAACAGTGATGGAGTTCGGGGAGCATAAAGAAACGTATCAAACCAGGAATTCCATTGACCTACTCCCACAAAAAGAGAAACGGTAGCTACTACGGGCATGGAGAGGGGGAAAATTATACGCATAAAAATCGTAAAATCATTGGCGCCTTCCATCCTGGCTGATTCAACAAAGCTCTCGGGAATGGTTTCCATGTTTGTCCGCATTACGATTATGTTAAAAGCCATCACCAAATTCGGAATTATATATACCAAGAAATTGTTTAACAGACCGACTCTCCGGATAAGAAAATATGTTGGAATCAACCCGCCGTTGAAATACATTGTTAGCACGAATAAGACAGTGAGAGGTTTTCGGAAGATATATTCTCTTCTGCTTAACGTAAATGCCATCATTGCAGTGCAAAAAACACTGGTAACTGTCCCGACAAGGGTACGGGCAACCGATACATAAGCAGCATTAAAAATGTTATTGTCCGTTAAGAGTACCTGAAAATTATATGTGGTAAACGCCCTGGGCCAGATCATTGCGCCGCCGCGGACGGTATCTATCGCGTCATTAAAAGAAATAACGAGGATATACCAAAACGGATACAGCGTTATGAAAGCTAATATAATAAGACCGAATGTGTTAATGGTATCAAATATAATATCTTCTCTGGTTTTTCGTTTAAGAAACATATTGCTTTCCTATTTTATATAAGTCTTTCCTGGCCGAATCTCTTTGCAAGTCTGTTGGTAAGAAACACCAAAATAAGACTTACAACAGACTTGAATATTCCCGCGGCGGTTGAAAATGAATATTGTCCCATTCCCATACCCCGTTCAAGAACAAAGATATCTATTGTTGTACTGTATTCCTTTACCAGGGTGTTTTGCAGCAGATAAGGCTGTTCAAAACCCGCATTCATGATCCAGCCGATATTCATAATTAGAAGCACTATAATAGTAGGTTTTATGCCAGGCAGGGTTATATGAAATATTTTCTGCAGCCTTCCGGCTCCGTCTATGTCTGCCGCTTCATATAGTTGGGGATCCAGACCGGCAATAGCGGCAAGGTAGATAATCGCGCCCCATCCCACGTTCTTCCAAACGTTGGAGAATCCGATAACCCACCAGAACAGTTTTTCTTTCCCCATCCAGATAACCGGTTCTTTTACTATTCCAAGCGATACTAACAGCTCATTCAGCGCGCCGTCTGATGCAAGCAGAGTTAACACTATGTTCGCGGCTACTACCCATGAAACAAAATGGGGAAGATAGGAAATAGTCTGGATTGTCCTTTTCATTGTCATATTCTTAAGCTCATTCAAGGAAAGAGCCAAAACAATACAAAAAAATGTCCCGAACACCAGGTTTATGGTACTCATCGCCAGAGTATTCCGCATAACCCGAGGAAAATCACTGTCCGAAAACAACGCCTCAAAATGTTTAAATCCAACCCATTCCTGTCCAAAAAATCCTAATGTCGGTTTAAAGTCCTGCAATGCCATTGTCCAGCCCCATATAGGCAGATACCGGAAAATTATCAGGTGCAGTAAAAAAGGGAATGACATAAGAATTAGATATCGCTGTTTAAATAGGGTACTTCTTATATTTCTCTTACCGGACATATAGTACTCCCAAATTTTCTATTGGAGACGGCGGACAGTAATGTCCGCCGTCCGTAACACTTAAAATTCTTACCAATTTTCCAGGCGGTACTTAACGCCTTCTTCCACACCTTTGTAGTAATCTTCTATACCAATATCCTTAAGGGCATCATTAAACTCTTTCCAGTATTTTTCGAAATCATCAGTGTCACACATTACCAAGGTCGGAATATATTTGTCTCTAACTCCATCAAGTTTAGACAATGCAACCTGTGCAGGGGAACCTTGTTCTAACGGGATACTCCAGATCGGTTCCCATTTCCGGTCAACCAGCTTCTTAGGCCATTGATCAGCTGGAACCGCAAGATCGTATGCGTCAATAAATTCTTTTTCCACAGGAGAGAAAGCCCGTTTCGCGACTTCCGGCTGATTATCCGGATTCCAGGAATTTCCATCAGGATATGTACCGTCTCCTGTAGGCCATCCGTACAGGAAAACACCAAGGCCTCTCTTTTGACGATATGAAAGATCTTTGTAATTCGCTGCCATTTCATCGGTCATGTTGTATCTTCCGTTGTCATCGACATAGTAATCTTCTCCTTCGATACCCCAGAACATCAATTTCTGCTGTTCCAGCTGCGCGAGATACTCCCAAAACTTGATAATTTTAACAGGATCTTCCGCGGCGACAGAAATACCACATCCTTCCGTAGACGGCATCGGTTTTGTGCTCTCCGGATATGAAGTATTCGCGTCAATCTGCAGAGGCATTCCCCAATAGGTTAGTTCCTCACGCCCTTCCTTGATCAGGGAATTTGTCGCGTCTTGAAAAAACCACGGAGCCGCCCAATGGGTGATGTATCGTCCTGTTGCAATTTTCGCCACATACTGTTCGTGATTGATTATAAAAGATTCTTTATCGATAAGTCCGTCATTCCATGCCTGATTAAAAACTTTCAGGGTATTCTTCCACGCGGCAGACGTATCATTGATTTTGAAATCTACTTCAGGTTTCAGCTTTAGAGATGTTTCCGGGGCCACCGCGTTATCTATTGCCCAGCTTAACGGTCGCCGCCATCCGTCAATAAGCGTTATAAAACCGATATTTTTCTCGCCTCTGTCGTTCAGGGGATTTTCTTCAAGATAATCCCGCAGCCAGTCAAACATCTGAGGAATTGATTTAAGCTCCGGATATCCGGTTTTTCTAAGCGCGTCTACTTGAATCCTCCATGCTCCAGCCACGTTTATCCGAGCCACCTCGTCCCCTTGCGGAATAAAACTTGGAATGATGTAGAGATGGCCGTTCTGATGTTTGGCCCTGTTCCAAATATCTTTTCCCATTTCCCACAGAGTTGGAGCATGTACCGGCAGAAGATCCTCCAAGGGAATATACGCTCCGCCGTCTGCCCATTTTGGAGTTGATCCTCCGGCACCCATGATCACATCCGCCATATCACCGCTCGCGAGATCAATTCCTATTCTGGAATCAAGGTCTCCTACAAGCCGGTCGAACTTAACAACCACACCGGTATCTTCATAAAAGATCTTTCCGATGTCTGTATCAGTTGACAACTCAGGATCACCCGCATTGCCGTAAGTTCCGGTAAAATAGGTGAACGTGAAATCTCCGGCTTCATCGGTTTCGGTTGTTTCTTTGTCGCCGGCGGTAAAAGCGGCGCTTACGGTGAACAGCAGAAGAAAAAGAATTACAGTTACTTTTTTTAGAATCATACTGATCCTCCTTATGAATTTGTTTCATTCATGATCACATGATTTGTTTCAGGAAAAAACCTGAAGGACCAAAGATTTCTATCGGTAAAACAAATATTATTCCGGATTTTTTACAAACTGCCTTGGGGTCATTCCTGTATATTTTTTAAATTTCTTATAAAAATATTCAGGATCATGGTAGCCTACCAATTCGGCAACATCGGTAACCCTTAAATCGTTACGGGAAATCAGCGCCTTTGCCTTTTCAATGCGCTGCATGTTAATGAATTCTTTTACCGTAACACCTTTAATGTTTTTGAAGAGCTGTCCGAGGTAGTAAGGATGCAGATTTACATGGTTAGCAAGATCCTTAACCAGCACCGTGTCTGTTAAATGTTCAGAGATATACAGCTCAACCTCGCGTATCATCGGATTTCTCGTATCAACATGTATTGAAGTAAGGAAACGTATCGTAGCTTCGGAAAAAGAATGCAGTCGGCGAAAGATTTCATCACATCCCATCGAAACGAATATCTCGGGAATTCCATTTGTAAAAAAATGGAAATCTTCGAGGTTGCCTCCCATGTTACTCACCGTCCGAATTATTTCGAGCATTACCGAATGAATACATTTTATCACCGTATCCGGATGCATTTTTTTTTCTTGAATATCTTTCTTCATCCTCCGGAGATAGCCGCTAACAGAATCCAATGACAAGGAGCGGATATATCCGGGAAGCATCTCAATCTCATTCATTAGGTTCGGGTCACGCGCGAAATCATCATTAGCAGATTCTTCCGAATGATTTCTATAAACTAATGTTAATGGTCCGCTGCTGTAAAAACTCTTCATTATGCTGTCTCGGAGTGAATTGCGGCTTCTACCGATATTCTGCAGACCTTTTTCGGTACTTCCGGAAAATCCCCGGATATGAACATTGTACTTTCGGGAAATAGTCGTTATTTTTTCTCTTAGGGTATTTATGGTTATTTCGGAATTCTGAAGCATGGATTTTATATATAAGCAATCGAATTCATAATCGTGGTGTACCGAAACAAGACAGCTTGAACGGTATACGAATGTTTCGCAAAGCATTTTTTTGAACACTGCTGCCGCGTCTTCCGTACAAGGAGGAATAATTTGAAACCTGATGACACTGCAGAGGAGATTCATAACCACAGATCCGGATATGCCGAGTAAATCGCCGATTGTTTCGGGATCCCGGGTATGCAGAACCGTATTGAATATGTTCCCCGCTCCCGCGTTATTCCCATTCGTTACCTGCAGCTCCGCCAGACAGTGCCTGATGTTTTTCAACTCAGTTAAAAGCTCTTCTTTCTGAAGAGGTTTTAATAGATAATTATGAACGCTAAGGGTGATTGCCTTCTTTGCGTAGTTGAAATCGTCATAGCTGCTCAAGATGAAAAATAAAGGCAGGACAGGATTGTTTTTTCGAACCTTCTCGATCAGTGAAAGCCCGTCCAGATTCGGCATTTTGATGTCACAAATAACTACATCCGGTTCAAGATCCCGAATAAGCTGGTAAGCTTCCAGTCCATCTTCCGCTTCTCCGGCCACAGTGAATCCATAGGATTCCCAGTCTATAAAGCGGATAATTCCTTGCCGTATAAACGGCTCATCATCTACAATAATGACTTTGTACATCAGTTGACACCCTCGAAAGGAATCCGAATCGAAACCATGGTATGTTCGTGCTCCACAGAATCAATTTCCATTACCGCTTTTCCTTCATAATACATATGCAGTCTGACCGCCGCATTGGTTAATCCTATAAATACATCCTTTCCATCCATAGCCGTTATTTGTCTGCGGATATCCACCAATTTGTCTTTGGGAATACCAACTCCATTATCAACAACATGAATCATCAGGAATTCGTTGGATATTTCACACGTGAGCGTTATCAGTCCGCGGCCCTTAGGTTCTATCCCATGAAGCAGGGAGTTTTCAACCAGGGTCTGTATGGTAAATTTCGGGATTTTTAACTGTTCCACCCGAGGAGCTATTTTCTGTTCGTATTGAATTTTATCCCCAAAGCGGTATTTATGGATAGAGAACAGGTATCCGACAAATTTTAATTCATCCTGAACTGACGTGCAGTCATCTTTCCAGTAATACGTTCTCCGATAAAGCAGTCCAAGCTGATTCATGATTTCAGCAGTCTCGATCTCATTCTTGCACAGCGACCGCATTCTTATTGCTTCAATTGTATTGTAAAAAACATGGGGATTGACCCTGCTTTGCAGCGCGTGCAGTTCAGATTGTTTCTGCTCAAGTTTGAGTTTATGTTCCCGAAGCTGACCTACATAAACCTCCTCAATTAGCCGTTTAATTTCCTTAGTCATCGTATTCATAGTATTCTGAAGATCAGATATTTCATCCCGTTCCAGGGCTTTCGGAAGGGTTTCATACTGCCTGCTGATTACCTTCTGGGAATGAACTTTTAATAATGAAAGCCTCCTTGAAAGCATCCGGCTGTAATTCAAATTTCTCGCAAACGTAACGATTAATATGAACAAAAATCCTGCGATGGAATACAGAAAGTATGATCTCCGTAAACTGACTTTCGGTGTGCTGAAAACGCGGACATTAATCATCCACGGCTCTTTAGTCCCGGGAAATGGTATCAATGATTCTATCTCATAAGGATTATCGGTATCATCGGGTTGTGTATCATTAAGCATAATACTTAGAATATCCTGACCGTTCGCGGAAGAAAGGTTGATTCTGCTCTTGAGTGAAAATCTTCTCAGGATCTCTGAAAGGTATTGTGAACTTAGCGTAACGGCAATTGCGTGTGCATCCCGGCTGAATGGAGCAAGTATTCTTTTAATAAAGAGAATATGATTACTCTGCCTGATTTGGCCGACATCGGTTTGTTCATGCAAAAGCAGAAGATATCCGTCCTGCTTCAGCTGCTGCAGCTGAGAAGCGGTGATGTAGCGATTAAAATTAAAAGAAGGGGCATACCGAATGACATATGGATTTGTTGATAAAAGCGTTACATTTTCAGAAGCCCTGTTGAAAGCAATAAAACGGCTGAAAATTGGCCGTATAGACTCATGGAAATTATGATAAAATGAAATTATATTCTGATGCCGTTCACTCAGAAAATCCAGAATTCTCGTGTCAGTAGATAACGCCTCTACCGCGAAATGGAAATCATTTAAGGTAAGATAGATCGCTTCCTGCAGACCGGATACTTCATGTTTAACCCGTTCTTCCCTGGCCCGTTTAAGATCAGTCGAAAGCTGGGCTACAAAAAATACATTAATCAGAACCAAAGGCAAAAAAGTTGTCAATACATATGAAATAAATATTTTCTTACCCAGTCCGGCTTTCGGAAAAAGATATCCTCTATGCATTGTCACAGTCTACATAATTGATATCCAGAGCAATACAGGACAAAGCAAATATTTTTCTGTACATAACAAACATTTTAATTCAGCTGGTGAGAAAAGCAAATTTATCAGCAAAGCCGGATTTGCGTCAAAGGAGAGTCTTTTTCGCCTTCATATCATACATTTTACGGTCCACATCCTGAATCAAATCGGTTAAATCAGCGTGAACCTCTGGATTATAAACTTGAAATCCCGCGCTGAACTCGAGCCGGTACGGCTTCACATTCCTGGCGTTAAAGTCATCAACCCGATTCTCCAGCCGGTTCAAAATTGCTTTAATGTTCTCCTCCCGGGCCGACCGGAGGACGATCAGGAATTCATCTCCGCCGTAGCGGGATATGAGATCGTCCCGTTTAAAGGTCTGCATCAGGATATTTGAAAAAATTATCAATGCTTTATCGCCTTCTATATGTCCATAGGTATCGTTAATCTTTTTAAAATCGTCCAAATCTATTAAGATCAGTGAGAAGTCCGCCCGTCTGCTTCTATTGCCGATTCTCGCTTGCAGCCTGCTGTCTATCTGTTTCCGGTTATAGAGTCCGGTAAGATCGTCTTTGCCCAGGTGCTGGATCTCCAAAAAAATAAATGAAATCAGTACACAAAGGGTGATGGAACTCCAGATAATCAGAATCCCGTAGAACATAAGCTGGAGAACCGCTGCCATGACCGGAATAATCGAAAAGGAGAAAAGAGAAAGCATCGCCCGCCGCTCGAGAGATTTACGCTTGCGGTAAACAATTATAAACCCAGCACCGAAGAAGCAAAAGTTGATTGCCGCGAGAACAGCGATTCCGTCTCCCCGGGTGTAAAAATTTGCTTCGTTAATCGTGAAAACGAAACCGGTGAACAATGAAACGACCATTAAAATCCCCGCAAGCAGAAGCGGAAGCATATAATAACCCCGTTTCCGCAGCCGTTTGAGGGAATTATGAACATTCAAATCCAAATAGCATAACCATAAAACCGGCGGAAGGGGATTCAGAAGCAGAAAGACAAAATGGGTCAAGTAATTAAGATGATAGTTGACACTTCCCTGCTTCCCGTCCGCTGTCCAAGAAAGACATTCCAGAACCAGCAGAAGGATTACCGAATAAGTGAGCAGGATAAAATACCGAGTCGACAGGATCTTCTCATTTTTTCTCATGTACAGACTTATTAATATGATGATTAGAAGAAAAATCGCGTAGAGGTTGATGTCGATGCGAAGAAAAAGTTCATTCATCCTGAGGAAATGATGATAGGTTTTGTTTTGTCTCCTGTCAAGCTCACTCTGCTCCGGTTGGACCGCTGAGCCTGTTAATCTTCGTCTTTATTCGGTTAACGATCAAGCATGCCCTAGGGTAGGCCTTCAGCGGGACGATAAATGTCCCTCTCCGGATGATATATTCAAAACAAAATTATATCAAAAGAGGTGTAAAAATGAGTGATTATCAAGAACATTTACCGGAACATGTAGAGAAAAATCTTACAGGATTCAAAGTACGGAAAATCGACAATCCGGAAAAATACGGCGGGTACTCAAAGGGCCGGTTTTGGATCAGAAGATTTGTCAGCCTTATTATTTGGCCCATCGGGCTTATAGTAGGGATAGCTGTAAGCCGTAACAAAAACAAGGTAAAGGCAGCCCAGGGAAAGGAACTTATTATTGACAGTATTTTTATCGGCATATTGTCGATGATCGCGATATTTGCCTACAGTTCTCCAAGCGATAATGAGACTATTCAAATGGTAAAAAGCGGATATCTCGACAATTATCAGGATAAGACAATAGGAGAAGCGTTTGATGACTTTTTTGCCGGTGAAACATGGTCAAGCTTTGAATTGGACGGATCGCACTACGTAAATGTGAAGGGAAAGATTACGTATCATGATAAACCGGTTACCGCTGTCGTTCAATTCAACGTAGACAAAGAAAGCAAATCCCGGTCAACTCCTTGGGTGATGAGAATCGGCCATAATTTCATATAATATATAAATTTAGATCGGGTTGACCGGGAATTGCCGCATATTTTTTCCGCGGAAAAACGGCAATTCCCGGTGATCCCGATTTATGTAATTGCTTTTAATAAAACAATTTATAAATTTTAAT
>CAYLLE010000041.1:14581-24370 GCA_964384485.1 uncultured Spirochaetales bacterium | reverse complement strand
GTTATAAACATTGTAATCCTCCTCGGTATTAATCATGCAATATCCTTGCCAAGTACATGGTGAAGCCGTGTTTCATCTTGGAGTGAACAGGGCTGAGAGTTTTTATCAAATATCTCCACAACTATGTGCATACTAAGGTTTACGGGAATGAAAACAGTGCAGCGGAATCAGCGGGCGGACCAGTATATCCGGAAAAAGAATTAAAATGAGTAAAATATTTACACTGTTCGGTGTGGCATGATATTTGCTGATCTATATTAAAGGAGGAGAGAGTGATTATATATATTGATTTTCTTATGGCCCTTGTTTTCGGACTGCTTATCACCATAGTTATTGCCGGATGGTTTAAACGGAGAGGACCATGGAGCGGCATGTTTATATTTTTTATTATTGTATTCCTGTCTTCCTGGGCAGCCGGTATCTGGCTGATCCCGTTCGGTCCCACGATTTACGGGGTGAACTGGATTCCCTTTCTAATAGGCGGTCTGATTGTAGGACTTATTCTCGCCGCGGCCGCGCCCAGGATTTTTCCGCGAACCCATCCAAAGGAAGAAGTAAAAGAGCATAACCGGAGATTTCTTACCGCGGAAGATTTTGACGTTTTTCTTGTGGTGACATTAATCGTCTTAATTGTCGCTGTTGTGGTGGGATACTTTGTGCCGGGATGGGAGACGATATGAGGCAGTATGACGCTGTAGTAATCGGCGCGGGTCAGGGGGGAGTTCCTCTGGCGGTGGAACTGGCCGGACATGGAAAACAAACCGCGATTATTGAATCCGATCATGTGGGAGGTTCCTGCATCAACTACGGCTGTACGCCTACCAAAACGATGATCGCCGGTTCCCGGGCAGCCTATACCGCATCTCAGGGAGACAAGTACGGCTTCTCTTGCGGAACCGTAAAGACCGATTTTTCTAAAGTAATTGAACGGAGAAATTCTGTGGTGGAATCATTCCGGAAATCCACACTAGACCGGATAACCGGTACCGAAAACCTGGATCTTATCCGGGGGAGAGCCTTTTTTACCGGTTCCCGAGAAATTTCTATAAAAACCCGGGAAGGTGAAGATCAATTATCCGCGGGTATGATTTTCATCAATACCGGAGCCAGGGACAGGATTCCGGATATTCCCGGACTTGATACAGTTCCCTGGCACAACTCCGCCTCTATACAAACCCTGGATAAACTGCCGGAAAAGCTGGCTATTATCGGCGGGGGATATATCGGGACTGAATTCGGTCAAATGTTTTCCCGCTACGGAAGCAGAGTTGTAATGATTGACCGGGGAGAACGGCTTTTGAAGCATGAAGATCCTGAGGTCTCCGAGAAAATAGGCGAGATATTCAGGGACGAAGGAATTGAGCTTTGTTTTTCCTGCGTGCCCGATTCGGTCCGGACCCGGGGAAACCGGATACTGCTGGAAAGGGAAGGTCAGGATGATATTGAGTGTTCCCATCTTCTTGTCGCCGCGGGCAGAGTAAGCGCGACTCAGGATCTTGATCCCGGCGCTGCCGGTCTTGAAACCGGAAAGGGCGGACTTATCCCGGTAAATGAACGTCTGGAATCTAAGGTCTCCGGTATTTGGGTCTTAGGCGACGCAAAGGGTCCGCCGGCGTTCACCCATATCTCCTACGATGACTACCGGGTAATAAGCCGGAACCTTTTTGGGGATGGAAAGGGGACAGCGGCCGGAAGAAACGTTCCGTATACCGTTTATACCGATCCGGAGCTGGGAAGGGTCGGCGTGACCGAACAGCAGGCACAGGAGTCGGGGAAAAGGTATAAGAAAGTGTCCATGCCGGCCGGTTATATGGCACGGGCTGTTGAAATGGGAAGAACCCAGGGCATGTTGAAAGCCCTAATTGACGCCGAAAGCGGTCATATCCTCGGATTCACAGCCCTGGCGCCGTACGGCGGAGAAATCGCCTCGGTAATACAGACCGCCATGATGGGGGGACTTACCTATAAGGATCTCAGAGACGCGGTTTATGCCCATCCCGCGTTAAGTGAATCTCTTAATAATTTATTTGCTCAGGCAGACTGATCGCGCCAGGGGGACGGAAAGAAGGTTTTTTCAACGAGAGCCAGCAGCCGGTCTATGAGCAGGGCCAAAAGGGCCGATGTCAGCGCTCCCTGAAGTACTATCGCGGGATTTTCCCTGACCAAGCCGGAAACGATCGGAGTTCCCAGTCCCCCTGCTCCGACCGTTGCCCCTATCGTCGCCGTACCGATGTTTATGACCACGGATATTCTGATTCCCGCGAATATCACACGCATCGCGATGGGCAGTTCAATCTTCCGCAGAACGTGGGAACGTTTCATACCCATACCGAACGCGGCATCCTTTGATACCGGATTGACCGATTCTATACCGGAAATGGTATTTCTGATGACCGGCAGCATGCTGTACAGTACCAGGGCGACGACGGTGGGTTTTGTTCCGAACCCGATCAACGGCACCGCAAGGAAAAGGACCGCTACCGGCGGAATGGTTTGACCAAGCGAGCTTAAATCGTTTACGATATCAAGAAAATCCCTGCCCCAGGGCCGGGTTACGGCAATTCCCGTGATGATCCCGACGGAAACCGCTATTGAACTGGAAATAAATACAAGTACGAGATGTTCAATTACCAGGACCGGCAAAGAAGCTCTGGCGAAAAGCACCTCCCGTTCCGTAGGAAACAGAGATTCGAGACCTGCCCGCCATATACCCGGAAGGAATATGATGAGGATAAAGAGTCCCGACAAAATACTGAATATAATCCAGCTTCGCAGTAATTTTCTGTTATCTCCGGTGCCGATCATTGATTCTCCATGGCAAGCTCTTCCACATCCTTAAGACACAGTTCTCCTTTAAGAATGCCCGATTTGTCGACTACGGGAAGGCATTTGCTGCTTTCCGCCAGTATCCTTGCTAGAGCTTCCCGCATGGTGCCGTATTCACGGAGGGGATACTCTTTGGGATTTACTTCGGTAAACGCTTCTTCTATATTTCCTGATTTATCCAGAACATCCCGGTTTATCCAGCCGGTAACCTTTCCCGCGGAATCGGTGACCCACAGAAACCTGGGATTGCATTTATCACCGATCTTGTCGTCCGGAACATCAGCCCGGTCTAATGAATCCCTTGAAATAGAAGATGTGCCATGCATGAAATTTCCAACGGTGAACCGGGAGAGCCGTTTTAAGGCTCTGTCGGTTCCGACAAAATCCCGGACAAATTTCCCTGCCGGGTCGGCTAAAATTGTTTCCGGCGGTCCCTCCTGTACAACCTTTCCCGCGCGGATCAACACAATCTTGTCTCCAAGCTTGATGGCTTCGTCAAGATCATGAGTAACAAAGAGAACAGTTTTCTTGAGCTCCCGCTGTATCCGGGAAAATTCGGTCTGCAGCACGATCCGGTTAAGGGGGTCAACTGCTCCGAAGGGTTCGTCCATGAGCAGTATCGGCGGGTCCGCCGCCAGTGCCCGGGCGACTCCAACACGCTGGGCTTCTCCGCCTGAGAGCTGATGGGGGAACTTGTTCCGGTAGTCATCCGGATCAAGTCCGATTAGGTCCAGCAGTTCATCAACCCGTTTGTTTATCCGTTCTTTGGACCACCCCAGGAGCCTGGGGACTACGGATACGTTCCGCGAGACAGACATGTGGGGAAATAAACCGACCTGCTGGATAACGTATCCCATCATCCTTCTGAGTTCCTGGGGATTGAAGCTCCTGACTCCCTTCCCTTTAACTTCAATTTTTCCTGAAGTAGGTTCGATCATCCTATTGATGAGCCGCATTGTTGTGGATTTCCCGCATCCGGAGGGACCTATCATCACACAGACCTGCCCTTCATCCACGGTAAAGGTGATTCCGTCCACCGCGACGGTCTTTCCGTAGGCTTTCTTTAAATCATGTAAGGAAATCATCAGTGCTGT
Source organism: uncultured Spirochaetales bacterium (assembly GCA_964384485.1). Lineage (GTDB taxonomy): Bacteria > Spirochaetota > Spirochaetia > CAYLLE01 > CAYLLE01 > CAYLLE01. The sequence continues at coordinate 20,450 of CAYLLE010000041.1, read as the reverse complement.
TCCTCCCTCTGTTTCCTTATTCCTTTCGGTGTAGCCAGGGTTACAATTCCGGACATTATCCTGTCGGCAAGGACGGCAAGGAAAATAACCGGAATTGTTCCCAGCAGGATAAGATCCGGCACCGATTGTCCGAGCCCCTGGAAAACAAACACCCCGAATCCGCCGGCACCGATAAGGGCGGCTACCGCTGTGTTTCCGATGGCCTGAACCAAAGCGGTACGTATCCCGTTTAATACAACCGGCAGGGACAGGGGGAGTTCCACCTGTTTTAAAAGCTGGGACGACCCCATGCCCATCCCTTTTCCCGCGTCGAGCATACTCTTGTCGATGATTTCCAGACTGGTAAAAGTATTTCTGGTGACCGGCAGGAGCGCGTAAAGGCTCAAGGCGATAAGGGCGGGGGTATTTCCGATCCCCCTGATTCCCATTTCCCGGAGAAACGGAACATTCTGGGATAAAAATGACAGGGGGGCTACCATGATTCCGAACAGGGCCAGACTGGGTATAGTCTGAACTGAGTTTACCACCAGGAAGATCCCCTTTTCCGATCTGCCGCTCCGGTACGCCCAAACACCCAGTGGTATACCGATCAAAGCGGCTATACCGACGGCTGTTCCGGAAAGAAAGAGGTGGGTACCCAACTCCCGGAGGAACCGGCCGCTCCGGTTCTGGTACTCCTGGAGCACCGAAAATCCGTCCAGATGACCAGATGCTGTGATTATAATAACTCCTGCGGCCGCGGCGGTAATAAGGCACCATTTGAGCAGTTTCTTGTGCAGAACTTTGAGAGATGACGCGATAAGCAGATAACCGGCGAACGCGGACATCCAAATCCCGAATCCCATGGATATCCGTCCGTACTCACCCACGGAACCGGAAAAACGGGGAAGCCAAAAGCCGGCGGCGGTAAAAACCAAAAGAAGGATGCATAGTCCCAGTATACCCATCACCAGAGCTCTAACACGTTCCTTTTTAATGACGATAACCGAAACCAGGGGCAAAATAATCAGGAGAACGAATAGTACCGTTTCTTCCGGCGCGGTTATTTCCCAAAGCTGCTTTCCCTGTCCGGGAGCAATCCTGTTTTCCTTGATGAGAAAGAAAGGAAAAATAAGCGAGAGGGCTGCGGTTACAGACCCGGCAGCCCCCAATTTAATCAGTTTATTAGTCATTACTGCAGTATACCGCAGTCTGCTACTCCAGGAAACCTTCCTGTTTCAGGTATTCCCGGGCTACATCCGACGCGATCCTTCCCTGTACGACAATCATGCCGTTAAGGTTCTGCAGTGTTTCCAGATCCAGGGTCTTAAAAACGGGATTGAGGATATCGTCTATTTCGGGATACGTGTCGAGTACCTTCTGCCGTACAATTGGCGTGGGCTGATAAATAGGCTGCACACCCTTGGTGTCTTCCAGGACCACCAAATCCAGAGCGGCTAAAGTGCCGTCAGTTCCGTATGCCATCGCGAAGTTTACGTCGTCCGTTCCCTGAGAAGCCGCTTTTTCGGTCTGGGCGGTATTTCCGCCGGAAAGCAGGAGCAGCTGGTCCCTTTCAAGGTTGAATCCATACGCCTCTTCGAAAGCGGGCAGTACGTCGGACCGGGAAGCAAATTCTTCGGAAGCCGCGAGTTTAACCCGGCCGCCGTCGTTTACATATCCGGCGAAATCTTCCAACGTTGTCAGATTCTCCCGGTCTGCCAGTTCTTTCCGGGTAGCGATTGCCCAGGTGTTGTTCGCGGAAGCCGGTTCAAGCCAGACGATATTGTTCTCTTCTTTATCCTTTTCTTTGACTGTGGCGTATCCCTCTTCCGGATCATGCCAGACATCACTGTCCGCCGAATCGAAGAAATACCCCCCGTTTCCGGTATATTCGGGATAAATATCAATTTCTCCGCTTTTTATCGCCTTTCGGATTACATCGGTAGTCCCGAATTCGGTCTTATCGATGACCTCATATCCAGCGTCCCGGAGCATATGCACAATCATCTGCCCGAGAAGTGCCCCCTCGGTATCGATCTTTGATGCGACAGTAATGGGTTCCCGATTATCTGTTTCCTCCTGACCTCCGCCGGCATAAAGTAGGAAAATAAGTCCAACGACGACAATAACCAAGAACAATTTGCTGTGTAGTTTCATATCAAACACCTCCTGTTTTTCCTTACTATAGTATTATACTAATATTTCCGATCGCCAACTGAAAGAGTCTCAGGACAGGAGAAAAATTCTCGAAAAGATGTACTGCAGAGCGTCCCGTTTTAGAATAACCCGGTAAAAATCGGTATCCCCAAGCTGTTTCGCGTCGTGATTATTGTAGGTCAGATATTTTTCGCTCCGGTTCCTGTCAAACCAATGAACAAGACCAATGGTTTCCTTTTTTACCTCCAGAGCGGTGAAACCGCTTTTCCCGATTCCGCATCCCGAATTAAATACGCATGGTACCAGCAGGGTGCTGTTATAAAGGCTGTTTTTAAGTTCCCTTTCCGGCTTTGATCTGGCTATGATATGCAGTTCCTGTTTGTACCGGTTTATCAGGTTTTCGATTTTTGTTCTGTTCTTTTCCGAAGCTTCCGGATATTTCCGGCAGTATTTTTCGATTTTAAAACGGATAGTATCCTCTTTAGAAAGTGATTCAAACAGCGGCCGGTGGGTGTGGCCGATTACGGCCAGAATTTTTCTGGCGGCGGCGAAATTATACGCCCGTTCTTCAGTTTTAAATTTTTTAAGACTGTCGTGGGAGACGGAATAGTTCCTGATGCGGAGCGGATTGGCCAGGTAACGGAGGACAAAACCGATCCAGCGGTGGTATTTAATGTATGAAGGTGATGTCTGATGGCCGTGAAAAATGAACAGGGAATTATCTTTATAAGAAAGCTTTAAAGCCTGCCGTGCTTCCAAATCTTCCTTCGGTTTAGTCAGAAGGGTAAGATCATGATTTCCCACAATCCTGACAAGGCGTTCGGAATTGCGGTAGAGATCGAGAAGCTCATAAAAATCTGCCCACCGTTTTCTGATGCTGGCCAGGGTAAATTTCTGCAGTTCCTCGATATCACCGTTCAGTATCAGGGTATAGTCCCGGTCGAAGTAATACTCTTTTAGTATCCGGATAACCATTTCTCCGTTCTCCCTGAAGTCATCGGTTCTCCCGCCGTTGCCAAGATGGAGATCGCTTAAAATGATATACCGGGAGGAACGGTTGAGTTTAAAGTTGACCGCTTCATCATACAATTCCTGAAGGTTGTGGAAACTGCTTTCTTCTTTTCTCATTTTCTATTTTGTAAAAGTGTAAAAATTTCGATATACTTCGGGAATAATACACAAACAAACAAGAAATGAACAGGGAGGCGGAGATTTTGAAATCAATTGATATATCCGGATTATGGAAGATGAAATCCGCGGACGGAAAAGTGTCGGTGGATATCCAGCTGCCTGGTGATACCCATTCGGGTCTATTAGCCGCGGGGGTCATAAAAGATCCGTACTGGGAAAAAGAAGAACTGAGTTTGCAGTGGATCGGCAGGACCGATTGGGAATTCATCAAAAATGTGCAGATATCAGAAGATTTTCTCGACGGTACCGAGGCTTTTCTCCGGTTTGAAAGCGTGGATACGGTGTGTGATATCGTTATCAACGGGAAACCGGCCGGTTCATTTGACAATATGTTCTTTCCCTCCGAACTCCGGGTAACCGGTCTTGTAAAACCCGGACAAAACGAAATCCGGGTAAAAATTTACGCCCCCGAAACGGAGGCGAAGAAACGGACTTCCCGGCTTCCGTATCCCATCCCTCACACGGTACAGCCGGTACAGTCTCCGCACCGTAACCTGATTAGGAAAGTGCAGTGCCATTCAGGATGGGACTGGGGGCCCTGCCTTATGGTATCAGGTATTTACGGAAGTATGAGACTGGAAGTTCGTGAAAACGGATATGCCGAAACGGTTTCCGCTGTACCTGCCGAAACCGGAGAAGATCACTGGAGAGTGGATCTTTCGGCTGTATATCACGCGGCGCGGGAAGATGTAATTCCTTTCCGGGCTGTTTTCCGGGACAACACCGTAATAAACCGTGAAATCCCTGTCCAACCCGGGGAAAACAGAATCGAAGGATTTTTCACATGCAGCGGAGTGGAACGGTGGTGGCCCGCCGGCGAGGGGGACCAGAATCTCTACCCCCTGCGGATACTTCTGGGGGAAGATGAAACGACAAAGCAGATCGGATTCAGAAACCTGGAATTAATATCCCGTGAGGATGACGCCGGACTGAGCATGAGCTTCCGGATCAACGGCAGAGACATCTTCTGCAAAGGCGCGAACTGGATCCCCTTAGACGCACTCCCGTCCAGACAGACTAAGGACCGATATAAGTACCTACTCGAAAGCATGGTAGAAGCTCATATGAACATGGTCAGGATTTGGGGAGGCGGCCAATATGAACAGGATATTTTTTATGAACTCTGCGACCGTTTAGGCATCATGATATGGCACGATATGATGTTCGCTTGTGCTCTGTATCCCGGGGACAGCGGTTTTTTAAATTCGGTACGGAAAGAGGTCTCTTATCAGGTCCGAAGACTAAAAACCCATCCGTCCATTGTCTTGTGGTGCGGCAACAACGAAAATCTCGGCGCTTTAAAGTGGTTTGAAGAATCAGTAAAAAACCGGGACCGGTATTTGGTTGATTACGACCGGCTTAATGAAGGCGCGGTGGGCAGCACGGTGCGGAAGGAAGATCCTTCCCGGAGTTTCTGGCCCAGTTCTCCCTGCGGCGGCCCTGGAGACTACTCCGACAACTGGCATGATGATACCAGGGGTGACATGCACTACTGGAGTGTCTGGCATGAAGGTAAAGATTTCTCCGCCTATTACGACGTGATTCCCCGGTTCTGCTCCGAGTTCGGTTTTCAGTCATACCCCTCCATGGAGTCGGTCGCCTCCTTTGCCCGGGAAGACGGCTTTAACCCGACAGCACCGGTGATGGAGCATCATCAGCGCCACCGGCGGGGAAACACCATCATTTTTGAAACTATCTGCAGATATTACCGTATTCCGAAAGGATTCTCCGAAACGCTCTATCTTAGTCAAGTGCAGCAGTCGGAAGCTATTAAAACTGCTGTTGAGTATTGGCGGTCCAACCGCCCCCTCTGTATGGGAGCTGTCTATTGGCAGCTCAACGACCTTTGGCCGGTCAGTTCCTGGTCTTCCATTGAATACAGCGGCCGATGGAAATTGCTCCATTACACGGCAAAGCGTTTCTTTGAACCCCTTCACCCGGCGGCGTATTTGGGACCGGACGGTTCCGTGCGCGTATATATCCAGAACGACCTTGCCGCTCCCTGTTCCGGTACCATGACGGTCCGGTTTATCCGGTTTACCGGAGAGGTCCTTTCTGACGAAACGTATCCGGCGGAAACCGGGAGCGGATCAGCCTCATGTATCAGTACCGTGCCGCCGGAGGATTTTCCCGACAATCCGGAAAACATATTCTGTCATATAAGATATTCAGACCAGGATTATTCCGCTGAAAATACACTGTTTCTTGTACCTCCTAAGCGGTCGCCGCTTCAGAAGGCCCGGGTGACCTGGAGTGTAGAGGACAGGAACGGGACGGAAGCGGTGGTGGTACGGACGGATAAACCGGTGTTTCACTGTTTTTTTGATACTCCCGGCGGACAGGTGCGGTTTGCTGAAAATGGAGTTACCGTTTTACCCGGAGAAGAAAAGGCGCTTCCCTTCCGGCGGATTATTAAGGGAAAAGATGATCCGGTAGATTCTCTGGTGTTCCGCCACCTGAGGGAAACGTATTAACGCCGCAGCAATTTCCGGTGGTCACATTCGCGTTAAAATTTATAAATTGTTTTATTACAGGCAATTAC
>CAYLLE010000041.1:4814-14481 GCA_964384485.1 uncultured Spirochaetales bacterium | reverse complement strand
TGGCTCTCTTAATTTGACTTTTTGCCGTTTCTGGACTACTGTATATACGGGAGTTTTATCATGTCCGATCCAGTAGGGCAGAAGGATCCTCCGGAATATATTCACTGGGATGATCATGAACGGGAGGGACTGCTTTCCCGTATCGGAACATTCAGCCCTTCCCAGCGTAATTTATTTCATGAGCTCTGCCGGAACTACCGGAAAGAAATTCCGGTCCAACAGTTTATATCCAATCACGGTCTTAATATACGGAACGCTGAACAGGAACTGACCGCCTTGGTTGAAAAATTGAGCACCGATGGAACCGGCTACATCAGGGTCAACCACAGTGACGGTTCTTCAGCCGCGGTTGTTCTCACCGATCCCGGAGACATCACCTTTTTTACCGGCCTTCTTACCGAAGAGTACCGGCGTTTGATGGTATATCCTTCCGATCCGTTTCCCACCCGCGGTATGTTTGAAGAAAAACATATTCCGATTCCGGATCACTACATATCCCCCCTGGATGAAAAAACACTTTCAGCAATTCTCGAGGACAGAGAATATCCGAAAATCGTCTATGAGGTGACAACCGCTAAAGATAAAAAAATCATTGCGTCAGGACCGGTGATTGCAAATATCTTTGATTACGCGTCTTATAAGATTAAAAACGCCCTGAAAAATCCCGATGCGTTAGGGATGCTCGCGGAATTAAAAAATACGAGTCTTTTGGATATCCGGAAGCGGATCGAGAAAAAAGATGAAGCGATTTGGCTTGATCTTTCCAAAACCATTCTCAAGAATATCGGAAAATTTCATCCTCCGAAAAAATACGGAGTAGGAGTAGACTTTTTCCAGTCCGCCGCCCTCTGTGTTTTAGTACTCAAAACCCGGCTCCAGGACACCCGCCGGAAGGAAGAAGAAAAAAAATCCCGCCGGCTAAACATGGAAGCTATCGCGGCTGCTCTTCAGAAACGGGGGTTTGAACCCAGTTCTCCCCTGGAGTTCGCGGCAATCGCGGATGTCCACAAAAAGGAATACGGATCTAAATTCCAGGACTTTTTAAAAGAATTTCACGACCTGTATACTGTACCGAAAGACCATAAAAAACTCCCGGTCGTACTTATAATCAATCATCAGTATATACACCGTGATAATCTGTTCCCCTATTTTGAACGGAGACTCTCTTCGCTGAAAAAAGAACTGCTGACCGAATATATTTCGATTATGGATCGGGTTCTCCGGACAAACGATCGGGATGGTAAAGCAATGTTCTACAGCTTCAACGCCTTCTCAACCGATATCGGCAACCGAATTGCTCTGCTTGATCCTTTAATGGGTTCCCTCTTTAAGCGGCCCGATATCACTGCTGAAGGGCTTATTCATCACATAATTCATTGGAAAAAAATAAAATCGAAAGATGATATAAAGCGGTATCTGGAAAAATACTTCATACCGGGATCTCTTGAGTTCCGGAGTTACCCGGAGCTCATAGGCATTACTATCTTAGAGGTGTTCGACAGCTCCTTCGGCAAACTGCCGGTTTGGCGTCAGCTGTTATTAAAAATTTCCGGGAAGTACGAATCCCAGAGAGAAAAGTATACTCAGCGTTCAAAAAAGAAAATACACCTGGACCGGTTAAAACGGCAGGCGGAGCCTTCCACGTCCCGGCGGGGCGGGCATTCGGGACATCATCCGGCACCCCTTTCGGTCACCGGAAAGACGGCGATTCGGACCAAGAAACCTGAAAAAAAAAGGAATTATTCCCAAAAAGAGCTCGAAACTGCCTGGAAAGAATTTGAAAAACTAATAAAATAGTTTCATGAAAACATGGAGCATTCAGCAGCAGCAGGAAAGACGGCGGAAATTTTACCGCGTTTATAGAGAAGAAACGTCGGAGAGCTTTTCTCCTTCAGGAAAGTGGATTGGCCCGGGAGGGGAGCCGGGATTTAGAGAGAAAGCCTGGCACTGCCTTCCTCTTTTAGACGGTAACGATAAAGACATGACAACAGCGGCAGGTATACTCGGCAGCACGGAATTCGGACCCTGCCACTTTACCCCGATGACATTTATTCAAATTCTAAACCGTCACCGGCACGATCTGCCCGCGGCGGTATCCGCGCGGATGGAAGAATACATTGCGGCTTCCTTAGATCGTGCTTCCGCGGACCGGATCCATTTTACGATGTACAACGACAATTTTGCTTCCATGGCTATGGTAATCTGCCTCTTAGGCGGGCATCTTACGGGCAGCCGGGAAGTATTGAACCGGGGTAAAGACATGCTTCAGGAAATGACGGCTCTGCTTAAGCGGTGCGGAACGTTGATGGAATACGATAGCCCCACCTACACGGGAATCTCTCTCCATGCCCTGTCCGAAATCGTGAATTATGCCCCGAACCAGGAGATTAAAGAGGCAGCGCTGGATTTGGAACACAAGATGTGGGCAGAAGTTTCCGCCAGATTCCACGCCGAGACCAGCCGGCTTGCCGGACCTTATTCCAGGGCTTACTGGATAGATACGGTCGGTCATCCCCATTTGATGAACGCGTTTATGTACGGAACATTCGGAGACAGGATATTTATAAATCCGGAAATTTATCATTATCCGCCCCGGCTGGGAGTTGTCGGGCACGCTTCATGGGCCGCTTTGGTGTGGCCCAATTCCGCCTGGATAATCTGCAGCGATACCCATTGTCCCGACCGTTTCGCCCGGTACCTGTTCTCTAAGCCGTACCCGGTTATTACGGAAACCCTCTGCGAAGGACTGCCGTCCCGGATTACCGGTTATGATAATGAGGAAGGTAAGGACTATGTGAGTCCGATTGAATGGCCCGGATATACCGGTCCTAATTACACGTATCAAACTGCCGATTATGCAATGGGCACCGCGTATTCGCAGTTTCATGACGGCGGGCTCTCTGAATCGTTCTACATTACGTACCGAAAAAAAGAAAAGACGAAGACTTTGGAAGATACCGGTGTGGTTTTCGCGAGATACCTTATAAATGACCGGCTTCCCGACCGGATCAATCATTACAATATATACGGTGACGCCGGCCCGGAAGGGTACCGTGACGAAGGAAGGAAGTTTGGTATCCAGGAAGGTGCGTGGTCGATGATGGCGTATAAGCCGAAGCATTTTGAACTCAGGGCGGCAAGTTTAAAGCTGTCACTTATTCTGCCGTTTCATTTCGGATTTACTCCGGAAGTGTGGATAGGCGGCAGTAAAGTGGAATCTTATCCCGCGGTCTCGGTTGAGCCGGTTACTGTGGCGGTGCGGGACGGTGTTTTTACGGCAGGTTTCAGACCGCTCACCCTGACCGATCACGGCAGGGAGGAAGCTGTCAGAGTGGAGCGTAACGGTGATTACCTTTACATATCTTTCTATAATTACAAAGGGCCGGAACGGGAATTCCAGCGGGAAGAATTAATACATACCTCAAGCGGATTTGTCGCCCATACCGGCCGCTCCGGTGAAGACCCCGGAATTGTGGCTTCCCGGCTGGACGAGGCAACTATCAGAGATATCACCACATTTCAGGAGGGAGCCCATACCAGATGGATCAGGTTTACCCATCCCGACGCAGCCTTCGATTTCGTTTTCAGCCCTCTGAGTGAAGGGATTCTAAGGGAGACGGTAAACGGAAAACCCCGGAGCAGAACGGTCTTCCGCTCTACCGGTCTTGATCCGGAAGATCGGGGACTCCCCGGGTAGACTATTTCTCCCCGCCGTCCTCCTCGTTATACCCGGCAATTTCCTGTGATGGGGGAGCTTGCTGATCCGCGGGTTCCTCCGGACGGCTTCCGTTGATCATGTTTTCGCCTCCTGATGTTTTATCCATCAAAATCCTGGTTCTCGGGAATGCCTCCTGCAGATGGTCCCGGCAAAAGGTAATAAGGCCTTCACGGATTTGGCATCGCAGATTCCAGAGGATTGACGCGTTTTTAGCGCTCATTAGAGCGCGGAGTTCCACCGTCTGTTCTTTTACATCGGTCACCTGGAGTATATTGACTTTTCCGTCCCAATCGGAGTTTTCATGGAGAAGCCGGCTGAGTTCCTCCCTGACGGCCTCAATATCCACCTGGTAATCGGTATAAACATAAACAGTGCCCAGCAGATCGGCTGAGACACGGGTCCAGTTCTGAAACGGATTTTCGACAAAATAGGTAATGGGCAGAATAAGCCTCCTGAGATCCCATATCCGGACAACCACGTATGTCAGGGTAATTTCTTCTATCCGTCCCCATTCCCCTTCCACAATCACGACATCATCAATTCTGACAGGCTGGGTGATGGCAATCTGAAAACCCGCGAAGATGGTCCCCAGGGTTTTCTGCGCGGCGAAACCAAGAATAACGCTGAAGATACCGGCTGACGCAAGGATGGTTGTACCGAAGCTTCTTACCGTATCGAAAGTCATCAGTATAGAGGAAAAGGCGATGATGATGATAACCACTATCAGGAATCGTTTAAGATATTTAATCTGAGTATGCATTTTTCTGGCTTCTAAATTGTCTTCCGTGGTTATATCGTGCCTTCGGATAACGAAGTCTTCTATCACATCCATAATTCTGATAAGGAGCCAGGAAAAATCAGCTATGATCAGGATTATCCCAAAATGCTTGAGAAAAGAGCGGTAGGTCTCTTCGAAGGAGAGGAAATTGAAAACGGCTAATCCCGCGGCAAATACCAGGAGAAACCGAACCGGCAGCCTGATCTTCCGGTAAAGAGTCAGAACAAAATTATTTTCCCGCTTTTCCAGAATCTTTTTTATAATCGCACTCAATAAAAATGAGAGAAAAAAGACTCCCGCCATCACTCCTGCCAAAATTATTGTCGGCAGCAGGTAGTTTTCCCAAATTTCGTTAATATCCATTTTTATTTCCTTTCCTTTTTACTGTTGATTTTTTCCCTGTTTTAAGGTATCCACAGGGAATGAAAAAGTACATTCTAGTTTTTCTACTTTTAATATGGGCATTTTTGATTCTCCTGTCGATACCTATTCAGGGATTATGGTACATCGGCAGGGAGCTCATGATACTATCCATATTCGGCAGGATCCTGTTAGCCGCGGTTTGTGTGTACGCGGTGATAAAAATATCCATCCCGGACCGGAAAAACATGAAAAGCCATACAGCAGTAAAAAAACTTTCTGGATACGGGGTTGTTTTCACGTATATTCTCCTGATGCTTCCGGTTGCGGTAAAGAATTTTTTTGAGGCAGAATATGATCCGATGAAATTCCAGGTTTTGTTCGCGCTGATCACATCCGCGGTTCCGGCGTCGCTTTTTATCCTCCTTAAAACGAAGAAGATAAAAATCGGGTACGGGTTCTACACTGCTGACGAATACCGGCAGGAACAGGAGATCCGGAAGGATAAAAAAAAGCGAAAAGTCTCTGAAAAAGAGGCCAGGAAGAACAGGAATTGGGCGGTAACTTTGATTAGGGAATGGGTTGAGCCGCTTTTTCAGGCTGTGATTATTGTTCTTTTAATACAGAATTTTTTCTTTCAGCTTTTTCAGATTCCCAGCGAATCAATGGTGCCCACATTTTTAATACGGGACAGATTGGTGGTTGATCAGCTTTCTTTCGGACCGTACATGCCCATGTCGCAGTGGAAACTGCCTGGTTTACGGAAACCTGAGACTGGGGATATTGTAACTTTTAGAAACCCCAAGCTGGATGACCCCGGTTCGGAACTGGCCTACCGGAGTCCGTTTACCCGGCTCATGCATCCGTTTGTATATAAAATTACATTTTCTCTTGTGGACATTGAAAGAAACGAAGAGGGACAGCCGAAGGAATTCCTGCTGGTTAAGCGGGTAATCGGAGAACCCGGAGACAAAATCTGTATGGTAAATAATACAGTCTATAAAAAACGGGGAAATATGGAGTGGACGGTTATGGACAATATTCCCGGCCAGCGGGAATACGGTGCACCGGCGCTTACCGGAAAAATCGCCGGGATGGAATACGCGGGATTACCCGCGGAGATAAAAGACATTATTTCTGAAGTAACTTCCCGGGTGGAGTCCCTGAGTATCCGTGAGCTTGAAGCTGATCTGCAGCAGGTTAAAACAAAACTGATGGAATCTCTGGTAAAACGGAACACAGCCGATTTAGAAAATCTCGCGGATTTTTTGATAAACTACAGGAGAGAAGCCGAGGCAGTTGCCGAACGGCTTTTTTCCACCTTCTACTATTATACCCGTCTAAACGGTCTTAATGCGTCCGAGTCACAGCAAGAAGAGATTGCCGCGGACTTCCGGTCGGCCCTTACAAACTACCGTGTCTCCGCGGTTCTCGCGGAACTCGAAAAAATATACCGGATCATGAAAGTATACGGAGGAGATCCGGATTTTTACCGCGACAACTTGACGACGGATGTTGATTCATCCGGCTGGGATAACCCCTATTCGGAATACGCCGGGAAATTGAACAGCTATTACAAACTCCAGCTTCTTCGGCTGATGGACCGGTATCTTTCTGAGGACGGAGAAATGGAGACGCTGTTTATTTCTCCGGAGGGTGAAGCTCTCTACGGTCTGGCCCTGACCCTGGACGGCATCAGGATTCCGGAACGGTACCGGCAGAGCAGAGAATACATCAGTTTTTTTGCCTCCGGTAATCTGCCTCCCTTTCCTTCGGTACCCGGTACGTACCTTGGTCCCGGTGAATACTTTCTGATGGGGGACAACCGGTACAACTCCATGGATTCCAGATTTTCCCGGGAAACGAAGACGGTTCCTCTTGCGGGGAAGGAGAGCGGAATCTTTGATAAAGAAATAACCGTGAACTGGGATCCCCATGCTGTGCGCAGCCGCTACATTCTCGGCCAAGCCGTGGTCCGTGTATTTCCCTTTAAGCGGTTCAGGATTTTCTGAGCTTATGTATCCGGGTTAGCCTTCAATATTAACGTTCACCTCTATAAGTTCTGCCTGAACGGGAGAACCCTTGAGGATCTTATACCGGACATTGCCTTCCCGGTATTCTTCGTCGGTCCTGGGAATTCTTCCGAGAACCGCGGATAGGTATCCTCCCAAGGTGTCGGCATTTACCGGTTTTAAATGCAGCCCCGTCTTGTTCTGGAAGTCTTCAATATCGGTGATGCCTTTTACCCGGTAGGTGTCCGCGGCGGTAAGGATGATCAGCTCCTCGCTGCCTCTTCCGCGGCCGGGGCGGAATCCCACGATTTCAGAAACAATCTCTTCCGGTGTCAGCATACCGGTTACCCGGCCGTATTCATCAACGATAAATACAAGGTCCAGCCGTTTTTGATTCATCTCCAAAAGCAGGTCAGGAATGTTTTTAGAGTCGGGATAGTACACCGGTTCACGGATCAGGTTCGCGATCCCGCTTTTACCGGCTTCCGCTGTCTCCGTCCTGCTGAGGGAACCGTAGATATCTTCAATATCGATGTATCCGATGATATTGTCTACCCGTCCCTGATATACCGGAATATACTCCATCCCGTATACCGCAGAGTAATTGACAACCGACTGCAGTGATCCGTCAATACTGCAGACCGGGGTTTTATGCAGCTGGATCATCACTTCCCGGGCAGTGGTTTCTTGAAAATCAAAAATATCTTCTATGATCCGCTGGTCCCTCCCCGGGATACCGGCTTCGCGGCTGCCCAGCCGAACGAGGAGTTTCAGGTCCTGCCGGGTATCTAATATTTTCTTTGATGATTTATGCTGCCCGGTAATCAGAAGGAAAAACTTGACGAAAAGATTAAGAATGAAGGAGACCGGGAGAAAAAGATAATAAAAAAAGACAAGCGCCGGGGCCAGTTTGACACCGAGTATATCAGTTTTAATTCTGAAGAATGATTTCGGTATGATTTCCGCGAAAATGAGCAGGGCGATACTCAGAATGATGCTCGATATTCCGGAAAACCACCCGTATCCTGCCGCCCGGAGGGAACTGTTCAGCAGCACCGCCGCGGTTACAACGGAGATATTTGTTCCGATCAGGGTTGTCGAGAGCAGCCGCTCCGGTTTAAGGAGCAGAAATGCAGCTGCCGACGCATATCTGACCCCTTTTTCTTTTTTCGAAAAGAGCAGAAATTGATCCGCGGCTATCAGACCGGTTTCGAGTCCGGAAAAAAAGGCCGCGGTCAGAAAACAGAACGGGATAATAAAAACTGTCACCCCTCGAGCCTCCTGATCCGCACCTTCTTGATCCGGTTTTTTTCTATGGAGATTACGGTGAACTCGTAATCCTGATGGGTAAGTATATATCCGTTCTCAGGAAATGTCCCAAGCTGATCAATAATAAATCCCCCCAAAGTCCTGCTTTCAGATTCCAAAGCACTGCCGAAATATTCATTGAGGGAATTAGTCTCTAAACTGCCGGGAGCAAGATAGGTGTCTTTTTCAATGGGAATGATCGAGCGTTCGGATGCCGGAAAAAAATCTTCAAAAAGATATTCAACAATGATCTGGTAATTTATTATCCCTGCTGTTCCGCCGTATTCATCGATCACCACGGCAATTTCCGATTCGATTTCCCTCATTTCGGCGAGCAGATCCATGACAGGTTTTTTTTCCGGAGTCATGTGCACCTGTTTCAAATGATCATGATATCCGGAACGTTCTGTTTGCCCGGAAAGCTTCCGCGTCAGGAGTTCTTTTCTGTTTATATATCCGATAATATTATCGATGTCCCCCTTGTACACGATAACATACGGCCGCTGGCTCTTTTTCATTATATTGGGACGCACAAATAGTTCTTCCAGGGGAGAATTTATGTCTACTCCGAATGTTTCTATCCTGGGAATCATCACATCCTTGGCCGTTTTTAATCTGAAATCAAAAAACGATTCAAGCAGATTAAGTTCCGATTCCTGAATTTTTCCGCTTTGGTAACCCATCCGGATCGCGGAGAGAACCGCTGAATTTTTTATCCCCAGTTCATCGCCGTTTTGATGCTGTTTGGAAAGAAAGACATGCCGGATCTTGCCCAGAACAAAAGTGATGGGGAGGAGAAGCCGGTGTATTACTCCGGCCGGCGAAGAACTGAAAGCTGCGAAACTCATTGAATGACGGATCGCGATGTTCTTCGGGGTCATTTCGCCGAAAATGAGAAGCAGGGGAGTCATTATCAGAATTGTGAAAAGTTCCGATCCTTTACCCACCAGTTCAGCTCCGACAACATCAGAAAAGGTAGTTGCGAAAACGTTCACCAGCATATTCCCGGTGAGGATCGTTATCAGCACCTGATCAGGATTTGTAAAAAGGAGCTGAATGAATCCCTGTTTTTTCCCCTTGCTGTTTTTCCGGAGGCTTTCCCGTTCAAGCCCGTTCAGCGAAAAAAAGGCGGTTTCTGTACCGGAAAAAAACGCGGAGAATGTAAGAAGTATTACAAGAATACCTATTTGGAGGTAAATCATGGATCCGTTTGGTCCTGAATTATGATACCGGATTTACCGACAGTATAGGCGGTTCCGTTCATTACCCTGATCTGCATAAAAGATCCGGTATCGCTGTAACCTGGATCAAGCCTTACTTCGATTTTTATTTTCTCCCCCTCTATGGTGCAATACTCCCTGCCGCTGCCGCGGTGTCTGGAAATCTTAATTTTGTCTGAGCGGCTGTGAAAAGGTTGGAGAACAACCGCCACCGCTCTGCGGTCAGCGTATTCCGCCGGGGTAAATCTGAGGTTAAACTGCCGGGGGTAAT
>CAYLLE010000041.1:0-4714 GCA_964384485.1 uncultured Spirochaetales bacterium | reverse complement strand
CGTCTGCATTCCTCCGCCCGGAGCCGGTAGCTCTCATCGGCTATCCCCGTAAAGTAGGCGAGTGTTTCATCTTCATATCCGGCGGCGACGGCTCCTCTGGACAAAGGATCCCGCATTACCTGCCCGTCATCAGACAGGGTTACGCAGTTGTGTGATTTCGTATGCCATACCCAGTGCGCGTGATGCGGAGAACCGTATCCGCAGTAGAATCCGCTTGGGGAAAGAACAGTTTTTCCGTTGACGCACAGAGCGAAGTCGTTGTTGTCGGCGTGGGAATGGCTGATGGAACCGTAGGGGGAGCTTCTGAAGAAAAAATCGATCTTTCTGTCTTTTAAAAATCCGCTTCCTGCTCCGGGATATAGCGAGAGCATGGATTCCTTTTTTTCCTGAATATCCGGGATCGGTTCCTGCGATAAAAAGTTCAGCTGGATTCCCGCCGCGCTGGGTATCCCCTTCCGTTCATCCGGGGTTTCGACGGCATACCGGCGGGCAGTTTCAATTTCTTTCAGGTATCGTGATACACCCGCGGTATAACCGGTTTGCCGCGCCATTACCTCCACAAGATGGGCGGCAGCAGTTAGGGTGTTTTTCCAGACAGGCCCCGTGTCCCCGAATCCTGTCCAGTCGGCATTCGGCGGAAAACCTTCCATCTGCCATTTCAGGTGGTTCTTCCAAAAGGGACGTCGGTAAAGATCAATTCCCGTACCTTCCTTTAACGCCGTCGTAAACAAAGTCATGATGGAAACATAGGGCCGGGCATATGAGTGTCCTTCCGCCCAGCTGCCGTCCGGTTCACCCCAGGCCGGCCATACACCGCATAAAATAGGACGGAGCCACGTGAACCAATCAGCCGCCTCCGGGGTTTCGTTTTTCAACAAAATAGAAAGCATAGCGAGAAAGATAATTTCCCTCCCGGAATGAGAACTAAAGTCGTCAATCCCGTAAACAGCTTCTTCCGTAAGGAGCCGGAAGGTTTCCCGCCCCCGGTTTGTCATTCCCTCTATCACAATATCGCTTTCTTCAGGGGTAAATTCGTGCCATATCCAGTCGCAGCATGTTGGTCCGTGCCAAATTATCGGCATATGAGCTTCATCATTATGAAACACCGAGCTTGAACCATAGGGGTCCCAGGAACAGATGGAAGCCATCCTGCGGCATGCCGCTCGGGCGAACTCGCTTCGCCTGGAAAGCAGGAATGCCGCGGCCGCTGTTTCGGCTTCATAACAAAACAACCGGGTATCCCACATTATCCTGTACCAGGTATTAAAAAAGGCCGAATAATCCAGGTTCCTGTCGGGCAGGAATGGCGGTTCTTTCATCCGGTGTTCCGGAAGACGGAGGCCGGAAAATCCTGTGTTTCTGCCGTCCTTTTTGAGTACATTCTCGGCGTATGCCACACATTCCTTCTGCCGGGTAGAGGGATTTTCCGAATACTGTTTCATTAGTCCGGATGCTTTATCAGTATCGGTAAATATCTCCGGATGGTCCGACGGAAACATGGCGAGCAGTTTTTCTGCTTCCGGAACCTCTACAACCGGAGCTGTGCTGCTGATCCGGAATGAGCCGTTCCGGGAGCTTTCTCCGGATTTCCACCGCCAAAAGTACCGGCCCGGCGGGATTCTTTTGTCGGGCAGATAAAGGGGGAAATGAAGGTCTTCTCTCCGGATTAACTCTTTTCCGTCTTCAGTTTTAAGGAGGAACGTATATGGTCCTTTTTTGCTTTCCGGTTTCCAGACAAAAACCGGCGGATTTGTGTCAGCTTCAATTCCGTCAGGAAATGTAGGGTCAATGTGGGGATGTGTACGTTCAGGCATTCGGGAAACGCTCCCTTAAGTAATGTATTGCCTTATTATAAATAGATGGGGGATTGTTTATCAATCATAAAAATCACTAACGGTATATCCGTTTCTTTGCCGCTTTGAATGAAGAAAGTACAATAATCAAAAAAATCATGATGGAAGCGGCAACTACTATACTTATCTCCGCGGGTCCGCTGCCGCTGAACCGTTTCATGATAATACCGAGCAGCGCCCAGGCAACAGTGAGTCCGTAGGGTACATCATTACGGGTCATGACAATATACAGGGTTAATAGACCGGCAATTACGACCATGACGACAGTCCAGAACTCTTCGGTCAGGCCTCCCCCTTGCCATCCTAAATCGACCAGGAGAGCCGTGGCGTTTGCAATTACCGCGACCGTTACCCATCCGAGATAGACACTTATCGGCATCTGGAGAAAGATCCGTTCCGGTTTCGTGAATCCGGTTTTCCCGATACCCAACCTGAGATAAAGAAAGATGAGGGATACCAGGAGCAATGTGATGGTGATGAAAGAAAGCCAAACAACCTGATTATGCCAAATGAATAACCAGGCGATGTTAAAGATGGAGGCAAAAATGAAAAAGGGACCTATCTTTTCAATGAATGCGGTGTTACCGATCTTTTTGCTGAATAACGCGGCGAATTGATAGACAACGAAAACGCCCAGGAGGAGATAAATAAGGCCCCAGATCGCAAACGTAATAGAGGACGGTACAAAAAGATTCGGATATTTCGCGGATAATTCGCCCGTGGTTACGCCGTTTATGGGCAGGGTGTTCGCGAGAATACCTACAGTAACAGTTCCAATGTAAAAAACCGCGTTTAGAACGGCATAAATAATCCGGTTATTTTGTTTCATCCTGTTCCTCCTTCATTTGTTTAATATATTATTTTTTGGCTGGAAACGCCATACCACGGTAAAATCTACTTTCTGTCCTTTCCTTCGAATCATTATTCCGTCCCTGCGGTTTGTGGCCGGGAGATCGTACGATTTAAAGCGGTATATTTCAGTTCCCGGTATCCCCTTTAGTTCCGCGGTTACGGTTTTCGCGGGAAAATCCCAGAGAAAAGTTACATCGCCGTCGGCCGCTGTCCTCTGCAAGCCGTATAAATGATGGTAAGGACTCGAATCGTCATGTTCAGCCAGTACTGTATCTTCCCAGGATAGATCAGCCTCAACGGCAAGCTTACCGGAAACGTGAGTGAACCAGTCGAAGGTATGTTCTTCACCGGCTTCAGCGGAAAAGATGTCCGTCAATTCATTATCCGTGAGTTTAAGATCCCGAAGGTATTTGACTCCTTCCTTGTAGACCCGTTTTGCTTCTGCCGCTGTCCGGTTGTTATCCCGATCGAATACCACCGCGGATCCCGGTTCCAGGGAATCCTGATTCCGCTGATCCATGGTGACGGTGTTATGAGAAGGTGATGTCCGGAACCATTTCAGCATTAATGGAGAACTGTAGCCGGGAGTGCCTAAATCTCGGTTAATCACTTCATTGATGAAATAATATTCCACCGTCATTTGATCCGGGTGGGCATGGCTGGGACGTCCGTGAAGATGATGACCGTATTTAAAAAATACAGCGGCGTTCTCATTCCTGAGCATGGTAATTCGGGAACCCGGAAATGAGCGGGAGGGAAGGGCGGTAATATCTGCCGGTTCAATTTCTGTGGTATCCTGTTCGAACAGCAAGGTATTGAGATTCCTCATTTCACCGTACTCTTGTTTTAATAAGGAATAAAGCCTTAAAAGCTCGGTATCACCGGGAAAAATCGGGAGTGCTTCTTCAAGAATGTATTTCAGCCGGGAGAGTGTCGGAGCGGTGAAACCGTCATGAGGGTTCGGCAGAGATCCATCCGGAAAAGCTATATCTCTGGGGAAAAGGAGCATCTTCCGGTAAAGATCCTTTAGCTGTTTGTCCAGTTTCCCGTATGCTGCAAGCCAGCGGAATATTGACAGAAGGGAATGGGCCGCCAAAAAGTGATACTGAACGGAACATTCATACCAGAATCCCTCGTCGGTTACTGCTTCCGTCATCTGGGGTCTTACCCCTAAATCGTCCTCCATGGCGGCTTTAACCATTTTTTTATCCGTAAAAAATAGGCCGGCCATGCATATTGCGGTATTCATGGTTGCCCGTATATTCGGAATTGTTTTCCTTTGGGGCAGCAGGAGGTCAGCGGCGGGTTTGAATATGTTTCCATATAAGGACTTTTTTCTTCCGGTGAGACCTTGTCACCGAGGATTGCTAAGGCGTCAAGTATATTGATCATCCATTGCGATTCACTCAGTGTTTCACCCATCAGCTTTGTTTTCCCCACCCATTCTCCATGCGGTTCGCAGGATTGGTAGTGTTTTTTATAAAAATCAAGCTGATTCAGGATCCATGCCGAATACTCATCATTGCCGGTCAGCCGGTAGAGGATGGAGGCATTTTTCATCATACCGCTGTTTCTGCTCCGGTAATACTGGATCCATGCTTCTTTCCTTTTCTGATCGGTATACACTTTTCCGCAATTAGGACATATGTGCCGGTCCGGAGAATCTATATCCCACTTAAGCCTGGTGGAATCTTCGGGACAGAAATAGTTGTGATACCAACCGGTAATCCATTCCTGTTTTTCCGGCTGTCTTCGGGTATTGGAAATCCATTCTGCTGTTTCTGATTTGATGGTGTTATATAATTCTTCAGCCCACCGGCCTGCGCTGATTTTTGATTTGGCGTCATTCCAATTTACGGTATTCCAGGGCATATGTATCTTCCTCAAAGTTTAGTTGTTAAAAATGCCATTATAATAGAAGAAAGTATCAGTAGAAAAGCCCCGGAGCGGCAATTCCCGGCCAACACCTTGTGAGATTTAGAAGTGGCCATAATTACATATAATATATA
>CAYLLE010000040.1:15858-25224 GCA_964384485.1 uncultured Spirochaetales bacterium | reverse complement strand
GCCGGCAGAGCGGGTCTCTGGACACACCTAGGCGGGAAGCGTATATTTACGGGGTGAAAAATCTGAAATTACTTATACCAGACTCACCCGAGATAGAAGTCAGGGGCAATACTGACTGCCTGATCGGCGGAATCGCCTGGGATTCCCGCCATGTCCGGAAGGGAGACCTTTTTTTCGCCCTCCCGGGTCTGCACACGGACGGTCAAAAGTACATACCGGATGCCGTCGAGCGGGGCGCGGCAGGCATTGTGCATACGGAAGAGTTTTCCGGAACAGCCGGTGTCAGCATCAAGACCGCTGATCCGGTCAGACTTATGTCGGAAGTATCCGCGGCATTCTGGAATTACCCGTCCCGGCGGATTCCCGTGATCGGTGTAACCGGTACGGACGGAAAAAGCAGTACGGTGTATTATTTAAGCCAGCTCCTCGAATCGGCGGGGGTTCCGACCGGATTCATCACCACAGCACTCATAAAAACCGCGGAAACTGAAGAAAAAAACAGTTACCGGCAGACGACCCTGGAGGCGCCGCTGGTTCACCGGCTTCTCGACGAGATGATCGGGAACGGAAAAAAGTGCGCGGTTATTGAGGCATCCTCCCACGGACTTTCCCTTAGAACCGGCAGACTCCGGAATGTCGAGTTTACCGGCGGAATCCTTACAAACCTTACCCATGAACACCTGGAGTTTCACGGCACCTTTGAAAATTACCGGCACGACAAGGCAAACTTGTTTCGGCAGGTCCGCCGGGAAGGCTTAGATTATAAAAAGCCCTTCAGTGTAATCAACATGGGGAGCTCAGACTTCGATTATTTCCGGTCCGCCTCAGCGGTGCCGGCACATTCATACGGTCTCGAGCGGCCGGAAGCAGATTTCACGGCGCTGGATCTCCAGCCCGACATCCGGGGTACCTCATTCCGGCTGTCCGCGCCGGAGACGGACAAACCGGTTTTAACACGGTTCTATCTTCCGGGGCTCTTCAACGTGGAAAATTACCTCGCCGCCATGGCCGGGGCATCCCTGATTACGGGATATCCGGCGGAACAGTTTCTTCCCGCCGCGGCTCGTCTCCGGAGCATGCCCGGCAGGATGACCATGGTAGGAAAGGATCTGCCCTTCACGGTGATTGTGGATTATGCCCATTCCCCTGCCTCATTTCAGAAGATATTCGGCATGATTAAACCGTATACTCAGGGCAGACTTATCGCCGTTTTCGGGTCCGCCGGTGAACGGGACCGGGAGAAACGGCCTCTTCAGGGTGAAATCGCTTCTGATTTCTGTGACCTGCTCGTTCTTACCGACGAAGATCCCAGGGAAGAAGATTCTATGACGATCATAGATGAGATTGCTGCCGGATGCCGGGGAAGCGCTGAAGTTAAAAAGATCCCGGACAGGAAGCAGGCGGTCGGCTTCGGAATCTCCTCCGCGGGAAAAGGGGACACGGTTCTGCTCCTGGGTAAAGGTCATGAA
Organism: uncultured Spirochaetales bacterium; assembly: GCA_964384485.1. Lineage (GTDB taxonomy): Bacteria > Spirochaetota > Spirochaetia > CAYLLE01 > CAYLLE01 > CAYLLE01. Next base: position 23,755 of record CAYLLE010000040.1, on the reverse strand, counting down.
TCCAGCATCATTTATGCGGACGGACCCGCTGAATGGGATGAAGTAAAAGCAGCCGAATCAGCACTCGCCGAAGCGGGATATCGGGTTTCCCGTTAAACTACCAGTGATCGTAGGAGATGACCCGTTTCGTGTCGTGGCGGAGCGGGCGCATAGGTGTTTCAGCCGCTTCACCGATTAAAAGCAAGAGCACGACCCGCATGGAATAGGGAACAGACAGTATGGATTTAATATCCGCCTCGTCGTAAGTGCTTATAAAGCAGGTTCCAAGTTCTTCCCGGACCGCCTGGAGAGACATATAGGAAAGAGCGATGCTCAAATCAATCGGATAAGAAATTTGTCCGTTGGGCATGGCATAATCAACATTGGTTGTACAGGCCGCGATTATAACCGGCGCGGAGCCCACGTGTTCCTGGGAGAACGCCGCTGTCTTTATTTTATCCCGTTTCTCTTTATCTTGAATTACAATAAACCTCCAAGGCTGTCTGTTTTTAGCGGACGGGGCGAGACGGCCCGCTTCTAAAATCCGTTCTACCGATTCCTTGGGAATTGCCGTATCTTTAAACTTTCTTATACTGACTCTGTTTTCAATTTCAGGAAGAAGATCCATAGCTGCTCCTTTCTGCAAACGGCTGTTGCAAAATATTGATAAATACATCCCTTTCATCTATCCTTACACGGTAGATGAAAAAAACAGGGATTCTATTACTGCTCATTATTATTGTATCAGCTCAAAGCCTTTTTTCACAGGGTCAGGAGATAGGAATAATCACCCGGATAGTCGAATATTTCCAAAAATTCCGCTCATATTACCCACGCCTTGAAGGTTCGGCAGGGGAAGAAAAGGCCCGTAAATTGATAACTTCCGTGCTTAATGAACAGGGAATCAAAAACCGTATTATCGAGTTTCACGGATTTGAAGGGAGACATTCATTTTCCAGCATCGTGGAAGCAGATATTCCCGGAAAGAAAGAGGATACCCTTATTTTCGCGGTGCCTTTGTCGCATTCATCGGAGGCTGAGCCGGAAGAAGACTACTCGATTAGTCTGGCTCTGGGGCTCGGGATCATCACTCAGTTGGCGGAGACGGAATCCGAACCGCCGGTTTCGCTGAAATTTCTTTTCTTGGGAGCTGAAAAGGGACAGGAAGATTATTATCCCATGGGCTCAAGACTTTTTCTCGATCAGTATACGGCCGAGAATCGGACAGCGGTTATCTACCTGGATATGCGCGAACTCCCCGGCAGGGTGATCTTTGAAACCGGAGGAAACAGCACGGTAGCTCCCAAGTGGTTAGTGGAAGACGCCGCGGTCTCTATACAGAATACCGGACTTCCCTTTCTGATCCTGGGCAACAGGAATCAGGCCTTCCGGGTAGGACTTTCCGATACGGAAACCTCGGCAGCGGCTTTTCTGGAAGCCGATATCCCCGCGGTCGGGATCCGAGGCAGATACGCGGCTGATCCGGTAGAGGAAGAACAGTGGATCGCTTCTTTTTTGGAGTTTGCCGGCACCGTCATAAACCGGTATGAGAACGGATTCCCTGAACAGTGGGACCGGCATTATCTTTTTTTTCAAATTCAATCCTCTTTTCTGATAATTCCGGAGAATGTGTATGTCCTGATACTGCTAGGTGTACTCGGCTTCTCTTTCGCCTACGGTCTGATTTTCCGGAACAGAGTAGGAAAATACCTTAGAACAGTGGGAAAAAATTTCTGGAATCTTCCCCTGCTGCTCGGACTTATCTTCCTCCTCCTGTTTACCTCGACCTTAATCGTACAGGGATTTCTGCAGCTCCGGGGATTTCCCGAATTATGGGAGTTCAATCCCCTTCCCTTCTTTCTGCTCAAGATTGCTCTGGCCGTCTTTCTGTTCACCTTCATCTTTCACGGCCTCCGGGGGCTCCCGATTTCCCAGAAAGGGAGCTTTTACTCCGCTGCCGCCATCTTTTTCCTTTTTACCGATATTTTCATATTCGCGGCAGTGGACGTATCCATCAGTTATTATTTCGTCTGGGCATTCTTCTTCGCGTTTTGTTTTTCCGTTACCGCGAACCGGTTATTGAAGACCGTTTTCTTCCTCCTTTCCCCGATTTGGCTCTATAAAGCCGCACTCGACATCTTCACCCTGCCGGAACGAATGCTGAGCGGTCTGGCAATACTTGATGCCGTGGAAGGAAATCTGTTCCTCGCTTTTGTGACACTCCCGTTTATGCTGATGCTAATCAGGCTCGATTTTGTTATACGCCACCCAAAGCGGAAGTGGAAAAATATTTCATTAAAAGGCTCCCTCTGGATTTCCGGTCTTCTGGCGGCAGGGCTTACCGGTTACCTGATTTTTTATTCCCCCTACAGCATCGAGAATCCTCAGCCGGTCCGGCTGGAAGAGCGGATCGATATGGACCTTAAGACCCGGAAACTGACCGCTTCCAGCCCGGCCGCGTTAGGCACGTTCATTTTTTCTTACGGCGACAGGATACACGACATCACGACCCGTTCATCATCATTCACATTTGCCAAGGAGTACATTCCGGATCTGGTCCGATTTACCGTACAGGAAAAGGAATTTCTCCGGCGGACCCGAATAAGGACTGTTATTGAATCGGAGGTGCCGCTCTATATCTACAACCTCCGGATCGACTCGGAAGTAGAAATTACTATTTACGACTCCAATTTCCCGCCCATTATCATGAATCAGGGAAGGCGGGTTGTATTCAATATCGGGAAAAACCCTCCCCAGCCGCTGGAAGTTGTTTTTACCGTTCCTGGTTCACCCGATTTCAGCTACAGCATCGAATGTATCTCTCTTCAAACACTCAAGGAAACCGAAGAGAGCAACCCCATGATCCGTTTGGAAAAACGGCTTTACCTGCAGGGAACAGTGCCGTGACGGACCATAAGAAGATCTGGTTCCACATCGATATGGACGCCTTTTACGCTTCCGTGGAGCAGCGTGATAATCCTGAATACCGGACCAAGCCGGTCATTGTGGGAGCCCTTCCGGGACAGCGGGGGGTTGTTTCGGCATGTTCGTATGAAGCAAGAAAGTTCGGTGTTCATTCCGCGATGCCCATATCACAGGCTAGCCGGCTGTGTCCGAACGGAATTTTTCTTCCGGTCAGGATGCACCGGTACCAGGAAGTTTCTGAATCGATCATGATGATCCTGAAGAGTTATTCTCCTGTCATCCAGCAGGTATCGGTGGATGAAGCATATATGGACATGACCGGAACGGAACGGCTCTTCGGGAAACCCGCTGATACCGCGCGGAGGTTAAAAACGGAAATTACCGAAGCGGTAGGACTGATCGTATCGATAGGAATCGCGCCGAATAAATTTCTCGCAAAACTGGCTTCGGATTACGATAAGCCTGACGGCCTGTATGAGGTACTTCCGGGAACTGAAACCGAATTCCTGGACCGGCTCCCCCTTAAATCGCTCTGGGGTGTTGGAGAAAAGACACGGCTCCGGCTTAAGGAACTGAATATAACCGCGATTCCGCAAATCCGGGAAATAGGCGAACGGCTGCTCCAGAACGCCATGGGAAAAGCGGCGGGAACCTACCTGTACCGGGCAGCCTGGGGACTGGACCCGGGGGTGCACTCGGAGAAACCGAAGAGCAGGTCCTTAAGTTCAGAAACGACATTCCAGCGGGATACAAAAAACCGGGATAGCCTGGAGAAGGCCGTTCTGGATCTAAGCCATCAGGTGATGTTCCGTCTCCTGGAGGAAGGGTTCCGTTCCCGGACCGCCGCGGTAAAACTCAGACTCTCGGACTTCACTACACATACGGTCCGAAAAACAGTCAGACACTGGATCAACTCTTCGGAGGAACTGTACCAGCTCGCCCTTTCCCTGTTTTACAAAAGATGGGACGGATACACTCCAATAAGGCTCCTGGGTGTGGGGGTGGAAGAGCTTGAATCGGCGGAGGTTCCGGTGCAGCAGGAGCTTTTCCGGGATGATCACGACAGGCAGAAAACGGTAGAAGAAGCGGTACTGGCAATCAGAAGAAAGTTTGGCGCGGGGGAAGTGGTAAAGGCAAGTCTGTTGGACAAGAAGCGGAAAAAAAACGGGCCGTCCGCGTCCCCGGACAGCCCTGATTCATAGAAAACTCGATTTACGCAAGCGGCTACAGCGTTTCCATTAATTCCTTTGCTTTTTTCAGATCCATCACATCATCCTCGGATGGATTAGCCATGGCTTCTATTTTACCGATCACAAAATTCAACAGGTCTTCAGCTTCTTCTTCATCTTCCTTATTCGGAATGGAAACGGTGCCTTCATAATAAAATCCCCGCTCCAGCTCATTGTCCGCGGAGGGGTAACGCTTTTTCTTTCGGGCATGATATTTATCCCGCTGTGCTTCGTTCCATCCCCGTTCGATCAGGTGAGATGCAAGCTGAATATAGTAATCATAATCGATCCTTTCCCGATCACCCGATCTCACCTCTTTTTCCATAAGATCAACCGCCCGCCGTCCCAAGGATACAGCGTAATCGTCATTACCAAAAGAGATTATTCCTCCGGGTAACTTTTCGTAGAGCTGACCCAGCACAAAATAGGCATCGGGGAAATCTGGTTTCAGTGATATGGCGGTTGTCAAAAGTTCGCGCATAGGTTTTGCCTTTGCTAAACTTTTTAACACGCCCTTTACCTGTCCGTATTTTCCGATATTGGCTGAACTCCAGTAATACCCTAAATGATTGTCCGGGTCGGCTTCCATTGCCGTTTCCGCGTAATCCTGACCGGCCAAATAGAGGTCGATCAGTTCGGAATTCGACCCGCCCTTATCGGCCAGACGTTCACCGGTATTGAGCTTAAGCCGTGCCAGCCTCCAGTAGATTTCGGCCTTTTCGCTTCCGGAAGCCGCGCGGCTCAGATTCGATTCCAGCAGAGACTCGGCAGCGCTGAAGTTTCCATCCTTTCTAAGGGCATCCGCTTCATCAAGGACGCCGGATATATCCGCGGAAAGAGAAAAAGCGGCCAGAAAGACCAGTGCGACAAGAATCATTTTCTTCATAGTATGCTCCTTTTCAATCATTATTGCGGAAACCAGCCGGTTGTCAAGACAGCAAATTCTGGGATTTCCGGGAATTGCTGTTGTCCAGGTGTTAAAAATTGAAATACCGGTACGGCTCGTCACCGAGAATATAGTCCTCCCGGTAATCAGGATGATAGTATCCGGGCTCCGCTTCCTTCCCCGCGGCCTTGATATACATGTCTTCCTCCGGTCCGGCGAATCCGCCCTCACCCATGGCATCGAATTTTCTTTCCCGCCCGTGAAGCTTGATGCAAATTTCATTATATTCGGGATCCACGGTATGAGAGGGAATCCGGTATGTCCTGGGATAGTTGTGGGGCCACCCCGGAGAATGTTCTCCTCCGGAAAGGCAGACACCGTTGAACCTGGTTTCATCACTTCCGTCAATTTTCCCCAAGGAAAGGAGTAAATCTCCCTTTGAGAATGCTTCCGGGATCCGGATCTTCTTCCGGAAATAGACATCCCCGGATCCGTCCCGGTACTCCCCTTCAAAATCCTCCCACAGTGCAGGCAGGAGCACCTTCTTCCAATTTTCGTCGTCCCGAGACACTTCCCACTCTCCGCAAACGGAAATCCTTTCTTCCGGAACGGGCCGGAATATAAGCCTGTCCGACCTAAAACCGGCTCCCATATTCGCGAGAACCTGTGAAATAAGACGGGTTTCCCGCCACCGGGTAAAACGGAGGTAGGTTCTTTCATCAGCCCGGAGCAGGTCCGGGTCTACAGCGCAGAAAACGATTGAGCCGGTTCCGTATTTTTTTCTGGCCAGTCTCCCGTCCAGTCCGAGTTCGGCATCCCCTGAGAAGACAGATGCCGGCCGGTCTGCCCTGCTCCGGATATCGGAAGAGCTTAATCCGGCGCACTCCCGCCATTCCGGTACCTCCAGGGAGCTCCGGTACGAATTTAATTGCCGAATCTCGAGTCCGAACAGGGAGTGTCCGGGGGAACCGGGCAGGAAAAATATATTTCCCCCTTTTTCAGCAAAGCCGATCAGATCTTCTCTGCTGCACCGATAATTCTCCCCGATGACGTGCAGAACCGCTTCCTCATCAATTTCATCTGAAACCTCGAACTCCACCCCCCAAGATTCCAGCTTTTTCTTATCCCCTTTGTCTCCCAATAGAATCACCCGCCCCTTCCTGACAGGGGTTTTTTCCGCGGCATACCGTACAATGTTATTAAAGAGGATATCAGCCGCCGGATCTCCTTCGGTACGGTTTTCCAAGTCCAGGGTACAGAGCAGGAGCAGGCCCTTTCCGTAAGAAAGCTCCATCAGCGGCGTATAGGCCAGATCAAATTCACACTCCAAGATGGGTGTCCAGGAACCGGTGTGAGGTTTTTCCACCGGACCGCTCGAAACAGAACCGGTATTTCCCCAATGGTATCCGTAGTATGGGAACCACCATTTCCCTAATTTTGTTTTTCCCGGCAGATATTCCGGTTTCGCCGGCACAAGGGTACCGGAGCCCCGGAAATCCCGGAGATTTTCGGCCTCAAGATTTTCCATAACCGGATGGTTTCCGGAAACCGGATATGCGGAACGGGAGACATGGCGGCTTACCCGGAAACCGAATTTTTTCCGGAGAACTTCCGGATCCTGGCCGAAGATAACCGCCCGGCCTCCCCGCTTCACATACTCCTCCAGATTAGTCAGATCGGGACCGCCGGGGTTTTCCCGTCCCAGTTCTCCGTTTCCGATAAGGAGTACCTCAGATGTTCCCGTTCGGATCGGAACCGTTTTGAATACCGTAAACCGGAAGGAATCGGAACAGACCATGCCGTTTACCGTACCTTCCGCGGAGAGGATACCGTCTGCCCTTCCCGTATCCGGAAGTTCCCGCAGCGGGAACCGTACCGGCGCGGAGAATTTTTCACCCGGCTCCGCCTTACCCCGGATTTCACCGGAAGCGGCAGCTTCATCCCCAATCCGTATCTCCCACCGGCAGAAAATTTCCGCCCCTTCCCGGCAGTCGTTCAGGATAACTATCTGCTTCTCAAGGGTTTCCCCCTGCCTGAAATTGTGGTCCTTCCCGGTGAAATGACCGCTCCTTCCGGCAATCCAGAGAAGAATACTGCTGTTGCAGCGCCTCAGTGCTTTCCCGGCCGGCAGCAGACGTCCTTCACCGCTGTCCAGATAGAAAAAATCTTCCCGGGTAATTTTCCGGTTTTCCCGGTCCGGGAAAACCTCTGTGTCCGGATTGTCAACCTTCCCCCATGTCCCGCGGAGATGCCAGGGCACCATTCCGCCGGAAATTCCCCAGGTCCGCCAGCTCCTCCAGGTATTCCGGATAAACAGCTCCTGCAGCTTCTGGAACAGGGGATCTTTATTTATTTCATCCGCGTCGTGCCATGAACGATACCGCTGGTCCCGGATAAAACGGTCCTGTACGGCTTTCCGGTATGTGCCGCTTTCCAGCCTATACGCTTCCCGGCCGAAATAGACCGCGGCGAATTCGGTGACCCACGGTTCGGACTGAATGGCTTCCGGATAATCGGTCCGGCCCCGGGTAAGCGCAACATGAATCGGGGTGCCGAACTCAACGAGCATCAGCGGCATATCGCTCTGTTCCGCCCAAAAGGAGAGCCATTCCTCCCGCTCCTGAAGAGGAGTCATATTCAGATACATGTTCAGGGTGTAAACATCGGCAATACCTCCTCCGTGATGGGCAAAAACCGGTCTGGAGGGATCACGCTTCTTTAACAGGGCGAATCCCTCTTCACCCCGGGGGATTCGCCTCTTCCGCCAGTAAAAACAGTCATACCACTGGTCTTTCCGTATTCCCAGACTCCGGGGATCCATCCCAAGTCCTGAGCCGAAGACATTGCCGTTGGTACCCCACAGGAGAATGGAAGGGTG
>CAYLLE010000040.1:0-15758 GCA_964384485.1 uncultured Spirochaetales bacterium | reverse complement strand
GCCGCGGTTCCGTTTACCGGCCGGAAATTGATCCGCCGGCCGTTCAGGTAGAAATTTTTTCCCGCGGTTTTTATTTCACGGAATCCGAACCGCAGATCGTACCTGTCCCGGATTTCCGGACCTTCCGCCCGGAGCCGCAGCGTGTAAAGGTTGGGCCTTCCGATGTCCCACAGCTCCGGATCCTTCCACAGCCAGGACATGACCGCGGTATTCTCTTCGATTTCGGTGTCTGGTGCCGAAGCGGTAAAGGTAATGACCGGTTTCCCGTCTTTGAAAATTTCCGCTGTAAAAGAAACGGAGCGGACACCGTTCGTATCCCGGAGCACAGCCTTGAGAGAAAGCCGCTTCTTTTCAACGGATGTGAGGACATGTACGCTGCTTATCCAGCCTCCGGACGGACGGGTTTCCAGCCTGAGATCTCCGGTAACCCCGAAATCATCCGGAATAAACAGATAAAGGGGCGCGCTGCTTCCCGGCTTCATGGCCTGGGTGATATCCAGATAATCCCGGAGGTAATCAAATTTGCCCAGGAAGCTGCCGCCTCCGTATACCTCCAGCTCAGTTACGTGCCGGTACTGGGTGAGCAGGATTCTTTTTCCGCTCCATTCAGCTGGAACGGCAACATCCCTGGTGAGCCACCCCGCGGAGACCGAAGACCCGTTTCCGAAGGTTTCCCAGTCCGGTCCCGAACCCCGGTCTACAAGTCCCGGATTTTCTATCGCCGGCCAGACAGCTTCCGCGCGCCATTCTCCCGGAACCCGGAGACAGCCCCATTCCTCCGGTGCCGCGTGTTCCGGGTTCACCCCGTGGCAGGGGAGGAATTTCCAGAGTCCGTTTAGATTTATGCATTCTCTCATTATTCTATCCTGTTTAAACAAAAAGGCCTCCCCATACGGGGAGGCCGGTCAGCCGAAGTGAAGACTTATTCTTTCTGGTCCCAATATTTTTGAAACTGGACTTCCATTTCAGCGCGGATTTTTTCGACCCCTGCTTTCTTTAGTTTTTCCATATAGGTATCAACATAATCATCGGGATCGAGAACGCCCAATCCAAGGCCTTTCCCGATCTCTTCCCAAAGCGCCTCTATAGCGGCAACTTCGTTTTTCACCAGATTGTCGTCGAAACTCCAGTCCGGCATAAAAGAGGGGTTTGCCGACTGATTAAGCTCATTCACCCGTTCATGCAGGTCCTCGGGTTCTCCGGGAGTCATATAGCGGAGGAAGGTGTTGCCCAGGGTCCAGTGCCGGGACATAGCGTTGTATCCGCTGTCGGCAATCTGTTCGATCCGGTTTTCTCCGGTCTTGTTGTAATGCTCTCCTTCAATGCCGAATACCATAAGGTTATAGAGATACTTGTCGGTATGGACCTGATTAAGAAACTCCATGGCTTTTTCCGGATGCTTAGAGGTTATGCTTATCGTATTCAGGGTCGCGGTAACCCCGGAGAGCTCGGGAGTCGCAACGGGGAAGAAATAAGCCTCAAACCCGTTTTCGTTCTTGAAATTTGCTTCGCTGTTAATGTTCAGAGTGCAGATGCTGGAAGCAATTTTACCGGCTTTAATCTCGGCTCTGGCATCCTTTATGGTAAGCGCGTCGGAGTGGATATATCCCTTTTCATACCAGTCATGAATGGCGTTCCAGTTCGCCAAGATTGAATCACGGTGTTTTTCGTCAATGAATTCGTGGTAGAAATTCCGGGGATCATCACTGTAGGCGTTAAATCCGGAACCAAGCTGTTTCATCGGAACCGACGCGGGTGCCGGGCCGATCCCGTCTTTCATGTGGGCAAGTGTTCCCGCGGTGTGATTGAATGGAACCACTCCCGGTTCGTTGGCCAAAACCTTTTCATAAAACGGTTCCAGGTCTTTGTAGGATTTAAACTGGTCGGGATCGAATCCGTACTTGTCGGCCAGATCCTTCTTAACCCACATTCCCCGCCAGCGGGTAAAGTTCTGGGTATTGGGTACGCCGTAGATATTACCTTCGACCCTGGTAAGATCCCAGATTTTTCCGGGGAGACTATCTTTTATGTCTTTTCCGTAATCTTCCAGCAGATCGTCCAGGGGAAGCAGAACTTCATCCTGGGCGAATTTCCCGTAAGTAGCCCCGGCAACCCAGTCGCACATCCAGAGCATATCGAAAATTTCACCCGACGCGAAAAGGATGGGAACCTTCTGGGAATAGGTAGTGTAATTCATCGGCCGGTAATCAATTTCCACATTGATGGTCTCTCTAAGATGTTCGTTGACCTTAGACCACACCTGGTCCAAATCGTCCTGGTCATCAAAAAACATGTACCACACCAAGGTGGTCGGTTTTGCTTTACCCGATGCTGAACTTGATGATTCCTGTTCTCCCGCGGCGAAAACCATTCCTGCGGTTAACGCGGCAAGAAGAACCAGCATTAAAATTTTTTTCATAAAAACCCTCCTGTTTGGTAATCAATATTGATAAGAGCCTTTTGCTCAATCAATTCCTATTAAAAAGTCCTGATCGGGTTCACCCCTTCACCGATCCCACGGTCAGTCCTTGTACGAAGTATTTCTGGAGAAAAGGGAACAGGATGACGATAGGTCCGATGGCAATGAGGCACATGGCCATTCGCAGATTTTCGGTCGGGACCTGGATGTCCCGCAGCATCTCCTGACTCATCATGTCCCTCCGAATGGTACTCAAGTCTTCCATCATCACCTTTAACAGCATCTGGAGGCTGTACAATTTGGGATTTGTAATATAGAGAACACTGGTAAACCAGTCGTTCCAGTATCCCAATGCCACGATCAGGGCCACCGTGGCGAGTACGGGTGTGGAAAGGGGAATAATGATCCGCCAATATATCCTCATCTCGCTGGCCCCGTCTATTTTTGCCGATTCTATTAAAGAGGTCGGTATCTTCTGGAAATTGGCCCGGATGAGGAAAATCGTGAACGGGTTTACCAGATGCATAAGGATCAGCACCGCGTAGGTATTCTGAAGCTGAAAGTACCTGGTAATGAGGATATAGATCGGCACCAGGCCGCCCGAGAAAAGCATGACGAAAAAAAGATAGAAGGACATAAACCGCCGGAAAATAAAATCCCGCCGGGAAAGGGGATAGGCTATCATCGAAGAAACCAGCACGGAGAGAACTGTTCCGATCACGGTGACCAGCAGGGTAACCTTGTACGCGTTCAGCAGTTTATCCGGACGCTTAAAGATAACATCGTACCCGCTGGTGGATACCTTGTGAGGAATAAGGCTGAAACCATGGTTTATAATGTCTACTTCATTGGACAGGGAAATGGAAACAATCATTATAAGGGGAAACAGGGTGATAAAGGACATCACACCGAGTACTGTTACGATGACGGCTCTGCTCTTGAGGGAAAGCTGCATGGTCTGACTGACGTCTCTAATAGCATTACGATTCATCTACTGTCATCCTTAAAATAGGGAATTATCCGGCTCAATTTTCTTGACCACCATGTTTGCCCCGAACACCAGAAAGAAGCCGACCACGTTCTTATACAGATCCGCCGCTGCCGCCATGGCAGGATCTCCGATTGTCCGGAGGGCACGGAAAACATATGTTTCTATTACATCGGAAACGTTGTACAGGGTCGGCATATCCCTGGGCAGGTTGTAGAACATACCGAAATCGGCCTTCATCAGATTTCCAATTCCAAGAATAAGAAGAATGGTGATAAGGGGATATAAAAACGGCAGAGTTATGTGCCGGATAGTCTGCAGTTTTGTCGCGCCGTCAATAGTAGCCGCGTCAAAATAGGCGCCGTCGATTCCCATGAGGGTCGCGAAGTAGAGTACGCTGCCGAATCCCGCCCCCTTCCAGAGGGTGGCAAACAGAAAGATGGCCGGCCACGCCTTGGGAGTGGAGTACCACGATATGGGTTCTCCACCGAGACGTACCAGCAGCGAGTTGAACAGACCGTAATCCACACTGAACAGGGTGTGAAACATATAGGCGGCGACAACCCAGGAGATGAAGCGGGGAAATATTAAAAGAGATTGAAATGTCTTTATTGTGTACCGGTTTGTCAGCTCAAAGAGCATGAGCGCGATAACTATAGAAGTAAAGTTGCCGGCAACAAGGAAAACAAGGCTGTAGAGCACCGTGTTCCGGGTGATCCGGAATGCCGCGTCGGTTATGAACAGAAATCTGAAATTTTCAATGCCGACCCACGGGCTGTGAAATATCCCCTTGGCGAAGGAAAAATTCTTGAAAGCCAGGATAATCCCGGGTAAAGGAAGATAATTGAGAATAAATACCAGCAGGAACGCGGGCAGGGTGAGAACGAGAAGTTCAAGCGATGACTTCCACTGCAGTTTGTTCGTCTTTTTTATCGAAAACATATATCCCCCGTAAATCTTGTTCATGATACGGGAGGACTTGTTTTCCTGTAAATTTAAAATTCCGAAGAATGATTCTAAATTTTAACGAATCCGACGGCGGACAGGGACTACAAAATTCGAACATACTCAAAATTCTGAACAAAAAAAGGTATAATTTGCGTTTTCCCGCGTCAAATTATATACTGTACCATATTTATGAGCCGTAAAAAGACAGAACCGGACAAACGTTCATTTTTTTCCAAAGTACTGTTTTCGTTTCTCATGCTTATAACGGTTACCGTTATAACCGTATCATCGATCCTTTACATCAATTTCGAAAAGATCGCCGCCCGGCAGGTCACTACCTACGTAACCGATAATCTTCTCAAATTATGCTCAGGAACCCAGCTGATGACCGACTGGGTAAAACTGATGCTGATTCAAATGTACCGTGATACCGATGTCCGGTCTATCCTCTTCGAAAACTCGCCTGAACCTGTTCAGATATCGAAAGGGAGTACCCGACTGGCATCGTACCAGGCATCATCACCCTTCTTCCGGTCTATCTATCTATATAACGGAGGTATAGAAAAGATATACTTTACCGGCGAGCACACCTTTATCTATGACCAGGACATTTTTCATGATCAGGAAATACTTTCTTACCTAACCAATAAGAAGCAGAATCATCTTGTTCCCATCCCCCGGATCATCACCGGAAACGCCGAAGGGACCGTTACTATAGAACACAATGTATTTTCGTACATCATGTTCGATAATCCGGCATCGGAATCGACGTATCCTAACGCCATCGTCCTGAATTTTTCCGAAGATCTCCTTAAGGGAATCATGAATACTTTTTATCCGGAAAAGAGAGGAGAAGTTATCGTACTAAACGAAAAAGGAAAAACGATGATCAGCACTCTGGATCATCAACTTATTCAGAATATCGGTGAAAATGATTTCGTTAAGAAGGTGCTTGAAGCGGAAAATGAGATCGGCAGTTTTACCGCGCACTTGAACGGACAGAAAAGTTTGATTACCTATGTGTATCCCGAAGCGGTAATACCGGAAGAATATAGATTAAACTGGCGGTACATAAGTATCATCCCCTACTCCGATGTTATCTCCGGAATTCAGAAAATGCGCCGGAACACCCTGATTTTTCTGCTTCTGTTTTTGGCGGTCGGTATTCCGGTCATCATCTTCTTGAGCAGGAAACTTTCCGCGCCGGTTTCCAAACTGGAAATGGAAAAGAAAAAAAACCAAAGGTACCAGAAAAATAATTTCCTGCGGCGCCTCCTTCACGGGGAGGAACAGCATTCGGAAGAGGAGTTATCGGCCCGTTTTCAAAAGCACAGTCTGAATATTACGCTGTACGATCATTTTCGGCTTTTTTTGTTTCGGATTGATGATTACACCTCCTTCCGTGATCAGTTCAGCCCCGAAGACCGGGAAGAAAAGAAAAATTCGATTATCAGCATTATCGGAAAATTTATCCCGGGGCACGCATGGGAAGCTGTAGACTCCGAAGATGATACCATAGCCGTAATCAATGCCGTCGGGGATAATCAGAATCCGGATATGCCTTTTTTTCGGGGAATCCAGCGGGAGATTAAAAATTCCCTCTCCATATCCGTCAGCATTACCCGCGCGGATGGGGGGGAAGGGATTATACGGGATATTTATACGGTTTACTCCGAAGCCATGGATGTTTCGTGGAACCGGTATTTTGAAGGGACAGGGTGTATTCTGGACTGCAGTATTCACGGCTCAAAACCAAGCTCCCGGTATGACTATCCTTATCAGAAGGAAAAACTGTTTACGGAAATGCTCCTTATGAACCGTCTCCGGGAAAGCAGAACTGTCTTCCGGGAAATTCTGGGTACGAGCAGGGGGTTCTCTCAGACAGCGTTTCAAACCGCCCTGCAGCGGCTGGTTCTCTCGGTATATTCAGCGCTGGACCGGTACCGAAAAAACTCGGCTACCGGAATTGCCGAAAATATCAAATCACCGCTATCTTCTCTTTTTTCCTGCGACACCGCCGCCGAAATTGAGGAACAGCTGTTCTCCTACTTGGCGGAAACCATTCCCCTGTTCCAGGTAAAAAAGGAAAACAACCACAACCAGCTTGTCGGGGATATAATCGAAGACATCAAGCGAAACTATCCGGATCATCAGCTCTGCGCTGAACATTATGCCGAAAAGTATTCATTATCAACGGTGTATTTAGGCAGATTGTTTAAGCAGCACACGACAAAATCTATCGCCGAGTTTATCAATAATGTCCGAATAGAAACAGCGAAGAAGCTTCTAACGACAACAGCGGATCCGGTTAACGACATTGTAAAAACGGTCGGGTTTACCTATCCAAATTATTTCTTTTCAATATTCAAGAAATACAACGGGGTTACTCCTCTGGAATTCCGGCAGAAACATTATGATGTAAATGATTCTGTTCAGACGTTAAAGATGATTAAATAATACCGGCATTTGCCGAAATATAACAAGACAAGGCAGAAAAAAAGGAATAGAGTCAGTTTATGGAACCGAAATATTACGACAAGAAAAAGATACAAGCAAACCTTGCCCGGCTGAGCCGCCTGGCGGAGGGAGAACAGAATGTGGCAGTAAAGCCCAGGTGGCAGGCCTCCGGTCCCGAACTGAATCAGGGGCAGTTCTATCATAATAAGGAAGATGATTTCGCTTTTCTCATCGGCAGATTCAATGTTGAAGCGGAAGCCATGGAGTCGGGATTCCATAACATTCCGTACATCCAGCCCGGCTTCGGCAGGACCGCGTACCTCATGGCCGTCGCGTACGGATGCGAACCAATTTTTATCGGTAATGTGATCAACGCGAAACCCCGGATCGATTCCGCCGAAGGAATCGCGGAGTTTAAAAAAATAGACAACATTCACGAACACGGTTTTTACCCTGAACTTCTGTCCCGGACTGTGGAGATTCAGGAGCGGTGGGGAGACCTTCCCTTTATCCCGAGCGATACCCAGTCGCCCATCGATCTGGCCACGGAGATTGTACACACCGAGCCATTAATGCTCGCCATGTTTGACCAGCCCGAACCGGTGCACCGGTATCTTTCCATCCTGACCGAGTCCACTGTGGAATATCTTAAGCACGAAAAAACCCTCGTTAAAAACGGGATCGGCTGGAATTCGGATTACCCCTTTCCGAAAGGTGTTCACTTCAGTGATGATAACGCCGCTTTTCTGTCTCCCCAAACCTACCGGGATTTCGCGCGTCCTTACATTGAAGAATGTTCAGACATCTTCGGAGGAGTCACCCTGCACTGCTGTATGGGATATCAGCAGAATATCGAAGTGATGGCCGAAACCCGGGGATTCATCGGATTCGATCCGCAGCCGGCTTATAACCCGGAAGATAAAAGTCTCCGGGCTCTGACGGGAAAAGGATTCTGGCGGATCTGGGATCCGGATATCGCGAAAAGCGACGGCGCCGCGGAGGAATACAAACGGCTCATCGACCTTACCGAAGGAAAAACAGGCCTTATGCTCGAAATAAACAGCGGTTCCCGAGACCGGAGCCTTGCCGTGGGGGCGGAAGTCCTTGAGTATGCCGATAAAAAGGGCAGACTTTAACTCTCTCTATTGATTCCATCTTTCCATACCCATATTATGGAGATGGAGCATAATAATGGAAAAGAAAAAGATAATCGAACCCCGGGTCCTCAAAGGGTTCCGGGATTCTCTGCCCGCAGAGGAACTAAAACGGAAAGAACTTCAACGGAAACTGGAAGAGACGTTCGAGAGCTTCGGCTTTGTCCCCATCGACACGCCTATCCTGGAATATACCGAGATCCTGCTTGGAAAAGGAAGCGGGGAGACCGACAAGCAGATCTACCGGTTCGAAGATCACGGCGGACGGGATGTGGCTATGCGGTTCGATCTTACCGTTCCCTTTGCCCGGTATATCGCTTTGCATCTGCAGGAACTTCAGCTGCCCTTCCGGCGTTACCACATCGGCAAGGCGTACCGGGGTGAGAACACCCAGCGGGGACGGTTCAGGGAGTTTTATCAGTGTGACTTTGATATCGTCGGCGCCGACAGTGTTTCGGCCGATTTCGAGGTTCTGTCCATGGTAGACGCCTCGTTTAGAAAAATAGGGGTGGGTGATGTGATAATCCGCGTATCCCACCGCGGTGTATTCAGGTCCCTCCTCTCCAGACTCGGTACGGCAAACAGGGACACCGAAATTCTCCGGACCGTGGACAAGATAGCAAAGATCGGCGAGGAGAAAGTAAAACAGGAGCTCACGGACATAACCGGCGAAGCTGCTGCCGGAAAAATACTTGCTTTTATCGAAAAGAAAAATACCTCGGCCGAAACTTTGGACGCCATGGCATCGGCAGTAGGAGATGATGATCCCGCCGTGGAACGGCTCCGGTCACTTTTATCCCTTATAGAAAATACCGAACTCGCCGGATCGGCGGTTATTGATCCCTCCATCACCCGGGGACTCGATTACTACACCGGTCTTGTTTTCGAAACCTTTCTCACCGGAAATCCGTCCATCGGAAGCGTCTGCGGCGGCGGACGGTACAACGATCTTGCTTCCCTCTATACCAAGGAACAGATCCCCGGCGTCGGAGGTTCGATCGGGTTAGACCGGCTTCTGGCCGCCTTGGAGGGGATGGAGGCATCTTCCGCGCCGGATTATCCCGGTAATGTATTGATTTTCTGCATGGACGAAAAATTTCTCCCGTTTTATCACCGGCTGGCGGAGAATTTCCGGAATCACGGAATGGGAAGTGAAGTTTTCCCGGAACCGAAAAAAATAGCCGCCCAGTTCGCGTACGCCGAACGGCGGAATATTCCGTTAGGGATCATCTGCGGAGAAGACGAAATCCGGGAGGGAAGGGTCAATCTAAAGAACCTGGTAACCCGGGAGAGTTTCCCGAATCTGGACGAAAAGAACGCGGTCCAGACAGCCGCCCGTCTGCTTGGTAAATAAGATTATGATATCTCAGAATCTTCCTGTTTATCAGGAGCGGGAGCGGATAATTGATGCCCTGAAGGAGCATCAGGTCATTGTTGTGGAAAGTCCTACCGGATCCGGAAAAACGACCCAGCTCCCGCTTATACTCCACGAAGCCGGCTACGCCGAACAGGGGGTGATCGGGGTAACCCAGCCCAGACGCATTGCGACCCTGTCGGTCTGCGACTATATCTCAAATCAGCTTAACTCCCCGGTTGGGGGATTCGTGGGCTATAAAATGCGTTTCGAAGACGAGACCGGACCGGATACACGGGTCAAGATAATGACCGACGGTATTCTGCTTCAGGAAATGAAGGCCGATTATTATCTTTCCGAATACGGGGCAATCATTGTCGATGAAGCCCACGAACGGAGTCTGAATATCGACTTCATCCTGGGTCTGCTGAAACGGGTTCTGGAAGAACGGCCGAATTTCCGTGTTATTGTCTCCTCGGCCACTATTAACGCGGAGGTTTTTTCCGAATATTTCTGGTCCTGCCCGGTGGTCCGGATCGATACTCCCATGTATCCGGTTAAAGTGGTCTATTCTCCCCCCCAGTCCGATACATACGAAGGACTCCTCGAGACAATCAGAAAAATTGTCGACCGATCCGTGAACAAAAAAGAGACGCCCGGAGATTTTCTCATATTTCTTTCCGGTGAAAAAATGATAAAGGACTGTATCGATGAACTCGGTATGATTCAAAATGCCCGCCGGAAGCTCCACATTTTACCTCTCTATTCCCGGCTCAGCAAAGAGGAGCAGGAACGGGTATTCCCTCCTGCGCCCGCGGGAAAAACAAAAGTGGTTGTGGCGACGAATATCGCGGAAACCAGTGTCACCATCGACGGCATTACCCAGGTGATTGATTCCGGCCTCGCCAAAATGAATTTTTACAATCCCAGGACCTACACGTCTTCACTGATTGAAGGTCCAATTTCTCAGGCATCGAGCAATCAGCGGAAAGGCAGAGCCGGAAGAACCAGACCCGGCACATGCTACCGGCTCTACTACAAGGAAGATTTCGAACACCGCAGCCTGTTCACCCTGGAAGAAATATTCCGCACCGATCTGTCCGAGGTAGTGCTCCGGATGGCCGAAATCGGGATTACCGAATTCGACACCTTCAATTTCATTTCACCGCCCCCAAAAGCCGGTATACTCGGAGCCGTGGAAACCCTCCGGCTCCTTGAAGCCCTGACGCCGGAAAACACCCTTTCTTCGATCGGGAGAATGATGGCCCGTTTTCCCCTTCTCCCGAAACATTCCCGGATGATCGTCGCGGCAATCCGTACATTTCCCGGAGTAATTCGGGAAGTGATAACCGCCACATCTTTCCTGACCGCCCACACCCCCTTCATTCTGCCCCAGGGTGAAGAGGTTGCCGCACGGAAGGCACACCATTCATTCAGAGACGATCACGGTGATTTTGTCTCCTACCTTAAACTGCTCAAGGCATATAAACCGGCAAAAGACAAGGACCGGTTCTGTGAGACGTATTATCTGGACCGTCAAACCATGGACGAGATAGCGAACATCGAAACACAGCTTTCCGAAATCGTATCGGAGATGAACATTCCCCTTCAGGAAGGGGGTCCCGTATCGGACTTTCTCTGCGCCTGCGCCAAGGGACTGATACAGTTTGTGTGCGCCCGGTCAGGAAAATGGGCCTACCGGAGTCTGACCGCCGAGAAGGTGCAGATCCATCCCGGTTCGGTACTGTTCAAGGAAACACCCCAGTATATCGTGGCGGGAGAAATTGTCCGGACTTCGAAAATGTGGGCCAGATCGGTTTCACCGCTGGAGGAATCGTGGCTCCCCCGGATTTCACCTGAAATAGCCCGGAACCTGATGCTTCACGGGAAGGGAAATAAAAAAACCGCGGAAAAGAAGCGGGATACCACCTGGCAGATTAAGATAGGCGCGGAAATTTTTACCCTGGAACCGTATAAAGGGAAAAAGAAAAAAATTGCCCTCCTTCCCTGGGACAGCATTGCCCGGGAAATCAAGCAGAAAAACGCCCCCCTTATTCCGCAGTACAACAACCTCAGGGGGAGAATCCTGTACGGAAATTACACCTTGTTAAACGGATACAAACTGAAAAAACTCATACCGATTATCAGGCATATCGACCTTCCCCGGGATCTGGAAACCCGAGACGCCGGCAGAAGAAGATTCTCAAGCGGAAACATACCGGAACTCTGCGTTAACCTTGACCGGATATTGAAAATCCGGCCGGTAAAAAAGGGAAGCACCACCCTGGGTTTCACCGGACTGTTCAGCGACAGTCACGGTGGCTATATCCTCCGTACTGTCCGTAATTTTTCAACCGCTGTAACGGAATCCCTTTCCAGCCTGGAAATCCTGACCGATGAACTCCCGGAAGATTTAGACGAAACATCAGCGGAATCCCTGAACAGAACATACCGCCGGCTGATCAAACTCCTGGAATCGTTTTAGGATGTCACAATCCTGCGTACCAGATCCGGATCCAGCGGAGTTATTACCGTATCTCCAAAATCCCGCTGCAGGATAAACCGCACCTCTCCCTTCCGGTTTTTTTTGTCCCGCAGGAGGGCTGCCTTAAATGTATCGAAATTTTCCACCTTAATGCCGGTATCAAAACCATAAGATTCGATAAGCTTTTTACACATATTCCGGTATGACCGGCTGGTAATGCCGGTCTCGACTCCCGCTTCGAGGGCCTTCGCCATTCCCCACGCCACCGCTTCACCATGGGTAATATTCCCCAAACCGGCTGCGGATTCCAGGGCGTGGCCGAAGGTGTGGCCGAAATTGAGAAGAGCCCGTTTTCCTCCCTCCCGGAGATCCTCTTCCACTATCCGTCCCTTCAGACCGAGACAATAGCCGATACCGTCCGCGAGGACACCGGAGTCTCTATTCATCCACCCTTCCTTCTCCTGATCCAAACTATTCCTGAGTTCCGGCTCGCCTAAGAGCGCTGTCTTAATGACTTCGGCCATCCCGCTTTTGTACTCCCTGCCGGGGAGCCGTTCAAGGAATCGCACATATATCCGCACCTCCCGGGCGGGATAGAACGTTCCAACCAGGTTTTTATAACCGGAGAAGTTGATCCCGGTTTTTCCGCCCAGGGATGCATCCACCATAGCCAGCAGGGTAGTCGGAACCAAAATGAGCCCGCACCCCCGGTTAAAAACCGAGGCGGCGAACGCGGCAATATCGCACACCACGCCGCCCCCCGCGCCGGCGATAATACCGTCCCGGTTCATCCCTTCGGATACTCCCAGACGCAGAATCGATTCCACACTATCCCAGGTTTTCTGCTCTTCCCCCGGCTCAAGCACAGCGGCTGATCCGGGAAAACCGCCGGTCTCTTCCGGATATGCCTCGGCGGCGCCCCGGTCAAGCACCCCGACCACGCGGTTATCCCGCAGCCCGTCCCACAGGGTATTTGCACCGGAACAAATTACAGAGGTTGTAAACTCTCCGAACGTAAATTTGTTAAGTATGCTCATTGGTCTCAGGATACCCGTAATATTGCCTAGTCTTCAATATCCTGATAATATTTCGGTATGAATCTTTACCGACCCACCGCAGTTATTTTAGTTTTAGCTCTGTTACTCGCAATGATGCCCGTATACACCCAGGAATCAGAAAATGGGTACGGAAGCAAAGAACCGGAGGAAATAACCAGACCCCGGCAGCTTGAAGGAGATTTAAGCAGACAGATTCTGCATATGGAAGATTATATGCCCTTCCCGGGTGATGAATACCTGCTCCTTATTGATTTCGGAGCGGCCCAGGGAGGAGAAAGCCCGCTCGTACAGTATCCCCTGATCCTTCAGAATGACTATAGCATCGAAATTCCGGTTATCGGAACCATGGACGCGGAAGGCTTGTCCTTTACGGAACTCAGAGAGGAAGTGATCAGCCGGGTAAAGAAGGCCCTGCTGCTTGACTATGCCGATTTCAGGCTGAGCAAACCGGCTCCCTTCGAGATAATGGTCTACGGCAGCGTGTATTTCCCCGGATGGACCATGGCTAATTCGTTTACACGGTTGACCGAAGTGGTCGACTACGCGGGAGGGTTCACCGAAAACGGCAGTATACGGCGGGTATCGGTTCTTTCGGAAACCAGCAGACGGACGTACGATCTCCTTGACTTCTATACTCATGGAGAAACAGCAGAAAACCCGTACGTCAGGCCGGGAGACCGTATTTTTATCCCGGAAATTGAAAGTTTTGTCAATTTAACCGGTGCAGTAGTAGAGCCGGGGATTTACGAGATCCTGCCGGATGAAACTTTAAACGATATAATCGCCCTGGCCGGGGGATTGGATCCAGCCGCCCAGATAAGCGAAGCCTATGCCCTCAGGGTCGGCGAGAACAGCCGGTACGAGCGGCTCGATTTCGACAAACTGCAGGAAGCAAATCCTGCCGATTTAGTGCTTAAAAGCGGAGACAGGATCTCCATTCCCTCAGCGGAAGACGCTCATGAAAAGGTAATAGCCGAAGGAGCCCTCTACGGGCAGCCCCAGGAGGGTGAAACCCCCCGGGCGGTTCCCACCTCGGCGGTCCGGTACGCCCTTACCTACCGGCCGGGTATGACGCTGTTGAGTGTTTTAAAGCAGATGGGCGGTCCCACTCCCTTTGCCGTGCCGGAAGACAGTTTCATTCTCCGCACCGAGACGGGAGAACGTATTCCGGTTCCGTTTCTGGAGGAACTGTGGGATTCCAAGGAAGCGAACCGGGACATGACCCTTCTTCCGGGAGATTATCTGGTTGTTCCAATTACCAACATGAATGTACTTGTTTCCGGTGAAGTGGTTTCCGGCGGTTCATTCGGGTACGTAAACGGTTATACCGTCCGTGATTATCTCGAACGAGCCAGGGGGATTCATCCCGACCGGGGGAGCGATTCGAAGATATATATCATCACTCCGGACAGAGAGAAAACGAAAGTGTATCTGGATACACCGGTAAAACCGGGAGATCACATTCTTGTAGGGAAAAATCTGTGGGCGGGAACTCAAAAGGCTATGTCCAATATTTTAGTGGTTACCGGCTGGGCGGCTGGAATCATCGGAGTCGCCACCGCGGTGATCAATTTTATCGCGGATACCCTGCCAAAGGTGACAAATTAGGAACCGGAGACAAATCCAGCCTGTCCTAGTGCAATCCGGCCGGGCAATTCGGTCTGGTCAGGCTTCAGCTGATAGCTCTGATTACCTCTTCGACGAAGGGGTCGATAATCGAGTAAATCCTTCTGTTCCCGCTGATTTCCGCGTTAACAATACCATGCCGTTTTAACGTGGCTAGATGCTGGGAAATTACCGGTTGTGGCTGATCGAGACACTCCCACAATTCGGAGACGCAGGGATTTTCCTCCCGGGAGATCATGCAAAGAAGTTTAAGCCGCAGGGGATGGCCGCACACCTTCAGCTTCATCGCGTGGTCATTTATAGTTTGATCGGAGCAAATCTTAACATCGTTCATACTATATTGTATAGAGTACCACCTCTTTGAAACTTTATCAAGACGGAAATATTGGAGATATTAGAGTCAGGTATCTTCATCAATTGATCCCCCCAAAAACAGAACAGCTTCCCGGACCGCCTCCTGCTCCTCCCGGGTCATTGCCTTTCCCTCGCTCCGGTAATCAAACTTCTGCTGGAATCCGTTCAGATTTTCTTCCAATTTTTGGATTCTCCCGAGATATATCTTCTGCATATCATGTATAAACAGCGGCTTCTGCTTCTTATTCAGAAAACGGGAAGCCATGGAAATCATTCTTGGTGTGTGAGGAAGGCAGAATCCGGAAGAGTCTGAAAAAACCGGAGGGAAATCGGGCTCATTTTTGTACAGATGTACAATGGTATAGGAATAGTTATCCAGGGCATGATCGATCCGGGCGCAGACCGGGCACTCCCGGACCATCCCCGCCGGGGCTGTGTCCTCTTTTTGGGCTTTCTTTCCCGCTGTGTTAATTCCGGTTTTGATCACTTTTTCCAAAAGCGGTTTTATGGTTTCCAGATGGGTAGATATCATTAATGACATTCCCAATTTATTCCGGCCGGCCAGAAGCTGTTTCCAATGATCGGGACAAAAACCTGACTTATTTATCTTTACCCTTATCTCCGGGGCCATCACCGAATTCCCGAGATAGAAAGAAATATATTGCCGTTCGGCTTTGTCTTCCAGGATACACAGCGGGCAGGAAGCTCCTGCTTCATAGGCTTTCCAGACGGGAATATTTTCAAGCTGATAATTCACGGGGTGCTGCTCCTTTATTTGTCTGCGGTAACCAGTGTACCGTATAATATCCTGTTCATACCAGCAAGCCCCCGGGTACGTCCGCAGCAAATCCCGGTCAACTCCCAGCAAATCCCGGTCAACTCCTTTTGTGATTAAGAAAAGGCCATAATTTCATA